>CAYJSA010000001.1:0-2125 GCA_964372785.1 uncultured Candidatus Saccharibacteria bacterium
TTTATTGCCAAGCGGCGACGAAAATATGCTTCGCATATACATTAAAAAAGGTCGTATCGAAAGCTTCGGTGCGACCTATGGCTCGACTTCTTGTTTCTTCCTCAATTTGGCCCTATAGGCCCTGATTGCCTCCTTGCGAAGGGTCTCTGGATTTGCTCCGAGCTTGCGGAGGATATCCATTGCTTCGCACCCCTCCACTCGCATCATTCCTAGTAGCAGATGGATGGGGCAGATTTCTCTGTCGCCCAGCCTGTTGGCTTCCTGCGCCGCCAATTCCAGGACTTTTCTCATGTCGGGGGATTGGGGAAGCCCGCCCATCCCAACATCTTTGGTCCCCGCTGGAGAAATGAGTTCGGCTTGGTCGCGAACGTATTCCAGCGTTATCTCTTGAGCTACCAAGGCCAGTGCCGTAGCGCTCTTGCCTTCCAGCAGTATGGCGATGAGTACGTGCTGGGTTCCCAAAAAAGGTTTTTTGTGGATGCGCGCCTCAGTCGCCGCCAACCTGAATAACTCTTCTCCTCGTCTGCTCAGTTGCATTTCCATGACTTTTGCCCTCATATGGGATGTTTGAAGATGCGCCACACTGTGGTTATTTTTACTATATTAATTTAAATATGTCAAATGAATATCATTTTATTTAAAAAACCGCCAAGAGACAGTTTTTTTGTTAACGTTCTAATAGATTTTATTAAGGAATCAACTTTTCTGAAACAAGCAAATTACCCTCGCTTAAAATATACAACTTTTTAGTTTGTTGGTTAAAGAATATTTTCGGATTTTTGACAATGATATTTTTATCCTCTATGGGTATTGGATTTGTCATGGTAACCATATTCACATTGCCCCTGGTATCAACTTCAGAAATAGTGATGGAATCTTGGTAGTTAACAATAATGTAACTGCTATTTAACCATTCCAGGTTCTTTATCGGTTCTGCAAATGTGGCGAGCACCCGGGTGTCTTTCCAATTTTTTTCCAAAGAAGAAATGAGTATCTGACGGCCACCAATCATGATAATTTTTTGGTTATCTGGAGAGTGTTTCAAATCTTTTACGTTATTTTGAAACAGTTGGAAGGTTTTTAGATTTTTATCAAGTAAAAACAAGGTATCATTTTCTTTCATAAAAATCATGCCCCCAAACATCTTTATTTGATACGACGCGTTGGGTTTTATTGCTAGTGCTTGGGAAGAAATTTTATTTGGGTCTGCGTCAGGAGAATTTTTTTCATACAAAAATCCGTCATAAGAAAGCCATGTAATGTTTGCGCTGTTTATATTGTAGGTAATTACGTTTTTTACGATAGGAAGAGTTTTTAAATTTGAGTAAAGGTTTTTCCCTTTTATAAAAAATAGCTCCTCACTGTTTTGTGGATTGACATTAACTTGACTGGCGCCGTTGAGAGAGGGGAGCATGGTTATGGTAGGTTTTGCTAAGGCCGCATTAAGTAAGTAGTAATTTTGGAAAATTTTTAATACAACCGCATTGGCGTTTTCGGCCCAGACCACATCTGTAATTTTTCCGTTTATAATGGGTAATTGAATAACTTGCTTTTCTTCGTCTTCCAAGTTTAGTATTTCAAAATAAATCTTTTTTGCGCTTGCCATTGCTAGTAATAATGTACGGTTATCGGTTGAGGTAGAAACATAATCAACGTTTTCACCCAGTGTTGTGAAATTAATTTTTTGTTTAAAAAGCACTACATTTTCCAGCTTAGCGACTTCTTTTTCCTGGACCTGCAGATTTTTTTGATAATCATAGTATCCTTCTCTTTTTATCAAAACGCTATGCCATCCGGGTATCATATTTTGCATAAAAACAGCGCTGGAAAACAGGCCGGTTTTTTGAGCTGGTTTGGAATCTATAAGTATGCTTGAAGGCTCCGGAACGGCATACACATAAATTCCGCCCGTTGCCCGTAATTTCATGGTTGCAAAATCAATTCGGTATCCAAGGGAATAAAGTACAGTATAAGGAGCAAATACCAAAAATAATAACGCGCAAGATGCCAATATTATCAGTCTTGTTTTGATTGTCATAGCAGAACTCTATCAAAAAAAGGCTAATTTTTCAATGGAAGCTGTGGCTCTAATCAATTAGTCTAAATAACCTTGAATTACGAAATG
>CAYJSA010000001.1:2225-42608 GCA_964372785.1 uncultured Candidatus Saccharibacteria bacterium
CAATGGAAGCTGTGGCTCTAATCAATTAGTCTAAATAACCTTGAATTACGAAATGGTTTCTAGCCCCAATCTCAAAAATACTCCACCCGCGATCTTGGCTGGTTGCCCATGCGACAAGGCGTGAGCGCAAGATGTGGCAAGCCACATCTTGCGCGAAACAACACCGTCACATGGGCAACCAGCCAGATCCCAAGGGGTTGCGGCCAGGTTACCCGAGTGCGTCGTTAAGGTGGTAACGATGTAGTAAACTACATCGTTACCACCAAGCCTAGCCCTCGGGTAACCTGGCACGCAACGCGGGATGGATTATTTTTGAGATGGGGTCTGGGATTTACCCCAATTTTTGTGATAGAAATTTGATAAAATTTTAAGGTGTAGCCAAAGGCTACGCATGAAAATTATAGCGGATTTATAGCCAAAAATTGGGGGAAAGACAAGAAATGTTATTTTCATTGTCCATTTCGTAATTCAAGGTAAATAAGTAAACACGCCACCAACACGCCACGAGCTCGTGGCGTGTTGGTGGCGTGTTTGAACTGGGGCAAAAAAAGAGCCAGCGACTTGGAAAATCGCTGGCATGGGCATTCGTTACACTGGCCCCAGGAACGGGCTGGGTCTCGCTTGAGCTTTGGCTTCGTTCTCGAAAGGTCCGCGGACTTCGCTAATGGAGCCCAGTGCGCCCCCCATGAGCTTTTGGGCTTCAGGGAATAAGGCGCCACGGTCGGCAGAAATGATTCTCCCGACTTTCAGGAAATTTCCATCTCGCCAGAAGTAGTCAATAATGTACAGGTCCAATTGGTCCTCCTGCTGTTTTGAGGCCAGCTGCCTACGGGTTTTGGGAGTTAAGACACATAGAATAATATCATTTTTTATAGATTACGTCAAACCAAGCACCATTTTTTGGAGCTGAAAAGTGGTACTCGGTAAATATTTGACATTAAACAAGAAAAGGCATAATATTATGAATCAAAACATGGACAAGTTTATCATTAATGGCAATAAAGAATTAGCAGGAGAAATTGAGGTGAGGGGCTCAAAAAATGCCGCAGGCCCGGCTTTGGCTGCCTGTTTGCTTACAACGGAATCCGTTACTATTGATAATTTACCTTTAATTGATGATATTAAAAATACCATCGGAGTGTTAGAAAGTTTAGGAGCCCAGGTTGAATGGCTTGGCGAAAGGAAAGTAAAAATAACTGCTGAGAATATAAATCCGGAAAAGATTGATGTGGAAAAAGTTTCAAAAACGAGAATGTCGGTGGTGCTGTTCGGGTCTTTACTGGGGAGAGTCAAAGAATTTAAGATTTCTTCTCCTGGTGGAGACGTGATAGGTATCAGGCCCATTACCGTGCAATTAAAAGCTTTGGAAAAAATTGGCGCCCACATTGAACGCGAAGGTTTGATGTATCATGTGTGGCGCGATGAATTGTTGGGTAAGGAAATTATTTTGGGAGAATTTTCGCCAACTGCTACTGAAGCTTTAATGCTTGCGGCGGTATTGGCAAAGGGTAAAACCGTGATAAAGGGGGCGGCATCAGAATTATCAGTACAAGACCTTTCAAAAATGTTAGTCAGCATGGGAGCCAAGATAACATGGAAGGGGAGCCACACCATTGAAATTGAAGGTGTCCAAGCCCTGCACGGCTGCGAACATTCTGTTGAGCCGGACCACTTGGAGGCGGGAACGTTTATTGTTATCGGCGCCCTGACTCCCGGACGCGTGGTGGTTAAAAATATCAATTTTGATTACCTTGATTTATTTTTATATAAACTTGAAGAAATGGGAGTAAATTTTGACCGGGGTGACAACCAGATTACCGTTTTTTATTCACCGTTTTTAAAACCTGTTAGGGCACAAGCATTGCCACACCCCGGGTTTCCCACGGATTTATTGCCCATTATTATACCGCTATTGACCCGAGCGCAGGGAAAAAGCTTAATCCATGACCCCTTGTATGAAAACCGGCTAGGCTATGTGCAGGAATTGCGTAAAATGGGCGGAGATCTTGAAATTGTAGACCCTCACAGGGCATTTGTATTTGGCCCCAAACCGTTGGAAGGCACACATGTAAACTCTTTAGATGTGCGGGCCGGGGCAGTGCTTATTGTTGCGGCCTTAATGGCAAATGGCAAAACGGTAATTAATGATATCTTCCATATTGATCGCGGATATGAGAAAATAGAAGAGAGGTTGCAGCGCCTCGGAGCTGACATTAAGCGCGTGAGCGAGTAATTTACATTTTTCTATGTTTAATACAAAAATTGCCATTGATCTTGGCACCTGTAATTCTTTAGTATACGTCCGCGGAAAGGGCGTAGTTTTATCTGAACCATCAGTGGTGGCCGTTTCGTTATCCGATAACCGGATTTTAGCCGTGGGCGAGGGGGCGAAAGAAATGATCGGCAGAACTCCGGCTGATATTAAAGTATACAGGCCTCTTAAAGACGGGGTGATTGCTGATTATAAAGTAACCCAAGCAATGATGCGCCATTTTATTTCAAAAACCACCCGGCATTTTAGATTTTTCAAACCAGAGTTAGTTATTTCCGTACCAGCGGGAATCACCTCAACCGAGCGGCGCGCGGTTATTGAAGCAGCTTTGTCTGCGGGGGCTCGAAGCGCCTTTGTGGCAAAGGAGCCTATATTGGCCGCCATTGGCGCGGGTATTCCTATTAACTCTTCCTCTGGACACATGATTATAGATATCGGCGGAGGCACTTCAGAAGTTGCCGTAATCTCTTTGGGTGGAATTGTAACCAGTCATTCAGTCAGAGTGGCGGGAGATAAAATAGATGCCGCCATTGCCGAATACATTAAAAAGAAATATAACTTGGCGATTGGAACTCAATCAGCCGAAGACATAAAAATAAAAATTGGCACTGCCTTGCCGCAAAAAGACCCGAAGTACATGGAAATCCAGGGCAGGGATTTGATTTTGGGCTTGCCGCGCAACATTAAAATTTCCAACAATGAAGTGTGCGAGGCTATTTCTGATACGCTGGCTGAAATTATTCAGGCCGTAAAACATGTGTTAAGTGAAACTCCGCCGGAACTTTCTGCGGATATTATGAATAAAGGAATTATCATGGCAGGCGGAGGTGCGCTTTTACCAAAAATCAATGAGTTGGTTGCCCAGAGCACCGGTGTGCCATGTTTTATTGCCGAAGAGCCGTTATTTTGTGTTATCAAGGGAACAGGAACAGTTTTGGAACATTTGGAGGAGTATAAGAAGGTGGTGATGAGCAAGAAATAAACGAATCCCGCGAATCGGGTGCTGCGGCATCACGAATTTACACGAATCACGAATTTGCGGCGGCGGGCGAAAGCCCGCCGCCGTTTGTTTTGTTTTATTAAACCATATAGCGTAAAAGAAAAACGTTTTTCTTTTACGCTATATGAACATTCCGGAAGCAGTGATAGTTTTTACAAAAAAATAGAGCCCGCGAACTTCCTGTTCGCGGGCTTTTGGTTTGACGCACTATATTTCAAGTGCTTCTTTTTCGCTACCCACAGGGCCGTGTGTGAATCGGCCAAGAAATTGGCCTGAGGGAAGTTGTTTTCCGGCTTCTCGGATTTTACCTTCGGCCTCGGATTCATCTTGGCCAGGTTTGGCGATTCGAGACACTTTCGTTTTTGTGCCGTCGCGCATTTCGTAGACATTTCTGAAGTGCCACTCCATGTTTTTCCTTTCGAAAGATTGGGGTGTGTGGGGATTTGGTGGTGTCGCTGTATTCATAGCATGTAAAAGTTGCTACGTCAATGCTTTACTGCCAAGTTCAAGTTTGTTAGAATGCATCCATGGAATACGAAAAACAGTTCCAATTTTTGAAGGGTAAATTTGAGGCCGGACAGTTGGGACATGCATACGTGTTTTCTGGTCAGGATATTGAAAGTTTGAAAAGTTTTGCCAATGATTTTGTCAAATTTATAAACTGTAAATTTCCGGATGTGTTTGTGGTCGCCTCGCAAAATAGTAAAAGCTCATTAAAAGACGGCGAAGATAAAGAAGAAATTGATATTGCCTTAATCCGTGAGGCACAGAATTTTTTAAGTTACAAATCATATTACGGGGGATATAAAACGGTTATCATAGAACATGCCGAAAGAATGAATGCCGAGGCCCAGAATTGTTTTTTAAAAAGTTTAGAAGAGCCCAAAGGTAATGCATTGATTATCTTGTTGTCGTCAAAGCCAGACACGTTGCTGCCGACCATTGCCTCGCGATGCCAGCAAATTAAGTTCGCAAGTGATATTGTCCAACGATTGTTGCCCGAAGAGAAAGTAATCCTGCAAGATTTGTTGAAAGTTTTTCCGATGGATTTGGCAGAAAAATTTGTGTACGCAAAAAGTGCCGCCCTGGATGCCAAAAACGTAAGCGCGATACTAGAAACAATTAAAAAGTACTTTCGGCATTTGTTACTTTTAAAAATTGGCGCTGCAGGCACTCAAAATAAGAAAGATTTTACAATTCCGTCTGCTGTTTTAGATAAATATTCAGTGTTGAAAATTAAACAGATATTAATCCTTATTGAAAAAATATCGTATCAAGTGTTTACAACTAATGCCAACCCCAAATTGGCGCTGGAAATAATACTATTAGAGTTGTAATGTTCTAATTGTTGTAATGTTTTAATGCACTACAACAAGCGAGCCCGCAGGCGAGCGATATAACACTACAACATTTATAACATTCACATGTCGTACAAAGAATTTATTGATAGGGTGCGCCCCGAGTTTGAAAAAGCCCTTGCTTTTTTAAATGGAGAATTGACTAAAATCCGTACTTCTCATGCCTCGCCGGCCTTGGTTGAAGATGTTGAAATTGATTACTTGGGTCAAAAATACGAACTGAAACAGTTGGCGGCCATTTCAACTCCGCAAACTAACCAAATTGTCATCCAGCCGTGGGACACTTCTTATATACAGCCCATTGAGCAGGCTATTTTAAAGTCGGGTTTGGGAATGTCTGCCGCGGTTGAAGGCAGTCTTATTAGGTTGAATTTGCCAACGTTAACCCAAGAATACCGCGCCACATTAGTTAAGCTGCTTAACGAAAAAGCCGAGCAGGCTCGCCAGACCATGCGCCATGCCAGAGAAGATGCCTGGAATAAAATACAAGCCGCCCAAAAAGCCAAAACTCTTACCGAAGATGATAAATTCAAGGGTAAAGATGAGTTACAAAAATTGATTGATGAATTTGGCAAAAAGATAAAAGAATTAATTGAAAAGAAGGAAAAAGAAGTTGCGTAGCGTAAATTTCTAATTAACCTAATTATACTAATTGACCTAATCAAATATCAATTTGGTGAAGGTCTAAATTTAAAGATTAGGCATTAGGATTTGGCATTTGATTAGAATAATTAGAGCAATTAGTATAATTAGAATAATTTTATAATGTTGGTAACATTATTAATCGCATTTTTTAGTCTCATTGCCCTCATGATTATTCATGAGTTCGGGCATTTTGTCATTGCAAAAAAATTCGGCGTAAGGGTAGAGGAATTCGGCATTGGGTATCCACCAAGGCTTTTCGGTAAAAAATTCGGCCAAACCCTGTATTCTATAAACCTTATCCCGTTAGGGGCGTTTGTTAGGATTTTTGGTGAAGAGGGTGATATCCACGACCCTAAGAGTTTCTCAAATTTAGCCATTTGGAAAAGAATATTCGTTGTGTTAGGAGGAGTTCTTGCCTTTTGGGTTGCCAGCATTATTATTTTTTCAGTCCTTTTTGTTATCGGTGCTAATGTGCCAATTGGGGATCAGGACATTGGCGGTTTAACTAATGCGAAAGTTGAAATTGTAGCTGTTGCCAAGGGTTCGCCGGCTCAAACAGCCGGACTTAAGGTGGGGGATGAAATAGTCAGTTTGAGTATTTCGGGCGTCAGCATGAAAATAAATAAAATTGCAGATTTCCAAACTTTCATTCAAAACAATAAGGGCAATGTCGTCAACGCAACAATACATAGGGTAGGCCAAAATCTTGCTATTAGTTTTACGCCAAGGGTTGATTATCCAAAGGGCGAGGGGTCTGTAGGAATTGGGTTGGAAAGAATAGCAACTCTTATTGAAAAAGTTCCTTGGTATCAAGCGCCGGTTAAGGGTACCATATATTGCGGACAGGTAACGTGGGGTGCCGTGCAGGGCATATTTAGTGTGTTTAAAAATATATTTATTGGTAAGGGGGTTCCCAGCGGTGCGGAACTTGCGGGCCCCGTGGGAATTACCATATTTTTAGCAAGAGCGGCAGATTACGGGGTCGGATTTTTTCTGTACTTTATTGGTTCAATATCGGTGTTTATCGCTTTGTTCAATTTGTTTCCCATTCCGGCGCTGGATGGTGGTAAATTTGTATTTTTAATCATTGAAAAAGTAATGGGCAAACCCGTGCCAGCCAGCTGGGAACAAAAAATCACCGTTTTATTTTTTGTAGTATTAATAACGGCGTCAATTTTCGTGACGGTTAAATTTGATTTCCCGCGAGTGGCAGAATTTTGGAAAGCAGGGCTTTAATAATTTCAGATTTATGATTTCAGATTTCAGAATGGCGGGCGCTCGCTAGAAAATCTGCAATCTGCAATCTGCAATCTAAAATCAAAACATGTTACAATCAAAACTCTTCTATAAAACAACGAAAAATAAAACTGCAGGAACTGAATCTATTTCGCACGATCTTTTAGTGCGCGCGGGGTATGTGGATCAACTTATGGCCGGGGTGTATAGTTTTTTGCCACTGGGTTTTATGGTATTAAAAAATATTGAAAGTATTATCAGGCGCAGTATGGAAGAAATTGGTGGGCAAGAGTTACTATTACCCTCCTTGCATCCAAAAGAAAATTGGCAAAAAACAGGTAGGTGGAACACTGTAGACGTGCTTTTTAAATTAAAAGGATCTGGTGATAAAGACTATGCATTGGGATTAAGCCATGAAGAAGTAGTGGTTCCGCTTGCAAAAAAAATCATATTTTCTTATCGTGATTTGCCCTTTTACGTATTTCAAATTCAGAATAAATTTAGGGACGAACTACGCGCTAAATCTGGAATTTTAAGGACTAGAGAATTTTTAATGAAAGATTTATATTCTTTTCACGCAACGCAAACAGATTTTAAAGATTATTACGAAAAAGCAGCAAAAGCGTACGTAAATATTTTCAAAGAATGTGGAATCGGTAGAATAACTTATAGGACTTTGGCCAGCGGAGGAAGTTTTTCAAAATATTCCGATGAATTTCAAACTATTACCAGTGCCGGGGAAGATTTGATTTATATTTGTAAAACATGCGGCACTGCAATTAATAAAGAAATAAAGGCGGAATACCCGGCGTGCCCAAGGTGCAAGGAAAATCAGTTTGAAGAAAAAAAATCTATTGAAGTCGGGAACATTTTTCCCTTGGGAACGAAGTTTTCGGTGCCCTTTGACCTGAAATTTACGGATAAAGATGGGCACGATAAACCAGTTATTATGGGCTGCTATGGAATCGGGTTGGGCAGGTTGTTGGGGACTATTGTTGAAGCCAGTCATGATGACAAGGGAATCATTTGGCCCAAAAGCGTAGCGCCGTTTTTGGTTCACATTTTGCAATTAGATACTAAGCCAAAAGTGAAAAAAACCGCTCAAAAGTTGTATAAAGATTTACAAAAAGAGGGAATTAAAGTACTATATGACGATAGGGAAAATAAGACCGCCGGAGAGAAATTTGGTGAATCAGATTTATTAGGGATTCCTTATAGGATTGTTATTTCAGAAAGAACATTGCAGAAGGCTAGTGTAGAGTTTAAGGAGCGTGGCAAAGATACGATTAAATTGGTAAAACTAAGTCAAGTTGGGAAATTATTCTAATTACTCTAATTATTCTAAACGTTTTAGAAAATTAGGATTTCATTGGATTAATTAGGTTAATTCCGTTAACATGCTAAGTAAAGTAAAAAAATTATTTGCCTTTTTGACCATGGACATGGCCATTGATTTGGGGACGGCCAATTCCTTGGTGTATGTCAAAGACAGGGGAATCATTATCAATGAGCCCTCTGTGGTTGCGATAAATAATAAAACTGGGCAGATTCTGGCTATCGGAGAAGAAGCTAAAAAAATGGTGGGGCGCACGCCAAGCTATATTACGGCTACCAGACCCTTGGTCAACGGGGTTATTTCAGATTTTGAAGTGACCGAGCAAATGCTCAAATACTTTATTGAAAAAGCGGTCGCTGGAAGTAAGAAATGGTGGGGGTTTGGATATTCCCCAAGGGTAATTATTGGCATTCCCTGTGGAGTAACTGAAGTGGAAAGAAAAGCCGTAAGAGATGCGGCAAAGAATGCGGGCGCCCGTACGGTATTTTTAATTGAAGAACCGTTGGCATCTGCCATTGGTGCAAAGTTGCCCATCCAAGAACCCGGAGGAAATTTTATTGTTGACATTGGCGGGGGGACTACCGAAGTTGCGGTAATTTCTTTAGGGGGAATTGTAGCCTTTAGAAGTTTGCGTATTGCCGGAGATAAATTGAATGATGATATTATCCAATTTGCCCAAAAAGAATATAAATTGTTAATTGGGGAAAGAACCGCGGAGTTTATTAAAATAAATATCGGGTCAGCCTTGCCGTTGAAAGATAAAAAAGAAATTCCTATGAGGGGTAGGAACTTGGTAACGGGTTTGCCCGAAGAAGTGGTGGTGTTTAATGATGATATTCAGCGCGCCTTGGAAAGGTCAGTAAAACAAATTGTGGCGGCAATTAAAGTAACCATTGAAGAAACTCCGCCGGAACTTTTGGCTGATGTGATGACTAATGGGATTTACTTGGCGGGCGGGGGGTCGCTGTTAAAAGGATTGGACCAATTAATTACTCGTGAAACAAAAATGCCATGCAGAATTATTGATGACCCGCTCACTTCTGTTGTGCGTGGTTGTGGAATAACCTTAGAAAATATAGACGAATTGGCCAACTTGTTGGCAAAGGATGAAGAATGGGGAGCACCGGTTTAACCAAAAAGCGCTCGTGGCGCTTTTTGGTTAAACTGCAATTTTAAATTTCTAATTTTAAATTTTAAATAAGTAAGTGTTGGGATTTTGACAAGGCAAAATCCCAACGGATTGATAATTTTATACAAAAAAACAAGCCCTCGTCGCGGATGCGTCGAGGGCTTTTGGTTTTACTAGCGAAGGCAGTCATCCAGGTTGATTGCCTCCGCGTTCGGGTCTATGGGTTTGTAGGGTGGCCAGTCAAAATACTCATCCCACCTTCGGCACTCATAAATCCATTTCTTGAGCTCCTGGAGAGGAATATTTTTCCGATTGGCTTTCCGCACAGTGTCTTTGATCAGGCCCTTTCTTCTTTTGGGGCCCAGCGTTGGGTCTCCCAAGAGCATCCATGACATCCAGTCGCCGTCATAGAAGCCCACTGCTTTGCAGATTTCTTGCCAACGTTGTTTGTTCACAACTGCCTCCTTTGATTAGGGGTTACCTTCCGGTAACCCTGACTCGGATTGCCACAAGGGCAATTAGGCCGATTGCGGGGATGGTCCCCGTACCGGCTCCTGCGAGCCACAGGTACCAATCTTCCTGGCCTGCCGAAGCTCTGCCGAGGCAGAAGCTCATGCAGTTGACTGTGGCGAAGAAGAACATCGCCACGGCCACTTTTTTCAACGTGCGTATCATTAGAGGGTCCTCTTGAGGGGGTAGGGGTAGTGTTGAGTCTATTCTTTAATTATACACCTAGAAGTATATTTGTCAATAGTTGAGAAGATATGTCAAGTTTGATACAATTTATCAATGATTTCAAAAGAAGAAGTTTACCCAGTTAAATAAAATCCCGGGGATTTTAATTTCGCTTTGCGAAATTATTTAACCGGGTGAACATATTGCCAAATTATTATGATATCCAAGCAAGAAGTTGAACACATTGCAAAGCTCGCAAGATTGGAATTGACGCCGCAAGAAGTGGGAAAAATGCAAAAAGATTTGTCATCAATCTTGGATTACTTCAACATACTGAAGCAAGCTCCAGTATCGCAGACCATCGCAGACCGCACGCAGACTAACGCAGACAAAAACGGTGTCCGCGTAGGTCAGCGTAAAGTCCGCGTAAGTCCGCGATTTTTACGAAGTGAAAATGGGCGGAAAGATTTGGTGATAGAAAGACCCGCGAGCTTGGCGAATAACCTAGTTGAGGCTGCGCCGGACAAAAAAGATAGATACGTGAAAGTCAAAAGTATTCTTTGACTTTGAAATTATTCTAATTGCTCTAATTAATCTAATTATTCTGAATAATGACCAAATATGTGAAAGACCCAAAACGTTTTAGACATTAGGCATTTAGAATTTAGGATTTGATTAGGTTAATTAGAATAATTAGGTTAATTAGAAATTTATGGAAGATTTATTAAATCTGACTATCGTCCAGCTTCACGAAGGCTTTAAAAAAAAGCAGTTTACTTCAGTTGAAGTGACAAAAGCTTATTTAGACCAAATCAAAAAAACTGATGACAAAATCGGCGCATATTTAACTGTTACTGAAGAGTTGGCGTTGGCGCAAGCAGGGGAGGCAGATAAAGTTATTGCTACAGCTCTGGAAAGGGAAAAAGACCAGAGCACCATTAATGGTGCTCGGCCGAGCTCTCAAAGCGTTGAGAGCTCTGGTTTTCCAGTGCTAATGGGGATTCCTTTTTGCGTAAAAGATGCCATTTTAGTGGAGGGTCAGATTGCAACCGCCGGTTCAAAAATATTGGAAAATTATGTGGCGCCGTATGATGCAACGGTTATCAGGAAACTAAAAGAACAAGGGGGTGTAATTTTAGGGAAAACAAATATGGATTGTTTTGGGTTCGGCAGTTCTACCGAAAATTCGGCATTCAAAGTTACCAAAAACCCTCACGACGTAACTCGGGTCGCCGGAGGAAGTTCGGGTGGTTCAGCTGCATCAATTGCCGCTAAAGAGTCTTGTTTCGCTTTGGGTGAAGATACGGGAGGCTCAATTAGGCAGCCAGCTTCTTTCTGCGGTGTGGTGGGGCTAAAACCAACGTATGGCGCGGTTTCTCGCTATGGGGTTTATGCATATGCATCTTCACTAGATCAAATAGGTCCAATGGCTAGAACCGTTGAAGATGTAAAAACAATTTTTAAGGTGATTTCAGGAAAAGACCCCATGGATGCCACTTCAGTTAACTACGAATTTAAAGAGTTGGATGTGAAGATGCGTGGTTTAAAAATTGGTGTTCCAAAAGAATACTTTGCCAAAGGGATTGAAGCGCAAGTTGAAAAAATAATTAAAAACGCCATAAAAAAAGCGGAGGATGCCGGGGCAAAAATTATTGAAATCAGCTTGCCAGCAACTGAATACGCTTTGGCTTGTTACTATATTATCGCGCCCTGTGAGGCATCAACTAATTTAGCAAGATTTGATGGGATTAAGTATGCGTTGTCTGAACCAGCGGATAACTTATTGGATGTATATTTAAAAACACGCGGAAAAGGATTTAACGCAGAAGCTAAAAGAAGAATTATTATTGGGACATACGCGCTGTCTAGCGGATACTATGACGCGTACTATAAAAAAGCGCAGGAGGTTAGGCAGTTGATTAGGCAGGATTTTGAAAATGCTTTTAATAACGTGGATGTGATATTTGCGCCGGTTTCACCTTTTCCGGCATTTAAAATAGGGGAAAAGGCGGAAGACCCGCTTTCTATGTATTTAGCCGATATTTATACGATTTCATTAAATTTAGCCGGTCTCCCGGGGCTTTCATTGCCCGCGGGGAAAGTGGGTAAGTTGCCCGTTGGCTTGCAGATTATAGGTAATCACTTTGAAGAAAATAAAATCCTGGCAGTAGCACAACAAATGGAAAAAATGCTATAATTTCATTAGATAATGAAATCCGCGGGACTACGCGGAAACTCACGCAGAAAAACGCGGAAACACTTCCGCATAATTCTGCGTAAAATTCCGCATTATTCCGCGATTTTTACGAAATAAAAATGAGTTGGGATCAAATATACGGGTTTTTGGGCATAAGGGAATTTATGTATTTTATCTCTTCGCCCGATATCCAACATGAACTTTTACCCATCAAATTGGTGTTTTACGCTTTTACCATTTTTTTTCTTTGCGCGGTGATTTATTTATATATCAATAGCAGCTATATACAGTTTAAGTTTTTGCAAGACGTTGCGGAATTTTTTTCTTGGCAACCGTATGGTTTACGCTCGGTGAATAAACGTTGGGCTAAGATTATGAAAAGGACTGAATCTGGGGCCGAAAGCGATTATAAATTTGCCATCGTAGAAGCTGATGATTTCTTATATCAGGTATTGGAAGAAGCAGGGTATGAAGGAGAAACGTTTGAAGAGTTAGCGGGTAATGCCGGCAAAAAAATGTCGAATAATTTTAAGGATATTTTAGAAGCTCACGCTATCAGGAACCTGGTAGTATACGACCTTGATTATAAGCTTGATTTGGACTTGGCTAAAAGAATGCTGTCCAGTTACGAAAACGCCATTAAAAATATATCAATATCGTAAGTGTGCGAACTTAAAAAACCAGCCTGGATTGCAGGCTGGTTTTTTAATTAAGAATTTGATAGGATAAAATCATCTGAAAAACCCTATTCCCACGGAGAAAATAATCAAACTTAGGGCAACTAAACTTATAAGTATTACCCAAACTGTTCTGAAAAGCTTTTTTGCTGTTATTTTCATGTATTTAGATATAATAATATTAGATCTGGAATGGGGTCGGTCAAGTTGCGAGATTTATCCGCGTAAGCGGAAAATCCCGACTCGGAAACATACGGTTTCCCCGTGGAGGAAAACAGTGCCGCGAGGATTCCAGAGCGGACGCGTTAGAAACCGTGTAGAGACGCGAGAATTATCCGCTTTAGCGGAAATTCCCGTCTGTGGTTTCTAAAAAGCGATCCCCAGTTTACGGGGCGAGCGAATGACTCCCTACTACCTATGATATCAGATTTTAAGAAAAAACAAAAGAGGAACGCCTCAAGCCATATATTGCTAAAAACAGGGGTGGTCTTGGTTATATGCATCTGCGCCTTTTTGGTTTTTACCAATATAAGAATGTTTCAAAAAAGGAATCAGCTTAACCGTCAGATTAGCGATTTAAAAACCAAAATAGAAAATTTAAAAAACAGTAATAGCAATTTACAAGAAGGAATATCAAAGTCAAATGATACTGCGTATATAGAAAAAGTCGCCAGGGAGGAATTAGATTTACAAAAACCCGGAGAAAAGGTATTTTCTTTTGTTAAAACACCAGCCTCGCAACAGGATAACAGTTCTGAAAAAAATCCCTGGCCGGCATGGCTCGCCTGGGTTATTGAGTGGTTTAAAAAATAGAGTTGTGCGGGATTAGTATAGTGGCAGTACATAACCTTCCCAAGGTTAGGGCGCCGGTTCGATTCCGGTATCCCGCTCCAATAAAAAAATCGCCGAAAAGGCGGTTTTTTTGTTGACATATTAACCCAAAGTAGTAAAATCTTGGGTAGGGCGCTTTGGTTTCACTGGCAACAAAAACAACCAACAAGGAGTTGATCCATGGCTACGAAGACGACAGAATTCTTTGCGGAACAGTGTCCGTTCTGCAAGCGGGTGAGGTGGTACTGGGTTGATGAGGACAAAGGCGAGGACTCCCGGTCGGAGTGGAAAGATGCTCTGCCCGATGGCGTGACGGTCAAAAAGTTCGGTCGGGCGGCGTGCGATCGGAAAGCATGCGTCAAGCAGAACATCGCTGACCTTCAGGCCGAAGTCAAAGATGAAGGCTTGGTGCCGGCGTCGGGAAAGATTCTCGTTGTGTCGCGCGGCTCTATCAAGTCGTTCGCCAAACAACCGCGCAAGTACTTCGACCAGGCAAAGCTAGAAGCCCTTGCCAAGAGCATCAAGCGGTTTGGTCAGCTGGTTCCGGTGTTTGTCAGGGAGCTGCCCCAAAGCAACGGATACTCCTGTCGCTACGAACTCATTGACGGCGAACGGAGGTTTCGCGCCTGTGGTATCGCGAAAGTGGATACCATGAAGATCATCATCTTCACTGTCAAAGATGAAGATGATCAGTTCGCCCAGTCGGTGCTTGCCAACCTCGGCCGGGTTGACCACGACCCGATCGAAATCGCCCTTGCCATCCAGCACTTTGTCGACAAGAAGATGCCGACGGACGAGATCGCTGACATGTTCACCACGTCAATTTCGTGGGTTGCCCAGCATCTCAAAATCCTTTCCCTTGATGAGCGGGTGCGGAACATGATGTCCATGTCAACCGCCGAAGAAAACCGGCTGCCTTTTTCCCATGCCGTGGTCATTGCTGACCTTCCCAAGGAAAAGCAATTGGCAATGGCAAAACAGGTGGTGCAGGAAAAGCTCAAGGTCTTCGCGGTCAAGGTTCTTGTCGGATCAAAGACCGGAAAGCCCAATGCCGCGATTGGCGGTGCTGAACGAAGTCCCAATCGCGACTACAAACAGCTCCGTAGACTTCTCCGTCACATTCACGGCGACGTGGCAATCTTTGCCGACATGAACCAACAGTTCTTTAACAAGATGTTCTTGTTCAGAAATGCTAGCGACCGCCATGAAATGGTGGATCTCCTTGAACGAAGCATCTTCGACCTTGGGGCTGTGCTCGACGCCATAAAAGAAGTGAAAAAAGCATAAGCGCCAGAACTGCTTGACGAGCAATCGCCGGCAGTTTTTTATTGCTCCTATATCTTGCACATAAAGAGATATTAGAGCTATAATCAAAAGTAGCACATTCATTGAGACAGAAGCAGCCAATAGTCACCATGAAAAGTGGTAGTTATTGGCTGCGTCTGTCACGGTGGCGGGCGCGGAAAAAAACGGAGAGGGATTTGCCATGGAAACGAAACCAGGTAAGACTCATGGACATGAGCCCCATGGGCTCGCGAATGGTCCTCATGCGGTGGAGATCATCAATCTTGATGAACCCGATGACGACGACATTAAGTTTAAAAAAGCCATGGAGCAGTACATGAAAGACAACAAGCGGCCATTTCCGACCTGGTCGGAAGTGCTGGAGGTGGCTCTCGCCCTAGGATACCGCAAGATCCTTGAGCCAAAAGAGTTGCCAAGTCCCCATCGCAAAAAAGCGAAAAAGGACCCGTAAGTTCAATCTCAAAGATTGGGCTTTTTTTACTAACGGGTCTGATTGATTTTTAACGACTGCAATGATACACTTTTAAATAATAAGCCGCTTTAGTTTAGTGGTAAAACAATGCTTTCGTAAAGCATAAATACAAGTTCGATTCTTGTAAGCGGCTCATACTAAAATGGGTAATCCAAAAACACAGGCCGAAAAATTATTACAGAAAGCGGGGCTTACCATAAATGGTAAAAACGATTTTGACCCGCAGATCCACAATGAGGAATTATTCAAGCGCGTCTTCACGGGCGGTTCTTTGACGTTGGGCGAAGCGTATATGGACGGTTGGTGGGATGTAAAAAGTCTTGACCAGTTTTTTTATAAAGTTCTAGGAGCGCGGTTGCAAAACAATTTTAGTTTTTCTTGGCCGATGTTGCTGACGTATGTGAAATTTAAAGTTTTTAACCTTGGCTCGCCTTCAAAGTCATTTGAAGTCGGCCAGAAGCACTATGACATTGGTAATGATGTTTATAAGGTAATGCTTGATAAGAGGATAACCTATACCTGCGGGTACTGGAAAGACGCGAAAAATTTAGAAGAAGCCCAAGAAGCAAAGTTAGATTTGGTTTGTAAAAAAATCGGTTTAAAAAAGGGCGATACTATTTTAGATATTGGATGCGGCTGGGGAAGTTTTCTAAAATTTGCAGCCCAAAAGTATGGCGCAAGGGGCGTTGGAATTACCGTTTCAAAGGAGCAGGTCAAATTGGGTAATAAACTTTGTGTCGGTTTGCCAATAGAGATTAAATTGCAGGATTACAGGGATTTAACAGGTAAGTTTGACCATATTGTTTCTCTGGGAATGTTTGAACATGTGGGGGTGAAAAATTACCGCACCTATTTTAAAAAAGTGCACGAATTATTGAAAGACGATGGATTGTTTTTACTGCATACCATCGGAACTAACGTGCCTATGAAATTTGTGGATCCGTGGGTAGAAAAATATATCTTTCCTAACAGCATACTGCCGGCCCCATCACAAATAGCAACGGCCATTGAGGGGTTGTTTGTCATTGAAGATTGGCATAATTTTGGCGCCGATTATGATAAAACACTCATAGCTTGGTTTGAAAACTTTGATCGCGCCTGGACAAAGCTACAAGCAAAATACGGTGAAAACTTTTACCGCATGTGGAAATACTATTTATTGAGCTTTGCAGGGTCATTTAGGGCGCGCAATCTGCAACTTTGGCAAATAGTCTTGAGTAAAAAGGGAGTGGCGGGAGGGTATCGATCGTTACGATAGGGTGGTTGTGAAAATTGCATTTTGTGGTATAGTAATCTTAGCACACAACCAGAGGTTCTATTGCTTTTGACGGGTGGCAAATAGCAAGAAAATCTCACATCTTGAGGACGGTAGCCATGACTGAATTGCAGGTGCTGGAGATGGTGCAGGAAGTTTTGTTACAATCCCTTGAACCCCCACAGGAGGTTCGCAGCCGCGACGTCTGGACGACGTGCCGACTGAAGGAGGATATGGGTGCGACTGAGTGGGCAGACTATTTGGACCTGGCGCTTAGCTTCAACCAGCGCCTGGGTCTCGACCTTGATCTGTCCGCATTTGCTAGGAAGATCCAGGCTCAAAAAACCGTCGCGGATCTGGTTTCTCTAATCCACAACAAGCCACGGTTTGCGATCCCGGCCTAGGTCAACCACTTCGGCCCCCTCTTCTATCGCGGGGGCTTTTTTATTTGTAAAAAAAATGCTAAAATCACTATATATTATTAAATCCACCAAATATGGCGGGGCAAGATGAGAATATAGAAAAACTGGGTGAGCAAATCCAATATTTGGTGGACTGTTTTTGATGTTGATACTAAAGAAAAAGAATTAAAGTCATTAGAATTACAAACACAAGTTACGGATTTTTGGAACGACAATAAGCATGCTTCGCAAGTAAGCCAAAAAATATCAGAGTTGAAAGAAGAATTGGAGAAAATGGAATTTTTGAAAAGAGAACTTACCGATTTGAGGGTAATGGTGGATATGGCTCAAAAAGATGAGACATTGGCCCTTGATGTTCAAAAAAGTTACGCCAAATTACAAAGAGAAGTAAGCAGGGAAGAATCAAAAGCGTTCTTATCAGGCCAGTACGATAAAAACAACGCTTTGCTGGAAATATTTTCAGGAGCCGGTGGAGTGGATGCGCAGGATTGGGTTACGATGCTGTTAAGAATGTACTTGAAATATTGTGATGCCAAAGGTTTTAAGGCCAGCATTTTGCATCAGAGTTTCGGCGAAGGTGGAGGGCCGGATGGCCGAATAGGCACCAAAAATGTTACACTGGAAATTACGGGGCGCTTCGCTTACGGATTATTAAAAAAAGAAGCAGGGGTGCACCGATTAGTACGCCAGTCGCCATTTTCAGCCCAGAAGTTGCGACACACTTCATTTGCCCTGGTTGAAGTAATGCCCGAAATTGAAGATATGGCAGAATTTGAAATAAAACCGGAAGATTTGCGAGTTGATACATTTAGGGCTTCGGGACCTGGTGGGCAGTATGTTAATAAAACAGAGTCTGCCATACGCATTATCCACATACCGACCGGCATTGCTGTTGCCAGCCAATCTGAACGGTCGCAAGGTAGAAACCGTGAAAATGCCATGAAAATTTTGTACGCCAAATTGTACCATCTAAAAGAACAACGGCATAAAAAAGAATTAAAAGAAATAAAAGGAGATTCGGTTAGCGCCAGTTGGGGCAATCAGATCCGTAGCTACGTTTTGCATCCCTATAAAATGGTAAAAGATCTAAGGACTCAGTTTGGAACATCAGATACAAAAGGGGTTTTAGATGGAGACTTAGAAGATTTTATTCAGGCAGAGTTAAAGTATAAAGAATAAAAATTATGGGAGAAAGAAACCTTGGAGAAGAAAATATAGAGCCACCAAGAGAATCTGGAATTTCCAAGATTGTTGGAGTCAATGAAGGTCAGGAACAAGAAGTAGCTGCCAAGTTTAAGATTGCTTTCGAAAAGCAATCAGCACTTTCTGAAGAAATGCTTAAGGGATACGAGCGCGAAAAGACTGAAGATGAAATGATTCTCATCGGAGAAATTTTAGGTAAAATTTCAGAATTTGTGGGAAAGTATAAAGGTACTCCAATTAATATCACGCCAGACCATATCCATATTTTAGATGGAAGAAAATTACAAGAAGAAGATAAAAGAAAATTAGGAATTTCTGCTAGGGAGGCGGGTGGTTATAATTGGCCTCATCAAACGATTTATATTGTTGATGAAGGTAATATTATCGAAAATGCCCAGCATATTGTCCATGAAGTATTGCATTTTAATTCCTTTCAATCGATTAATGCCGATCCGCTGGAAAAGCAAATCAGCGAGAGGAGAATAGGATTTACCGTAACAAACAAAAAAAAGCATGAAGTTTACTTCCAGGATATTAATGAAGCAATTACGGAAGAATTAGCCAAAAGATTTGATCATAATTATTTTCAAGATTTTGATGTTATAAAAAAAGAAATTAAGTTACGAGAAAATTTCAAAAAAGATGCAAAAGTTAAACCCGATGATATTTCAAGCGTCGCTGTAAGTGAGCTAGAACCCTTAGAACCTGGCACAAGAAGGTATAGTTTAGAGAGTCATCTTTATAGTTATCCAAACGAAAGACAAAGATTAAGCGAAATAATAGAAGCGATATACGAAACTAACAAAGAAGAGGAGGGGTTTCAATCTTCTGAAGATGTTTTTAAAATTTTTGCAGAAGTCGCGATGAATGGTAAATTATTAAAAGTGGCAGACCTTTACGAGAGAACATACGGTAAAAATTCATTTAGAGCTCTAGGGGAAGAAACCAAGCTAAAACAATGATTAAATTTCAAAACGTTACAAAAATATATCCCAATGAAACGGTTGTTTTGCAAGATATTTCTTTTGAAATCAAAAAGGGTGAATTTGTTTCCATTGTGGGTAAATCTGGGGCGGGAAAAACTACCCTAATACGCATGATTTTGGGCTTGGAGGAGCCCACCTACGGAAGTGTGTTTTTTAATGGCCAGAATATCCAGGATATGAAAAAAGATGCCCTTCAGGAAGTAAGAAGAAAAATTGGAAGCGTGTACCAGGATTACAAGCTTCTTCCAGGTAAAACGGTGTATGAAAATGTTTCTTATATTATGGAAGTAGAAGGAAAATCAAATGAAGAGATTGAACAGCAAGTTCCAAAAATTTTGGAAATTATCGGTCTTCAGGAAAAAGTAAATAATTTTCCCCATGAGCTCTCCGGTGGCGAGCAGCAGCGTCTTGCTATTGCTCGTGCGTTAGTGAACCACCCGGACGTTATTATTGCCGATGAGCCGACGGGGAATCTTGACCCGTACAACACTTACGAAGTTATGATGCTTTTAGAGAAAATCAACAAATCTGGGAAAACGGTGATTTTATCAACCCATGACAGGGAAATTATTAACAAATTGAGAAAGCGAGTGATTACCATAGAAAATGGCATATTAATAAGAGACGAAGAAAACGGCAGATTTATTATTTAAATGTAAGATATGGTTAGCTTTAACAGAGTTTTACATTTCGCTTTCACTGATTTTTACCGTAACAGGGGAGTATCTATTTCGGCAATTTTTGTGTTGACCATCATTACGCTATTAGTTACATGGCTGTATATTTTTCACGGAGCAAGTAGCTTTTTAATTGAGGCGGTGCAAAACAAAATTGATATCACGGCGTATTTTAAAGAGGATGTTCGTGAGTCGGACATCCTGGATGTGAAAGATGAAATCATGAAAATGTCTTCACAGGTGAAAGCGGTTGAATACGTTTCGCGGGAGCAGGCGCTGGCAAGTTTTACCGAAAGGCATAAGGACAACCCCATATTGGCAAATGCCTTGCGCCAGGTAGGGGAAAACCCCTTTTTGCCGGCATTAAATATTACGACTGGTCCTGACACCCAATTGTACGGGCAAATCACCGAAATCTTAGAGAATGGCCCTTCGAGTGGTCTGATTGAAAGGGTTGATTATTCCGAGAAACGCGATACCATTGAGAAGGTTTTTTCAGTCACTTCCGCCGTTAACAAGTTCGGGATAGGTGTTGGAGTAGTCCTTGTATTGATTGCCATTTTAATTGTTTTTAACACCATAAAATTGGTGGTTGACAGTTCAAAAGAAGAAATTAACACCATGAGGATAGTCGGCGCGTCCAGCTGGTTTTTAAAATTACCATTTATTATCCAGGGCGCGATATTCGGGTGCATTGCTTTTGTCGTTTGTTTTTTGGCCACGGCATTATCGACGTACTTCCTGTCATCCTTTATTGATACATTCCTTTTGCCAGGCTACGGTTTATTCAGGTATTTCATTTCTCATTTGTTTATTGTAATTTTAATCCAATTCATTTTCACAGTTGGTTTGGGGGTAGTATCCAGCTTGGTGGCGGTAAATAAGTATCTGAAAGTTTAATTTTTGCGAGGTCGTCTAATGGTAGTTGCCTCCCCGGCAACTCGCCGAAGAGGCGAGTCCCTCTATCGGCGACCCGCCGAAGAGGCGGGGACAACATATCTTATGTTTTACGCATACGTGTTAAAAAGTAAAAAGAATGGTAGTTTATATTATGGATCAACCGATGACTTAAAAAGAAGACTTAAGGAGCACAATTCTGGAATAGGTGGAAAATATACCAATGACAATAGACCATTCGAACTAGTATACTACGAAGCTTATGAAACGTATGTGTTAGCAAGAAAAGCTGAGAAATTTTTTAAATCTGGCTATGGAAGAGAAGTATTAAAAAGTAAATTAGAAATATAACCTTGCGGGATCGTCTAACGGCAGGACACATCCCTCTGAAGGATGTTATCTTGGTTCGAGTCCAAGTCCCGCAGCTGAATTTGAACATTTGAAGAAATAGAAAAAGAAAATTCACTCAGCTTCACAAAGCTGAGATACAATATGTTTTTTACTTACATCTTAGAATGTGCAGATAAATCACTATATGTTGGTTGCACTAATAACTTAGAAAGAAGAATTAAGCAACATAACAATTCCAAATGGGGAGCCCATTACACTAAAATTCGCAGACCAGTAGAATTAAAGTATTCTGAAACATTTAAAACACTTAAAGAAGCTAGAAAAAGGGAATCGGAAGTAAAAGGTTGGCGCAGAAAAAAGAAAATGGGATTAATTCGAGCGGAGTCCTAGTCCCGCAGCATTCTTATGCTAAGTTAAGTGGCCGATGTGCCTTGGTAAAATGGAAATATGCGAAGCATATTTTCGGCACTCTTTAGCCAGTAAAAATATAATGCGTTACATTTTCACATGCTCATTCGTTTTAAAATAAATATATTTTTACTGTTATGTATCGCAGTAGGATTGCTCTTTTTGGATATGTCCCCAATATATGCTGCTGATGATGAGGCTACTTTTAAATTACAACAGCAACTTGACATAAAGAACTCAGAAATCCGTAACTTAAATTCTCTGGTGAAAAGTATGGAAAGCACGGCCCCCGTTTCTGCAGGTGCGTACGCCCTGATGGATGTAAAAAGTAAGAAACTTATTTTAGAGAAGAATATTAGTCAGCAGTATTCTATTGCGTCTATTACCAAGTTAATGAATGCCATCATTGTTTTGGAAAATATAAGTACTAAAACGACCATACGACTTACGAAAGGTATGCTAAAACCCGAGGGTCAAAGTCCGTCACTATTTCCAAATTTAAAGATTTCGGTAGCAGATCTTTTGAAAGCGAGCCTAACTCAGTCTGTTAACGATGCGGCACAGGCACTTTCTCATGCCGTGGGAGTTGGAAGGTTTGTGAAAATGATGAATAAAAAAGCGAAGGAGCTTGGCATGGAAAATACGGTTTATCATGATGCGCATGGATTGAACCCAAAGAATGTTTCTACTGCAGATGATATTGCAAAATTAGTAACCTATATTTACCAAAACCACCCAGAAATTTTAGATATTACGAAGGATAATAATTTTTGGTTACCCAACAATAAGGGTAAATTACTCAAATTCAAGAACTTGAATAACTTTTACACGATGCCTGATTTTATAGGAGGTAAAAAGGGATACTCCATAGAAGCCAAAGAAACCATGGCATCGCTTTTCACGGTTAACCAAAAACCAGTCATTATAGTGGTACTGCACTCTGATAATGCTCAAGCGGATACCTTGAAACTGTGGGATTCAGCTAAAACGGTTAGTTTTAACTAAAAATATACCATATAAAATCTAATGATCAGAGATAAGCACGTAGACGTGATGCTTGCGTGGGGGATATTCTTTGTTGTGATGGGCCATTCTTATCAACCCTCATGGTTTTTTTCCCCGTTATTAAGAGTTTAAGATAAATGAAAAAGGAAAGAAACAAATCGGTTCCAGCAGTTTATTTAATCTTCAAAAAAGAGGATAAAATTTTATTAGGTAGGAGAAAAAATACCGGATATTATGATGGTTGGTACGGAGTACCAGCTGGTCATGTTGATGCCAAAGAGCTTCCCATTATTGCCGGTATGCGAGAAGCCAAAGAAGAAATCGGTGTGAATATAGATTCTAAAAATCTTGAATTCGTCCATTCGCTATATCGCACCGCTCGTGACGAAACTGGTGATCGGTCAGATTACTTCTTTCTTGTAAAAAAATGGAGCGGGGAGCCACGAATTATGGAACCACAAAAGTGTGATGATTTACAATGGTTTAACATTGACGCATTGCCGGAAAAAACCATTCATCATGAAAAGCACGTTATCGAAAATGTTAAACGGGGCGTTACTTATTCTGAAATTGACAAAGAGCATACTTTTTTAAATCCAACAAAACAATTATGAAAATAAAAATTATACTAACCATAATACTTTTAATCGTTACCGTTGCGCTGGCCGGGGTTGCTATTTTTACCAGTTTCAACAAAAAAACAGATGGTATCAACAGTTTTGAAAAATGCCAGGCTGCCGGTTACCAAATTCTAGAAACATTCCCGGCGCAGTGTAAAACTCCTGAAGGCAAGACCTTTAAACAGGTAATTAACCCGCCAAAAGCTGATTTCAATACGCCGGTAAGCCTATCTCCCGGAAAACGTACCACCTTCGCTGACGGCTTGCGGGTAGCATTAGTGGGCCTGAATGATTCTCGTTGCCCCAAAACGGCTGTTTGTGTTTGGGCGGGAGAAATAACGGCCCAATTTAATATTTTGGGTGGCAAAATAGCTGAAGAAAAAGAATTCCGGCTTGGCACCGTAAATGTAAAAAGCACTAACACCGGCGATTATACCTTTATTTTAAATGATGCGAATCTGAAAACAGCAACGTTTATGGTAACCGAAGGTGACACTATTCCCACTGAAACATCAAGCCCAAATAATGCAGAAGCGGGCGGAACTGTACAGCCCGAGCCAGTATGTTTTGTGGGCGGTTGCAACAACGAAATTTGTTCCAGCCAAAAGAGTATTGCCTCTACCTGTGCATACAGACAAGAGTTTGCTTGTTACGAAAGCGCCAAATGTGAAAAACAGCAAAACGGTCAATGTGGCTGGACGCAAACAAAAGAACTTAAAACTTGTATAAATAAAGCCGTAAGTTCCGGCCAAGGACTGGCCCAGTAATATGGCAATACATTTAAAGAAGGCTGACAATTCTGATATTGAAGAATTGGTGGAGCTTGAAAAAAGCGTTACGGGCACAAAAATATATGTACCCATGCTTACCCAAGAAGAATGGATGGTGGTTTTAGAAATAGGTGTGGCGTATCTTATCATGTACGGCAGTACCCTGGTGGGCAATATTTCATATGAAAACAAGGGCAGAGACAGGGTGCATATCAGCGGATTGGTAATTAGCCCACAGTTTCAGGGGCAGGGTTTTGGGCGCGAGGCACTGGTAAAAGTACTTGAAGAGCTGAAAGACGTAAAAAGGATTGATTTGGTTACCCATCCAAAAAATGCCAAGGCACTTGAACTGTATACATCGCTAGGTTTTGTTGTGGAATCAGAGAAAGAAAATTATTACGGTGATGGAGAGCCAAGATTAATTTTGGTACTAAAAAGATGATGTTAACTGCCCAAGAAATTAAAAAAGCTGTGGCTAATGGCGAAATAATAGTTGATCCGTTTGATGAAGCGAATTTAAAGCCCGCCAGTTATTCGTTTACGCTTGGAAATAAATTTAAAAAATTAAAGAAAAAAGAATTTTTGGATTCAAAAGTCAAGGAACAAGAATTTGAAGAATTTGAATTAGGAGAAGACGGTTATTTGTTGCAGCCGGGTGAATTTATCATTTGCCACACGGCCGAAACGCTTAAACTGGCAAAGAATATCGCTTGCTTCTTGGCTATGCGTGGTGCCAAAGGGCAAATGGGGCTGGACGCGCTTGGTGGAGAAATTTTCTGTGAGCCCGGATCTGAAGGCGGATGGGATGGCAAACTAATGCTGGAAATGACAAATAAGGGACCCTATCCAATAAAATTATTTTCTGGTGTTACAATAGTAAAGGCGATATTTTTTAGAATGTAAATATGAAAAAAATTTACATTAATTCAAAATATTTAACTTTTGTTAACCCCAACGCTAAATTGGTTGAGCCGTGATTTTTGGGATGACTGGGGGCTTAGGGCAACACGCCAATCATGGGCCCATGATTGGCGTGTTGAAACAAAGTCGGTCAAATAGCCGGTTTTTGGTTGAAATTTGGCTAAAAAGTGATATATTGATGTCAAATGAAGCAGAAAAAACCCGCCTTCGCGCAAGGCTTCGGCGTGGCGAAGGGAAAATACATTGTCATACTTTTTTATAAGTTTGCGAATGTTAAAAATCCGGAAAAATTCCGTGACAAGCAAAAGAAAATTGCCGCGCGTTTTAGTTTGCTCGGCAGGTTGTTAGTTGCTCCCGAAGGAATTAATGGTACTTTTGAAGGTACTGCTAAAAACGTTAAAGCCTATATCCGCCATCAACGAAAGGACAAATTCTTTAAAGATATTGTATTTAAAGAAAGTGCAGGAAATGGAAAGGCGTTCACCAAACTTATGATAAAAACTCGGCCGGAAACGGTGACGCTAGGAGTTGGCGACTTAAACGTGAAAAAGAATACTAGCAAAATGGTAACTGCCGCGCAACTTCAAAAAATGTATGAAAAAAATGAGGACTTTGTGGTTTTGGATTTACGTAACGATTATGAAATCCAGGCCGGGTATTTTGAAAAGACCGTGAACCCTAAAATGCGATTTTTCCGCGAACTTCCGGAAAAAATAAAAGAGTTGGAACATTTGAAGAACAAAAAGGTGATTACGGTCTGTACGGGTGATATCCGCTGTGAAAAGGGGACTTGTTTGTTAAAAAAAGAAGGATTTGAAAATGTATACCAGCTAAAAGATGGCATCCATACTTATATGAAAAAATTCCCCGGCAAACGGTTTAAGGGAACACTATTTGTATTTGATAATAGAATGACAACTACCGTGGTTGATGCGCCAAATCGCGAAATTGTGGCGCGCTGTGCATTTTGTAGTAAAAAATGCGAAGAATTCTACAATAACGATTCAATCAGGCCATCACACAAGGTGGTGTGCTGTGAAACGTGTATTGTGCGACACAAGAAGTTGCGCAGGTGCATACCAGTATGAATTTTTGATATGGATTATTATTTGGTAACATAGAATAGGCCGAAGGGTTGACAGGGCATGTCCTTTTGATACCATTAGTCACAAGATAGTTATTTTGAAAATAGTGGCATTGGTTAACTGTTTCTGGGATTGTTTATTAGAAGTAATAAATAGCCCCAGAGACAGTTGGCAGGGTATTGCAAAGCACCTCGGGAAATCACACTAATAATTACCGGGAGGGAACCCGGTGTGATTGGTGTTAGCAATGCAATGAAATGCAGTTAAGTGCCGCATTGTGGACCTGTTCCACCGGAAGGGGGGAAGTACTGTTTGGAGTACGAGGTTTGTTTGGGAACTACGGTTAAATCCCAGATGTACGTCTGCTCAAAAAGTGGCATTTATGCCGTAAGTCTTCCTCCGGTGTCACAACCCTCTGCCGACTCTCTGTTTCGCTCTTTGTCATCCGTTTCTATATCCGCCTCTGCGGATTTCGCATAAGGGCCACAACTTCACTGTTGTGGCCTGGTTCATTTTATAGTGGTCGAAGAGTTGACCAAATCCCATGATTTTGATAGTATCTGTTATTGTTCTTGAACGTTTAGATTTATAAATCATCGGTCTCTTAGATTGTTTATTAAATATTAATTAATAGTCTAAGAGGCAGATGGCATGGCACTGTGACTTCGTTTTCTCTGCGCGCTTCGCGTCGCGCAACTTCTTCAGGGGAAAATAGAGGTTCAACTTTGATCAGTTGGCAAGTCGTTGGCGCGTTGTTGGCCATAGAACTTGTGGGTTGGGCGATTCCTCTTCGTTGAGCCCGATTCCCGTGTCATCTACCCTCTTTCACTTAAAGTGGCGCTGTTGCTTAATCGGCAAAGCCTTGGATTCCAACTCCAACTATGCGGGTTCGATTCCCGCCGGCGCTATTTCACCAAAGGGTCACAGCTTATTAGTTGTGACCCTTCTCCATTTTAAGAGGAGGTTTCATTGATTTTAAGTAATTTTTATACTACAATTGTTATAAGTTTATGCGCGTGTAGTTCAGTGGTAGAACGCCAAACTGATAATTTGGAGGTCGAAGGTCCGATTCCTTCCACGCGCACCAACCATACAATAGGACAAAAAGGTCGCAAAATTGAATTTACTCAAAGTAGACAAATATTATTATGGCAAAATTTGTAACAAAAAAAGACGGAACCAAGTTTCCTTTTGATCCGGCAAAAATAAAGGCTTCCGTGGTAGCAGCTTGTTTAGACACTGAACTTTCAAACGCGGAAGCGGACAAGATTTCAGTAGAAATTTTTGATTTAGTATCAGGGGCGCTTAAAGATATAGATGAGGTTCCTACAACTGAAGTAAGGGATAAGGTACTTGCAGAGTTGGACATGTTGCACCCTAATATTGCTGAAGCTTGGCGGAGGTACGAAGCGACAAAAGTGATTGAATAGTTATATACCTAAACCCCCTAAAGAGGGGTTTTTGGTTTACATACGAGGTTTTAAGGTATAGTATGAAAGTAAAATGAACTCCGTTAGAAGTTATAGTATGTTAACGGGAGTTTGGGAGGGTTAAAATGTCGTAAACAATAAACATTAAAAAGAGCAAGCAAAGATTATTTTAGTAAAGTAATCTTTGCCCAGACTTCTAATTGGAGGGGGTGAACCCCGTTAGAAGTCTTGGGAATAGAAAAATTTTACAAAATTTTTCTACTAAGGCAAACAAGGTTTAATAAATAATAGAACTGTTCTAAATTAATCATATTGATTATAATAAGAACAGACTTCTAACGGGGTGAAAATCATTGTAAAGGCAAAACCTGGGGCAAAGGAAGATAAGATAGAAAAAGTGGATGAATTCAACTATACCGTGTATGTAAAAGCGTCCCCTATCGACGGGAAAGCAAATGCGGCGATTATCAAATTGTTAGCAAGCCATTTTGATATAAGCCAGTCATTGGTTGAGATCATTTCTGGGCACATGGCCAGAACCAAAGTAATTGAGATACATAATTAGTTTTAAGAAAAGGTATTGACCCCGCACCTATTGAACATTGTGCTCTGCACAACGAACGAAAGTTATGTTCAATAGGTGCGGGGTTGATTTTTTTTAAACGAGAGGTAGAATGTACCTAATGAAGAGAAAGTCCAAACAATCCAAAAAGAAGAAACCAGCACCAAAAAAGCCTCGGAAGGTTTTGGTGAAAAGAAAAAAAACGGCTAAAAAGTCCCGTAAAAAGTTTTCAGTTAAGAGAAAGAGGGTGGCTAAAGTAAAAAAAGCAGGCCGAAAAAAGATACGAAAAGTACTAAAAAAAGTAGTAAAAAAGCCAAATAAAGCGCCCAAAAAGAAAAAACATATTGTCCAGGGGCTTGCCCAAAACACTTTTTCGGCGAAGTCTTTTTTTAAGGCAAAAATTAAAGTTATTGGTATTGGCGGTGGGGGCGGGTCAATTGTTTCGGAAATCGGTAGGTCCTTGCACAAAGCCTCCTTTGTGATTGCGGATACGGATGTGAGGGCCTTTAAAAAGCGCCGAGGAATTAAGTACTTTTTGTTCGGCCAGGAACTAACCCATGGATTGGGAACAGGGTTAAACACAGATTTGGCAAAACGGGCGGCTGAGCAGGAGATAGAAAATATTTCAAAACTTTTTAAAGACCAGGACATTGTTATCTTCGTTGCGTGTTTGGGCGGGGGTTTGGGGTCGGGTGCCACCCAGGTCTTTGCCGAAGCTACCAAGAATTTTGATGGCATTGCGTTTGGCATATTTACCTTGCCGTTTAAGTTTGAGGGTAAAAACAAGTATAAGATAGCCACTAAGTCGCTTAGGCAGTTACGCAAGTCTTTGAACGTTTCCATCACCATACCCAACGAGAAGATTTTTAAAATAATCGACCAAAATACTGCCATTACTGACGCCTTTTCCATGGTTAATAAAAATTTGATTGAATCATTGGAAAGCCTGATTGATTTAATTTACAACCCCGGAGTAATCAACATTGATTTTGCCGATGTGCGGGCCATATTGCGAGGTCGGGGAAACTTGGCGTTTTTAAACACTGCGGAGGCGTCAGGTAAAGACCGGGCAGAGACCATCATTAAGGACATTTTGTACAACCCCCTATATCAAAATAGTAACTTTACTGCTGAGAAGGTGTTGTTTAACATTGCGGGCGGTGGGGCTTTGGGTATGTTTGAAGTGGATAAAATCAGCAGGGTAATTGCGGCCCAAAATCCGAAGGCGAAAATTATTTTTGGCATTTCAAAAGATTCAAAACTAAAAAGTAAAATAAAAACAACACTGTTAATGACCGGACCGTCGGCTGGTACGCCACTTGAGCCAGTGATTAAAAAGGTAATTAAGCCGGTTACAAAACAAAAACTCAAAGTTAAAAAAACTGCGCCGGTTAAAAAAACCGCCACTAAGGTTGCAAAACCCAAGAAGTTCAGAAAGAAAACAAAAAAAGTTGCTCCGATAGAAAATACGTTCGTTCCGATTTTTAATCCTATGGCAGAGGAAGCCGGATTGAAAAAATTCAGCATTGACCAAGTGGCGGATAACGGAAAAAAGGCCATTAGAAGAAACGCTTTGGACATAAAAAGGGATGAGGAGTTGGAGGAAAACAGAAAATCAGAACAAGAAAAAGAATGGGAGATTCCAGCGTTTTTGAGGAAAGTAAAATTTAAATAATAAAATGAGCATGCCCCAGTACTAGAGCGCCGCGGTACTAGAGCAGGGCTCAGTACACGGTAAAAAGCTCAGTACGGGGCTACCCCGTAGAGAATTTTGACTGGGGTGATTGAATTAAATTTGCAGGATCGGGATAAATTAGGTAAGAATGTTATATAAATAATTAACCGGAGAATTTAGGGCGAATATATCTTAATTTAATTCGTCAAAATTCTTCTACTGGGGTGGAAGAAGAATCACCAATCAAAAAAGCTATTATTCCAATTGCGGGCCTGGGCACCAGGTTTTTACCGTTGTCTTTAGCTGTGTCAAAAGAGTTCTTTCCACTGATTGATAAACCTATTATTCAGTATGTTTTTGAGGAAGTGAAAAAATCCGGTATTAAAGAAATTGTGTTTGTGGTAAGCCCCAAACAGAAAATGATAATGAATTACTTTACCAAATCTCCGGAATTGGAAAAACTGTTGGTAAAACGCAAGAAAGATAAAATTTTAGAAGAACTCAAACATTTTGAAAACTTATTTGAAGACATTACGTTTTCATATGTGGTGCAAAAAAATCCGCTGGGTGATGGCCACTCTATTTTGCAGGCGCAAAAGTTAGCAGGCGAAGAATCTGTGGCAGTTTCTTTCGGGGATGATGTAGTGGTTTCACAAGAACCCGCGCTTTTACAGTTAATGAATGTATTTAAGACCTGCAATGCGCCCGTCATCGGTTTAAAATCAATGCCCAAAGAAGTTATCGGTGCCTATGGCAATGTTGCCGTGGAAAAAATTGCTCATGGGCTTTATAAAATTAAAAAAATTATTGAAAAACCGCTACCAGCTCAGGTGCAGTCAAATTTGGTTATTGTAGGTAAGTATGTTTTGACCCCTGAAGTATTTAATTATCTTAAAAAAGCCAAACCTTCTGAAAGGGGGGAAATCATTTTGAGCGAAGTGTTCGATAAAATGCTAAACGATGGCTTACCGATTTACGGATATGAAATAAAAGGGGAATGGCTGGAATGCGGAGATAAGCTAAAATGGTTGAAGTCATTCTTTTATATGGCACTTCACGACGAAAAATACGGAAAGGAATTGAAACAATATATAAAGTCTATTCATTAAAGTTATCCACAGGGCGTGGAGCTTGACAAGATTTTATACAAGGAATAGCATCACTTAATAGACTAGTAGCACTTTTAATAGACAGTGGATTTCCATGACCTGGGCAATTAGGGCTTAAAATATCGAGCTTTAATTCACCGGGTTATGGACTGATCCATTCAATTCGGGCGTATTTCGCCCTTTCAAAGGAGTGTGCCTCATGCCTCGATCCCCGCCTCGTACCGCGGAATCCGTGTTTTACGCCGGCTTATCAAAGAGCCTGGCTCCGTAACGCTCGGCAAGGGCGTCGCCGGTGACATGGACGTCACCGAGAAACTGCCAAGGATGGCAACTCGATGGTAAGGATACCATCGAAACCAGCCAAGGAAGGTGCTCGATGGCAGGACGCTATCGAAAACCAGCCAAGGACGGCATAGCCATGGATTGGCTGACAGTGTGCCAAGCGTCACGGATGACGCTCCCGTAAGCGGCAACAGAGTCAAATCATCGTAACCCGATGAAATGAAACTGTTGCCGCGTTTCATTATATAGACAGAGATTCCCTCTGTATTTTTTTTGGGAATTGATATAGAATATACCAATATGTCACCTAAAATTGCCTTTTTTGAAGTTAAGCCTTGGGAAGAAGAATATTTAAAAAATCGGTTCAATGACACTGACCTGACTTTTTTTACCGACAAACTTTCAGTTGGAAATGTCAGCTTGGTAAGCACCCACCAAGTCATTTCTGTTTTTGTGGATTCTCAAATTACCCGCGAAGTGCTTGAGAAACTGCCAAATGTTAAAATGATTGCAACCAGATCAACCGGTTTTGACCACATTGACGCACAAGCTTGCAAAGAAAAAGGGGTTACTATTTGCACAGTGCCTCATTATGGGGAAAATACCGTGGCCGAACACACCTTTGCGTTGATTTTGGATTTATCACGGAAAATTTACCAATCCGTTGATAGCGTAAAAAAAGAAGGATTTGCAATTTCAGGCTTAATGGGCTTTGATTTAAAAGATAAAACCATAGGAATTGTTGGAATGGGCCACATTGGCCAGCACGTTGCCAGAATTGCCAACGGTTTTGAAATGAATGTGTTGGGCTACGACGCCGTGGAAGATAAAAAACTGGCAAAAGGTTTGGGTTTTACCTATGCATCTTTGGAAGAATTGTTAAAAAATTCAGATATTATCACCTTGCACGTGCCTTTGAATGAAAAAACCCAGCATTTGATAAATTCACAAAATATCAGCTTAATTAAACGGGGGGCTTATTTAATAAATACCGCGCGCGGGGGAATTATTGAAACGGCTGCCTTGGTTGATGCGCTGGGCAAAGGAATTATTGCTGGGGCTGGATTAGATGTGCTGGAAGAAGAATGTTTCGTAAAAGAAGAGGCTCATTTATTGTCAAAAGATTTTTCTGATAAATGCGATATCAAAACCATGTTGCAAAACCACATTTTAATGGATCGTAAAAATGTGATTATCACTCCCCACAATGCCTTTAATTCGCGCGAAGCGCTGGAAAGAATTTTGGAAACAACTGTTGAGAATATTGTCGCATTTACTAAAGGAAAAACCATAAACAATGTTTGATTTAATTATAATTGGGGCGGGACCGGCCGGAATTTCTGCCGGAATTTACGCTGCTCGCCAAAAACTGAAAATTTTAATTCTTTCTAAAGATATTGGCGGACAAGTGGCTAAAAAAGCCGTTGATATTGAAAATTATCCGGGTTTTGAAAAAATCTCCGGGCCGGACTTGGTTGAGCTTTATAAAAAACAAATTAAGGGCAATGAACTTGAGGTTGTGATAGAAGAAGTAGTCAGCATTGAAAAGTTGCCAAATTCTTCACTTACCAATTCGGCCGAATTGGTAAGTAGGGGTACATTTTTAGTAAAAACAAAATCCGGTAAAAGTTACGAAACCTTGTCAGTAATTATTACTTCGGGAGCAAAATCAAAGTTAATCAATGTGCCGGGTGAAGAAAAGTTTGCGGGTCGTGGCGTAAGTTACTGCAGCCTCTGTGACGGTCCAGTATTTAAAAATAAAATTTTAGCGGTAGTCGGTGGAGGCAATAATGGTTTTGAATCGGCATTATTTTTATCAAACTATGTTCCCAAGATAACTATTTTAGAGTATGGGGATAAAATAAATGCTGATTTAGAAAACCAAGAAGCGGTTGCCAAGCATAAAAATATTGAGGTAGTAACTAATGCGAAAGTGTTAAGGATTGAAGGCAAAGTCTTTGTAAATGCCATTGTGTATGAAGACCGAGTTTCTGGAGAGGAAAAGAAATTAGATGTCGCCGGCGTCTTTGTGGAAGTAGGGTATAGCCCGGCAACTAACTTTTTGGGAGATTTGGTAGAGTTAAACGACAAAAAAGAAATCATGTTTAACCCAGAAACTTTAGAAACCAAAACCCCTGGCCTTTTTTCTGCAGGGGATTGCAATATGTCAAAATATAAACAAATTGTCATGGCTTCCGGCGAAGGAGCCAAAGCAGCCTTGAGCGCGTATAATTATATTAAGAAGCAGAAATAGTAAAAAGTAATTACAGGTAAATTGTAAAAAAACACGGCTTTCGGATGATAGTATCCGAAAGCCGTTATGCCTAATCACCAAAGTGGAGTTCGATGGCCTTCTTCATCTGCGTGGCAAGCTGTTGGAACGTTTTTCGGTCCGCAGGTCGCTGGAGAAACCGCGCTGCTACGCAGTGCATTTCTGTCGTGAATTGCAGCTTCTCTGTTCCCGCTTTCCATGGATCGGCCGATAAATGAACATCTGTGATTTTCCCTTCCAGGGTAGTCACCACAATGAGGGGGTCGGCGATATTGGCCCATCGCCGATATCGCTCGAGGACAGTCTTGTCGAGCTTCTCGTAGAAGCTATCCTTGCTTCGGAGCTCGAGATACCTGTCGCCTGGTGCGCGGTGAAACTTGAAGGGCGTGCCTTCAACTTCCTTTTTGATGCGAACGATCTCCTTTTTGTACTCGGCAGCTCGGTCTTTTTCCTGCGCCGATACCAGGGTTGTTGCATATACGCACGCAACTACCATGGCCTGGATTAGTCTCATGTTACCCTCCTTTTTGGGTAAGTGTGTAGGGGACATAAACCACTTCTAAATACTAGCACTGGTAAAGTAATATGTCAAGCGTTGTTACATTTTATCAGGTTTGGTAAAATGAATTATAAAAAAAGTAAAAAATGTCTAAAATAAAAAGTATAGAAGCTCGTCAAATTAATGACTCGCGCGGCAACCCGACAGTAGAGGTTGTACTGGAAACTGAAAAAGGCAGTTTTTTGGCCTCTTGTCCATCAGGAGTTTCAACTGGGGAAAATGAGGCCGTCGCGTTGCCGGCCGCCCAGGCGATTGAAAATATCCATAAAATAATCTCGCCAAAGTTGCTTGGTCGCGAAGCTTCAAACCAAAAAGAATTGGATGAGTTGATGATTGCGCTCGATGGAACAAAACACAAATCAAGGCTCGGAGCCAACGCCATTTTGCCGATTTCTATTGCAATTTGCCGAGCGGGCGCCGCGTCCAAGAAAGTTCCTCTTTATCAACATATCGCTGAAATTGGAAATTGGGAATTGGGAATTGGGAATTTCAAGATGCCTTCGCCCAGTTTTAATTTCATTGAGGGGGGAGCGCACGCTACCAATCAGTTAGATATTCAGGAATTTATGGTGGTTCCGCAAGGGAAAACATTCCAGGAAAATTTAGTCATGGCAAGCAGAATATTTAATAACCTGACGGAATTATTGAAAAAAAGTTTTGGCGCAGTGCCAGAAATGGGTGATGAGGGCGGGTACGCCCCCGCAATGAAAGAGGCCGAGCAGGCTTTGGTAATGCTCAAAGCCGCCATTGGCAATGAACACGCAAAAATTGCTTTAGATTGCGCCGCTTCGGAATTTTTTAAGGACGGAAAATATGTTTTAAAAAGTTCGGGTGAAGAAACTCGCGACCAGTTGTTATATTTTTACCAAGATATTGTGGCGCGTTTTCCAATAATTTCCATTGAAGATCCGTTCGCACAAATTGATTGGGAGGGATTTAAGGCGTTAAATTCTCAATTACCAATTTCTAATTTCCAATTTCTTATCGGCGACGACCTAACGACTACTAATATAGAAAGAATAAAAGAAGCGCATAGTAAAAATGCTTGCAATGGAGTAATAATAAAACCAAATCAAATCGGAACAGTCTGGGAAGCCATTGAAGCGGTAAATTTAGTAAAATCGTATGGCTGGAAGGTTATGGCAAGCCACCGAGGAGGCGAAACTATGGATAGTTTCATCGCTGATTTTGCCGTTGGGGTAGGGGCAGATTTTATTAAAGCTGGGGCTTATACTAAAGAAGAAAGAATGGTAAAATACAATAGGTTGATGGAAATTGAACAAGAATTGAATAAAAAGTAACTAGTTAGTTTAGTACCACGTACTAGTACGTGGTACTAAACTAAACGTACTATGGGAATATTCCATTTGCAGGATTTACCTAAGAATAAGAGAATTCAGATGATTGGTGAGTTTTATGATATGATTGATTCGCTCAAGGATCGAAATGAGGTTCGTTTGTTTTTCAAATCACTATTAACGGCAGATGAGATTGCTACATTAATGCGCAGGGTGGAAATCGCCGTGCTTTTATCTGCGGATTTTACGTACGACGCGATTGCAAATATATTAAGTGTGGGGAGGGGGAAAATTACCAGTGTTAATAAGTCTTTTTTACAAGATGATAGTGGTTATGATATTATTGTAAAAAGATTGATAGAAAATAGAAAAAACAGATTGAGGAAAATGGAAAAAGCAGAAAGGGACAAAATGTCACCGCTAACGAAATTAAAGAAAAATCTTCGGCACGCTTTGTTGGCTAATTTGCTTGATGCAGCCATATCGAAGTTACAGGAAGACGATAAGCAGCTGGGTGAGGCTGCATTATTTTTTACACCTTCGGCGGGTGTTGAGAAGAAAAAAAGAAACAGAACTTAAAAATTGATTACAGTACCACGTACTAGTACGTGGTACTGGGTGATGTTATATGGCTAAACTATTTTTATTACGGCATTTAAAAAGTCAGTGGAATTTAGATAAAGAGTTTTCTGGCTGGGCCGATAACCCTTTGTCAAAAGAGGGGATTTTGGCTGCCCCTGAAATTGCCCAAAAATTGATCAATGAAAAAATTGACGTGATATATACTTCTGAATTGATACGCAATAAAGAAACGGTGCTAAGAATTTTTGAACATTTCCCTGACAGGTATCCGTTGTTTATGCATTTAGATAAGGGGAAAATGCAGCAGTGGGGTAAGTTTACCGATAAGAGTAACCAAGATGTGCCGGTATATGTTTCCGAAAAACTTAATGAACGCTACTACGGCGCTTTGCAGGGTTTAATACACGAAGATGTCATTAAAAAATATGGCGAAGAACTAGTGCATTTATGGCGAAGGGATTACAAAAAAAGGCCGCCGAGAGGAGAGTCATTGCAAGATGTGTATAAGCGAGCCGTGCCGTTTTTTAAAAAGTATATTATCAAGGATTTATCAAAAGACAAAAACGTATTAGTGGTAGCAAGCCACAACAGTTTACGGGCAATTGTAAAATTTATTGAACATATTTCAGATAAGGATATTGCCAATGTGGAATTGCCATTCGGCTCTTTAATCCAGTACGAATTCAATGGGAATTTTACAATTAAAAAGTAACGTAGTATCATTAGGGATAATAAAAAATATTAAGTCTTTTTACAATGTTTAGATTAAATAAAAATTCGGTATTGGTGGGAGTTGCAATTCTGGCGATTATTGTTACCGGATGTTTGCTTTTAATTAACATAAATCCCAATGTAAGGACTTTGTTTTCAGGGCTAGGAATGTCTAACAAGGCAGTAGCCAAAAATGCCGTAGAATATATCAACAAAAATCTATTGCAACCCGGCCAAACAGTCTCTCTGGAAAGTTTCTCTGAAGAAAGCGGATTAATAAAATTAAAGGTGAATGTTGACGGGAAAAGTTATAATAGTTATGTATCAAGGGATGGTAAATTGCTGTTTCCCGTGGATCCTGTCATGATGGATGCTCGGGGCGCACAAAAGTAACCCGGCGGGGCTTTGATTTAACTGTAACCAGTCATACATTTAAAAAATATAAATCATGATTACTATATATTCAACCCCAACCTGCGCGTATTGCAAAAGCCTAAAAGAGTATTTGACTGAAAAGAATATTAGATTTGAAGAAATCGATGTTTCTATAAATGAAAAAGAACTGGAAAAAATGGTGGCTATTTCGGGCCAAATGGGGGTTCCCGTGGTTGATATGGACGGTGAAGTGGTGATTGGTTTTGATAGGCAAAAAATAGACGAGATTCTAAAAATCACATAACACATAACATGAAGCACGGTAACAAAAAAACGCTTGTCGTAGTTTTGTTCCATGTTCCATGTTCCATGTTCCATGACACGAATTGCAATCAATGGCTTTGGCCGTATCGGCCGACAAACATTTAGACGGATATTAGAAAAATATCCCGATTTGGAAGTTGTGGCGATCAATGACTTAACCGATACTGCTACCCTGGCGCATCTTTTTAAATACGATTCTAATTATGGAACTTTAGACAAAGAAGTGAGTGCTAAAGAAGATGCTATTGTCGTAAACGGCAAGGAGTATAAAGTTTTTGCCGAAAAGGATCCATTAAAATTACCTTGGAAAAAGCTGGGCGTTGATATTGTGTTGGAATGCACCGGATTTTTTACTGATTATGATGGCGCCCAACTTCATATTAAAGCCGGCGCAAGAAAAGTGATTGTCTCGGCTCCCTGTAAATCAAAAGAAATGCCAAGTTTTGTGCTTGGAGTAAACGCTGATCAGTATGACGGAAAAATTGATGTGATGGATATGGGGTCTTGCACAACCAATTGCTTGGCCGTAGTTGCTAAAGTGCTACAAGATAATTTTGAAATAGAAAAAGGGTTTATGACCACGGTGCATAGTTACACCAATGACCAAAAGATTTTAGATTTACCTCATGGTAGTGGTTCACATAGCGACTTGCGAAGAGCCAGGGCTGCCGCACTGAACATTATTCCTACCAGCACCGGGGCTGCCATTGCCATAGGAAAGGTAATTCCTGAACTTGAAGGAAAGTTGGATGGAATTGCGATGCGGGTGCCAACTCCAGTGGTTTCCATCTTAGATTTAATTGTGAATGTAAAAACAGCAATAACAAAAGAACAAGTGAACGAGGCTTTTAAAAAAGCTGAAATGCAGGACAACTTTAAGGGAATTTTACGAAATGAAGCCCAACCTTTGGTATCTATGGATTTTAAAGGAGATTCGCATTCGGCCATCGTTGATTTGCAAGAAACCATGGCAAATGGAAATTTGGTAAAAGTGGTGGCTTGGTACGACAATGAATGGGGCTACTCTTGTAGATTGGCCGAATTCACAGATTTTGTAGCAAAGAAATTGAAGTAACCCCACACCAATTTCAGTAGAGTTAGACGGCGTGCGGAGTTTGATGAGCGAAGCGCCTTCGGCTGTCGATATGGTAAATAGAAGATTTTCGGTAAAATTGGTGAAGGGGTTTCGCGCCGTTCAAGGAAGTTATATTTCGTCGCTCAAAAAAAGAAAGCGTTCCTGGAAGGAGCGCTTTTTGGTTGAACTTGCTCGGGTCGGTTACTCAATGGACCCGTAAAATCTTGCGCCCTTAGCGGGCCTGTAGTACTTGTGCTCGCTTTTTCCCGACGGAGCTTCGCCTCTAACAATGACGCCGGCCTTCAAGAGGCTGGCGATGCAAGAGGACACTTGGGTGGGGTATTCCACCCTTTCCAGTACGTCCTCGCCAGATAGGGTTTGTCCCCTGATCCAAGCGCGTATGAATTCCGCTTGAACCAAGAACATGATGGCTTCATTGGTGTCGTCCACACCGTTTTCCCTGATCCCAATCGTGAAGCGGTGTTTCGTAGCCATGGTTTTCTCCTGTTGAATTTGACAGTAAGGACACAATTAGATTCTATACTTTTTTTCCGTTTTGTAAAGGGTTGTTGCAAAATTTTTGGCATAGTACAATGAATGAATTAAATAGTGAAACATGAAGAATATTCTGTGGTTCAAGGAGCTTTCAATTAAAGACGTTCCGCATGTGGGCGGTAAAAACGCTTCTCTTGGGGAAATGTATAATAATTTGCTCTCCAAAGGAGTAAATTTGGCTAACGGCTTTGCTACAACATCACAAGCCTATTTTGATTTTTTGGAAAAAGCAGGGTTGAAAAACCAAATTGCTCAAATTTTGCAGGGCTTTGACTATCACGATTTGCCAGCATTGGCTAAAAAAGGCAAAGAGGTGCGTAATTTAATATTAGCGGCTACGCTTCCCCAGGATTTGCAGGACGATATCGTTTCGGCCTACAAAGAGCTTTCTAAATTGCATGGCGCAGAAAATACGGATGTTGCGGTAAGGTCTTCGGCCACTGCTGAAGATTTGCCCGGAGCCAGTTTTGCCGGCCAACAAGAAACGTTTTTAAATATTAGGGGGGCTGAAAATGTGTTGGAAGCAGTTAAAAAATGTATTGCTTCTTTATTCACCGATAGAGCCATTGCTTACCGGCAAGAAATGGGATTTGACCACTTAAAAGTGGGGCTTTCGGCTGGTGTGCAAAAAATGGTAAGGAGCGATGTGGGAGCTTCGGGTGTGATGTTTTCTTGTGATACAGAATCCGGCTTTGCTGATGTGGTGCTTATTAACGCAAGCTGGGGATTGGGTGAAAATGTGGTGTTGGGGCGGGTGGAACCGGATCAGTACTATGTTTTTGAAAAAACCTTGGCAACAGGTCACAAATCTATCATAGAAAAAAAGATGGGGTCAAAGTTGATGACAATGGTATACACTAACGACCCTAAAAAACCCATTAAGAACGTAAAAACTTCATTAAAAAACCAACAGAGTTTTGTATTGTCGGATGAAGATATTTTACAATTGGCCAAATGGTCAATGATTGTGGAAGAACATTACAAAAAACCTATGGATATGGAATGGGCTTATGATGGCAAGGAAAAGAAACTATATATTGTGCAAGCCCGTCCCGAAACAGTGCAGAGCAAGCGTAATTTAAATATGTTAGAAGACTATGTTTTACAAAAAACCGCTAGCGCCAAAGTAATTGCCAAAGGAATGTCAGTTGGTTCAAAAATTGGCTCAGGAAAAGCTAATAAAATATTATCCGCCAAAGATATTAATAAATTTAAAAAAGGGGAAGTGCTGGTAACGGGAATGACCGACCCCGATTGGGTTCCGGCCTTAAAGTTGGCTTCTGCTGTGGTGACTGACGAAGGGGGAAGAACTTGCCATGCTGCAATAGTATCTCGCGAATTGGGGATTCCATGCATTGTCGGCACTTCAAACGCCACCAAAACCATTAAAACCGGCCAAGATGTTACGATTGATTGCTCACAGGGGGAGCACGGGGTGGTATATCAAGGAATAATTCCTTTTAAGATAGAAAAAACCGATATTTCCAGGCTCCAAAAACCTAAAACGAAAATTCTGATGAATTTGGCCGATCCTTCGCAGGCATTTAATTTAAGCTTTATCCCCAATGACGGAGTGGGATTGGCGCGGGAGGAATTTATCATTGCCAATACTATAAAAATCCATCCCAATGCCCTGATAGATTATAAAAAGTTAAAACCCGCCCTGCGCAAAAAAATTGACGCGCTAACCTTAGGTTATAAAGATAAAGTAAGTTTTTATGTGGACAAACTAGCAGAGGGAATTGGAAAAATTGGCGCGGCCTTTTATCCAAAACAAGTTATCGTTCGTTTTTCCGATTTTAAAACCAATGAGTATCGCCAGCTTTTAGGCGGGGAACTCT
>CAYJSA010000002.1:0-2139 GCA_964372785.1 uncultured Candidatus Saccharibacteria bacterium
GAAGAACTACTAAAAAAAGTGGGCGCCAGCACTAGCACCCCAGAACCAACGCCACAGGCCACCGCCGATGGCGGGGTCCCGCATAATGCGGTGAAAAATCCGGTTAAAAAGGTGTCAATTGCCAATGTAGAAGAAAACGCAAAGCAGATACGGCGGATAAAAAAGGACTTAAACCCACCTGCGGATCAAGCTGTAGGGAAGCCCACGCCCGAAGGGTCTGCTTCAAGCAGGAGCTTTGAGAGGGTAAAGGAAAAACTTGCTGAGAATAAATCCATAGCCGAGAAAAAAGGACCGGATGATTATAGAGAGAAAATAGAATAATACCGAATTGCTCTAATTATACTAATTGTTCTAATTATTCTAATCAAACCCCAATGCCCAATGAAAAAAATCCTAAAAAGTACGACCTGGAAGAAAGGACTGCAAAGTTTGGAGAAAATATTATAGCCTTTGCAAAAATACTGCCAACAAACTCTGTTACCCAAAGAGTTATTCCACAGTTAGTGGCATCCGGCACTTCTATCGGCGCAAACTATTGCGAGGCGGATGACGCCGAGTCGGGAAAAGATTTCAAGCATAAAATAGGTATATGTAAAAAAGAGGCAAGAGAAACAAAATACTGGTTAAGGATCATTGCCACTGCAACTCCGGAGTTAAAAGAACGGTTAAGAGGGCTATGGCAAGAAGCCAAGGAACTGCACTTAATTTTCAACACTATTTACCAAAAAGTGGCAAATAAAAATAACGGTTAGAAATTGGTTATTATTTAGAATAATTAGGTTAATTAGTACAATTAGAATAATTCACGCTCATGGCACAGTATCCTATCCCGCAATTTATAGAACAAGAGGGGAAAATTATTTTTTTCCTCACCTTTAAGCAGTTTTTTTGGCTTACGGGGGGCATAGCTACCTGTATGGTTATATACTTCTTTTTACCGTTTTATTTTTTTGCGATTTTTTCAGTGATAATACTGGTACTGGTAAGCCTGATAGCATTTGTTAAAATCAACAACGCATCTTTGATAACCGTATTTTTTAACATTATGGGATTTGCATTTCAAAATAAAAAATATACTTGGGTAAAAAAAGAGGTGGCCCGCCCCTATGAAGCTCCTCACGGCGCAGTGAAAAATGTTCCCGCACCCCAAACACTAGCTCAGCAGCAACCCATTATCCCGATGACACGAACCAGCAAACTGCAGGAAATCAGAAAGATGATAGATACCAAGAAATAAACCAAAAAACGAATCCCACGAATTTATGTACGAATCTGCGCGAATCACGAATAAGAACCTCTTGGAACCAGAATTATCTTACAAAATACAAGGACTGATTTACTCCGTGGCAAACAAATACGGCGCGGGCTTAAAAGAAAATATTTATCAGATTATATCGCTTGTAAAAAATTCGTGATTCGCGGGATTCGTGGCCCAGAGGCCAGATTCGCGGGATTCGTTAATAAATATGGAATTACCGACACAAGAATTTTTAGAGATAAAAGATATCCGGGAAGGTGTTTTGATTTTAAAGGATAGCAATATCCGGGGAATCTTAATGGTTTCCTCTATGAATTTTGCTTTAAAATCTGACGATGAACAATCTGCTATTATTTATGCCTTTCAAAGTTTTTTAAATTCCTTGGATTTCGCCTGCCAAATTGTTTTACAGTCACGAAACCTAAATATTACGCCATACTTAGATAACATACGAGCTTTGGAAAAAACCCAACCTAATGAATTACTAAAAGCGCAGATATCCTCTTATGAAGAATTTATAAAAGGACTGGTGCAGGGGGATTCCATTATGACAAAAAGCTTTTATGTGGTTGTGCCCTATAGTTTAATGGAAATACTGGGCGTGGGCGCTACGGTTAAGGGCTCCGGCATCTTCAGTATGTTTAGCAAGAAAAAAAATGGGCAATCCCAGGGAGAATTAAATGATGAAGATTTTCAAAAATGTAAAACCCAACTTTGGCAGAGAATGGAATTTTTGGCCATGGGGCTAAAAAGATGCGGACTTGATGTCATCCCCCTGACAACACCCGAATTAATTGAGTTATTTTGGTCAATCCACCATCCCAGTGAAGCCGAAATCGGATACTCCCCAAAGATATTGCCTGAATTACTACGATAATTCA
>CAYJSA010000002.1:2239-29562 GCA_964372785.1 uncultured Candidatus Saccharibacteria bacterium
GAAGCCGAAATCGGATACTCCCCAAAGATATTGCCTGAATTACTACGATAATTCAGGCAACGAATCCCACGAATTTATGTACGAATCTGCGCGAATCACGAATAAGAACCTCTTGGAACCAGAATTATCTTACAAAATACAAGGACTGATTTACTCCGTGGCAAACAAATACGGCGCGGGCTTAAAAGAAAATATTTATCAGAAGGCGCTAGAGGAAGAACTTACAAAACAAAAAATGCTTTTTGAACGACAAAAAAGAATCAATATATACTCTATAGACAGTGGTAAAGTATTGGGCACATACATACCAGACTTGGTCGTAGAAAACAAAATTATCCTAGAAATAAAAGCAACAACCTTTACCACAAGACGAGATGTTGACCAACAGATATCCTACCTTAAATCCAGCATATACGAAATCGCATACCTAGTAAACTTTAACACTAAGCAACTAGACGTACGCAGGTCAATTTTTACTAATGATAAAAAACCATTTATATCGCTTGTAAAAAATTCGTGATTCGCGGGATTCGTGGCCCAGAGGCCCGATTCGCGGGATTCGTTAATAAATATGAGTTTTAATTTTTTCAAGAAAAAAGACGACATAGGGGATACGGTGTTCCAACAGGAAAAGATCAATATTCAGGACATCATTGCCCCTTCATATATTGGCATAAGCCAGGACAAGTTAAAAATCGGAGAAAAAACCGCCAAGTCTTTTTTTATCCTTTCGTACCCACGATACTTAAATACCGGCTGGCTTTCCCCTGCCATTAATTTGAACGTGGCGATGGATATATGTTTTTTCATCCATCCGGTGAATAGCGCTATCATTCTAAAGAAACTGCGATCAAAAATCACCCAAGTTTCTTCAGAGTTATTAGAACGGCAAGAAAAGGGGCTCATCCGCGACCCGGCCCTGGAAACCGGATACCAAGATATTGAAGGGTTAAGAGACAGAATAATAACCGCCCAGGAAAAAATGTTCCGGTTTGGTTTGTATATTACCGTTTATCAAGACCAGGAAGAAAAATTAAAAGAGATAGAAAGCACCCTGCGGTCTATTTTTGAATCGCGCCTCATTTATATAAAACCGGCCCTGTTTAAGCAAAAAGAAGGGTTTATTTCAACCAGTCCCTATGGAATAGATGCTCTTTCCGTAACATTCCCTATGAACACAGAACCGCTTTCAACCACCTTTCCATTTATTTCCTCTGATTTAAGCTCCAACGAAGGGATCTTATATGGCATCAATGGCCACAACAATTCCTTGGTGCTGTTTGACCGTTTCACTTTGGAGAATGCGAACATGGTTTGCTTCGCTAAATCAGGATCTGGAAAATCCTACGCAATTAAGCTAGAAATCCTGAGATACTTGATGTGGGGGGTTGACGTGATTGTTATTGACCCGGAAAATGAATATGAATTTTTGGCAGATGCCGTGGGGGGCAACTTCTTTAAAATATCGCTGGCTTCGGATAGTCATGTAAATCCCTTCGACTTGCCTGTACCAGGACCTGACGACAACCCCGAAGACATATTAAGGTCAAACATTATAAACTTGGTGGGATTGCTAAGAATAATGCTTGGGGGGTTAACCGCGGAAGAAGACAGTATTTTAGACCAAGCGCTTACCGAAACGTATGCTATACGCGATATTACTGCCCAGTCTGACCCTGCCACTTGGCCTGAAAAAGTGCCGCTGATGGCTGATTTTGCTGAAATATTGGAAAATATGACTGGCGCCGAATCGCTCGCCCGAAGGCTTAAGAAATTCACCGAGGGGACGTTCGCCGGGTTTTTTAACCAAAAATCTAACATAACGGTTGATAAAAACTTCATTGTGTTTGGCATCCGGGATATGGAGGAATCCTTAAAACCTATCGCTTTATTTATGGTAATGCGGTATGTATGGAACATTGTAAGGACAAAAATAAAAAAGAGGATTTTAGTGATTGATGAGGCCTGGTGGCTGATGCAATCGGAAGACGGGGCTTCGTTTCTATTCGGCCTAGTCAAAAGGGGCAGGAAATACTGGCTAGGGGTTACCACCATCACCCAAGATATTGAAGACTTTATGAAATCCAGCTACGGAAAAGCTATTATCACTAATTCTTCGTTACAGCTTTTATTAAAGCAGTCTCCCGCAGCCGTTGATATACTACAAAAAACCTTTGACCTAACTGGCCAAGAAAAAGACTTATTATTAAACGCAACCGTGGGCGAGGGCCTCTTTTTTGCCGGTAAAAAACACGTGTACATGGGTATAAAAGCCAGCTACACCGAAGACCAAATTATCACTACCAACCCCGGAGAAGTTGAAAAAATCAGGGAAGCAAGAAAAAAAATAAAGGCTGTAAACTGATTCTATGAAAGGCATCACATCTCCAGAGGGAATTATTATGTTGCTTGTTGCTGTAATCCTTGATATAACAGGCTTTGTTATTTTTTGCCTAGGCACTTGGTTTGGAATAGATGATTATGGTATACTAGAGATAATTGGCATTGCTATTTTCGGCCCTTGGATGTCTATAAGGTATGGTTCTTTAGGATCTGAAGGGGGAATGAAAGTACAAGAAAATGAAGAGGAAGCAGGAAGCGAGGAATCGGAAGAAGGACAAGCTATGCCTGAAAAAGATAAACCCGAAAAAGACAAAAAAGAAGACACAACAAATGCCCAAAGCCAAAAAAAGGATGACAAGGCGACAACAAAACCAGAGAGCGCAAAACCAACGGCCAAAAGTAGTGCAACTACACCAGCCGGAGGGAAAACGGGAGGGAATTCATCAAAAAATTCAGCAGGAGTTGCGGTGACGGCACCAGTGAGTGCCAAAGAGATACATGACGCAATAAAAACGGGCGATGTAAAGGGATTAGCAAAAAAAGCTTTGAAAAAGTTCGGCTGGACCTTTTTAACAGAACTAGTACCTGTTTTAGGAGGATTCTGGCCAGGATGGACAATATTCGTCTGGAAAGAAATGAAGGATTAAAATACAGTTTATGCAAAAAAAATACACTTACACTATTCTACTATTTGCCGTAGCGGCTCTGATTTTGCCGTTCGCCCAAACAGCCTTGGCCCTTGAAGTAAACTACCCGGTGCTTGGGGGAATAGACTTAAGCCAGTTAGCAAATCAAAAATTACCCCAGTTAATTGCTTACTTTTTTTACTTTTTTATAGCGATATCAGGGTTTATAGGGGTTATTGCCATTGTTATCGCGGGATTTGAATTTTTGATATCGGCAGGGAATGAAACGCTTATAACTGAGGCTAAAGACAGAATTCGGAGCGCCATTTTGGGCATATTATTACTAATGGCCGTATTCATTCTGGTAAAAGCGATAAACCCAGAACTAGTCAATCTTAGAACAACTACCCTGACAAATTTGGTAATGCTACCCAATGGCACATACCAAGTAAGGCCGGTACAAGGGCAATTGGGATTATCGCCCAACAATCATAATTTACTTGGTATACCATACGTAATGGCGGACAATGAAGACGATGACGACATATGCGAAAATGTAGATGATTGTATAACATATGGTTTGATGGAATACTGGGTAGCTCCCTTGGAAAACTCTGACCTTTCTGATGACGATATATCGGTTAAACCATCTTCTTTTATTCACAGAAAATGCGATGCTGACAGCGCTGATAATGTAGACTCCTATGAATACGAAGGCAGTGTAGAAACGTTCCAGCTATACCCCCAAAAAAATTACATCGAGAGCTCTGGTGTAAGGTCGGTAGACCTTGAATGCGGAGGTGTAATTTCATTGGACGGCGTACAGTCCTACAAAAGAAGGATCCGAGAACCTGGTATTTATCTTTATTCAGAATCCGGATGCGAGGGCGATAGTTCTTACCAAGCCATTACAACCACCCAAGATATTCCAAACGATTTCTTAGACCTAAAATCGCTAAAAATAATCAACGACATCGGCAACGACAACCCTGACGATGATACTTATTGGGGGGTTGTGGTAAACGCATCTAGTGATTCCAAGGGAGAATGTAGCCAACCCGCCATAAACATCACTAAAAGTAATGTGTGTGCCGAGGTTTCCCTTAAATTTGTCCCCCGGTTTATTAATGTATTTAATTGGAACAGTAAATATGACGATAAGAAAAATTATCAGAATGGGCTTACTATTTATGGTATGCCGGTGGAAATAGAGACCCCTCCCGCGGACACCGGCGACTCGGGCAGCGATTCGGGGGATGAGCCGGCAAATGAACAAGATTACTACTACACGGGAGCCGATAAGATACAGAATCACTGGTATTATGTTCAGGAAGGATATGCAGACCACAAGGCCGGATACTTTACACAGGCATACTATAATATATCAGCACAGCAGATTATAGACAAAATAAACCAAAATGGCAAAGGTTATTATACGTGCTTTAACGATCCGGGGTTACTTCTTAAAAAAACCGAGGATGGCTCAAATCCTTGCGATTCGAGCGGTGGGTCGAATGTGTGTCAGGTTGATAATCCGCCGGCTTCGGCAAGTCAGAAAAACTGCCTCGTACCCAATAGTCCTTACTGCATACAGTCCGTAGTATCAAGAGACAAATATTTATACATGCTTTACGCCCAAAACGAAAATGGCGACAACCGTACTTGCTCAACGTTTACGGACGATACCATTGATTTGCAGGGAATAAGTTTTATGCAAAATGGGAAAGAGCTGTATCGACTCAACATCATCCCCATAAAGTAGGGGGATACAAAAAACCGCGGCGTTATGCCGCGGTTTTTTATGACCATGTCCCAGCCGCATCTATAGAGACGCGGCAGGACTAATAATAATATGCCGATTTTCGCCCTCTCCATCGCTTCGAGTAACAATATCTTTTCTTTGGTCTAACTCTTTGTGGATTATCCTTCTTTCATATGCGGGCATGGGTGGTAAAAATTTCTTTTCTTTAGTTACCACAACTTCATCGGCTGAATCCTTCGCCAAACTTTTCAAATACTCTATTTTCTTACTTTTATAGCTGTTAATATCTATATTTAAATAAAAGTTTTCTTGTAACTTTTTATTTAACATAATCCTTAAAATACGTTCCAATTCAAATAACGTTTGGCCACTCTGACCAATAAGAAATTGAGGGTCTTGCATTGTTATTTCTACACCAACTGTATCTAGTCTTAAAGACATGCCCCGACCTGTGTCTTCGTCTAGTGTGGCGGGTGAAAACTTCAATTCCAAAGCAGTGGGAGCGATTGTCATTTTACGAAAGAACTCTTCTATAACTTCTTTTACCTCTGTTAGTTTGACTTCATTTATCATGACATAATGAAAGTTGATACGGCTATTAGACCTGGGACTTTTTAAAAATGAAATATTGTTGAAATATTGAAAAAGCGCTGCTGACTATCCAGTACAAACCCAGCGCAGATGGTAGCTTTAAAAGTATTATCACGGTTATAAAGGGGAAAAAGTATACCATCTGTTTTTGCATTATAGTCGATATGTCACTACTTTTAGCCTGGTCTTTACTGGCAGTCGGTATCAACATTTTTGTCTGGAAAAACTGCAATACCCCTGCCACCACGGCAAATATCAGGTTGGGCTTGGATAAGTCCATTAGGCCAAGGAACATGGCGTTAAAATGCATTGGGTTGGCTACAAAGCTGTACAGATTTGAGAGTTCTTGGGGCTTTAACCCATTCCAGAAAACCCTATAGAGCGCGATAAGAATGGGAAGCTGTATTAGAGCTAAAAACAGGCCGCTAAAAGGGTTTATTTTTTCCCTCTTATAAAGTCCCATGGTTTCTTTGGCTTGTTTTTCTTTATCCTCTTTGTACCTTTTTTGAATCTCTTGGAGTTGCGGCTGTAGCCGTTGAAGGGCTTTTTGAGAGTTTAGCGCCTTGACCGAAACAGGGTAAATAATAATTCTTATAAGGATCGTAAGTAAAATAATTGCTAATCCAAAATCGTGTCCGGGCAGGTAGTTATAAATCAAAACCAATAGGTTAAAAAGGGGGTTGTATAAAAGAACGTCGAAAATATTTATTAAAAAACCAAACATTGTTTAGTAGGGTTGTTAGTTAAGAATCGCTTATTAAGCCGCCCTGAATCCTTTTTTGATTGCTTCTTGGATTTCAGAAAACTCCTTTTTTTCTGTCCCGGGCAAAGTAATAATGACTATATCGGCCGATTCTCTCATTTCTTTCAGTCCATCGGCCACCGCCTTGCGCAACCTTCTTTTCACCATGTTTCTAACTACCGCCTTATTAGAAACTTTCTTTGAAACCACAAAGCCAAAACGACTGTTTTTTAATTGGTTTTTTAGTATCTTTAATATCAAAAAACCATTTTTTATACTCCTGCCTCCCTTAAAAACTGCGTCAAAATCTTTTTTTTTGGTTAATCGATTCTTTGCGGGTAGCACCTTAATGGATGTCTGATTAACCTAATTATACTAATTGGTCTAATCAAATACTAATGAAAAAATTTCTAAATCCCAAAATATCGTTTAAGGGTTAGTTATTTAGAAAATTGATATTTGATTAGAATAATTAGAAATTAGAATAATTCACACTGTTAATTTTGCCCTTCCCTTGGCCCTTCTTCTTCGCACAACCGCTTTACCAGTTTTGGTCTGTTTCCTTTTTAAAAAGCCGTGCGTTCTTGCGCGTTTTTTCTTTTTTGGATTGTAGGTAAAACTCATGGTTATTGTATAAATATTTAGGTTAATATATAACTAAGTATATAATTAATCGTGCGGTCGGCATCCAAAACTGTTCGCATAAAAATTAAAATGAATTTTAATTTTTATGCGAACAATCTCGTCTGCCTCCCTTGCTCATAATTATAATATGGTTAATATACTATAAAAAATCCTGCTGGTCAAACCACGCTACGGTATCTTGTTTTTATATTGTGCGTCTCTGATAGGGGTGGTTATCACAAGTTATCCACAGTTTAGTAACAGATGTTGATATTTTGTTCGGGATTGACTCTTCGCCTTAAGGTTGATATTTTTATATATGGTCATTAAAAGATTAATATTCTATATCAATTTGATAAAAATATTTTAAAAAAGGTGAAGAGTTGACAACTAATTAGTAAAAATAGAAGAATGTATTCATTGCCGATAGAACGCTGAGCACAGGCCATTCATGCTCAAACAATGCAAGCAATGAACGAATTAAAACATCATTCATTAATAATCTTAAGCGCGATATCATCACCATGCAAATAGCCCAAGTTATTTGCATAGATTATCCGGCAACCATATAAAATCATGGAAAACAATGAGCTCTGGCAATCAGTGTTGGCCCAAATGCAACTCCATATCTCTAAAGCAAACTTTGCGACATGGTTCCAGAACACGGAAATTGTGTTTAAAGAAAATGAAAAAATCGTGATTTCAGTTCCCAACGCCTTCTCTAAAGAGTGGCTGAGCAATAAGTACTACAAGCTAATGCTGAAAATAATGCACGACATAGACAGCACCATTAAAGAATTGGAATTTAAGATAAGTCCCCAACTACTTAAACCAGCCGAGACCAGAGAGAAGGAGAGTGTTGAAAAAATCAACGATATAGAACAATTAAAATTTGATGAGTTTAAGGTTAATAAAGAAACGAATCTTAACCCTCGCTACGGATTTGAGAATTTTGTAGTGGGTGGATTTAACGAACTGGCATATGCGGCAGGCCTAGCAGTCGCGGAAAACCCGGGGTATGCTTATAACCCATTGTTCATTTATGGCGGCGTGGGATTGGGGAAAACACACCTAATACAATCAATCGGGAATAAAATAAGTAACGGACCCAAAAAAAAGAAGGTGAAATACGTTCCCTCTGAAAAACTTGTTTCAAGTATTGTTTCAGCCATCAGAAGCAACACTATGGATTCTTTAAAATCAAGCATGTCTTCCATAGACGTTTTAATTATTGACGATATACAATTTATATCTGGAAAGAGTAAAAGCCAGGAGGAGTTTTTTCATGTGTTTAATTCTTTGTATGAAAAAAATAAACAGATCATATTGTCTTCGGATAGGCACCCCAATGCCATATCTGAGCTTGAAGAACGCCTGAAGTCCCGTTTTGAGGGCGGAATGACGGTTGATGTTAGTTTACCTGACTATGAAACAAGATTAGTAATTCTTAAAACAAAACTTCAAGAAAAAAACCTAAAGCTTCCCGAAGACGTGCTTGAATACATAGCATCTAACGTTAAAAAGAACATCCGGGAACTTGAGGGAGCTCTCAATAGCCTCTTAATTTATTATAAAATCAACAACAGTATTCCCAACCTTGAAACAGCAAAAAAAATGTTAAAGGGGTTTATCTTTTCTCCTTTTGATGTGGCAAATTATAAAAAAATAATTGAAACCGTAGCTAAATTTTATAATTTAGAGGAGAAAAACCTTTTTGACACAACAAGGCGCAAAGAAATTGTAAGACCCAGACAGGTGGCGATGTTCTTGTTGAGGAGAGAGTTAAAGTACTCTTTTCCAGCCATTGCTAGAAAATTTGGAGGTAAAGACCACACTACGGTAATATATGCTTATAAAAAAATCCTCCAAGAAAGCGAGGAAAATAGTAAGCTAACAGAGGAATTAAACCTGATAAAACAAAAAGTATATAGTGGATAACCTCTTTAAAATTGGGGGGTTGTAGTGGATAACACCCATAACAACCTGTCGATTATCAGGTTAAAAAACATACAAAAAACAAACTACCTATTTTATCTACACATTCACACACCCTATTATCCACAAATTATTCTTCTTAAAAACAAGCACAAATCAATACAGAAAAATATTTTAAAACTGCCAAAACCGAGCCCCTAATAACAATAATATAATATTAATTTAACTACTATAATAATTGGAAATTTAAACAGTTATCGTTATGAAAATCGAAATATTAAAAGAAAATTTAAAAACAGGACTTAATATTGTAGAGCGGATTGTAGGCAAAAACCTGTCACTACCTATTTTAGATAACGTGTTTATAAACACCGATGAAAGTTTTTTAAATTTAATTTCTACTAATCTTGAAACCACCATAAAGTTTTGGGTTCTGGCTAAAATCATAAGAGAGGGCAATATGGTGGTCCCGGTTAAACTTCTTTCTAGTTATGTTTCTTCTCTCCCGAATGAAAAAATTATTATTGAACAAAAAGACCAGGCCCTTTATATCGAGTGTAAAAATTTAAAAACACAAGTACAGGGGCAAAACCCGGAAGATTTCCCCATCATACCAAAGTTTGAAAACACGGATTTTTTGGAAGTTGATAATAGGAAATTCTGCCAAGGCCTTTCGTCAGTTGTGGATTTTACTGCAACATCTCAATCAAGGCCCGAAATATCCGGAATTTATTTTTCTTTTTTTAAAAATAATATCAAAGTTGTTGCTACGGATAGCTTTAGACTGGCCGAAAAAAATATTGTATTAGAAAAACCAATAGAAAAAGATTATGCCTTTATTTTACCGCAAAAACCGGCGCGAGAAATAATGAGTATTTTAGATGACAAAGAGGGTATATTAAAAATATATTTTTCCGGAAACCAAGTTTTATTTGAATTACCTATGCACGAGGTAAAACACCCTCAAATACAGGTGATTTCCCGCCTTATCGATGGAGAGTACCCTAACTATCAGGATATAATACCCAATAATTTTAAAACAACGGTCAGTTTAGAAAAAGATGAATTTTTAAATCAAATCAAAACAGCCTCTTTATTTTCCAATAAGACTAACGAAGTAAAAATTTCGGCAAGGCCGGAAAAAGAGCAGATTGAGATTTTCGCCCAAAGTTCAGAGGTTGGCCAAAGCAAATCAAGTTTGCCGGCAAAAATTGGTGGAGAGGCAATAGATGTTTCTTTTAATTATAAATACTTGGTGGACGGGCTTTTAAAGATTAAAAGTTCCGAGGTGGTGTTTAGTATTAGCAAGGAAGAGGGCCCCTGTATTTTAAGGCCCGTGGGAGATGCCAGCTACACGTACGTGGTAATGCCTATTAAATCAATTTAAAGTTACAAAGTAAAAACCGCCAATCGGGCGGTTTTTACTTACCCCTCATTATTGCGGATAATCCAATTTTTAATACTTTCTTCCCAAAACAGGTACATCGGGTCGTCGCCTGGATTTAGCGGCGGAGGGCCCAGTGGATTACTTTTATCGATGTAATGTAAAATACTGTGGGGCTGGTCTTCAGGTGGAAACTGGCCCAACAAAATAGGGTTGATATTTTGTACAGGATCTGGTTTGGTGAAATTTTCTGCGGGTTGCGACTTCAGTCCTCTTTCCATAATCTTTCTGAAAATTGGGGCGGCTAGCCCGATGCCAGTTTTTTTATTAGTAGAGGCGTTGTTATTGTTACCCACCCAAACACCAACGACAAACGACGGGCTGTATCCTATTGTCCAAGCGTCGTTAAAGTACTGGGTGGTACCTGTTTTTGCGGCCACTTGGTAGTTATCAAAATACAGCGCATTATTGGCGCCAAACATTGGCGCCCTTGCATTATTATCTGACAAAACATCATTAACCTGTCTTGCTGTCTGTGTGTCTAAAACCTTGGTGGGTTCTTTTTTATTCTCTTCGATAACATTCCCGTTGCTGTCCTCTATTTTTAAAATACTTACCGGGGAGATTTTAAGCCCTTCGGTGGCAAAAATGCCATAGGCGGACGTCATTTCTAGTAATGTTACTTCGCCTCCCCCCAACACCAACGATAGGCCATACCTGTCGGGTTCATTTAGGGTTGTAATGCCCATGGCCTGGGCGGTTTTCAGGCTGTCTTTTGTGCCGGTTAAGTACAATACCTGCACTGCCGGTATGTTGAGCGATTGCGCGAGCGCAGATCTTAATGAAACCATCCCCCTGTTTAGTTCGTCGTAATCCTGGGGGTGGTAACAATCAAGTCCGTTTGGATCTTTTTCCTGACTGCCATCCGGATTACAGTTGGCATTAAATTCTATTTTGGCATCCCATAGCACAGTGTCCGGAGTGTACCCCTTTTTAAATGCCGTGGCATATACAATTGGTTTAAAAGAAGACCCTGGTTGGCGCAATCCCATGGTGGCCACATCAAATTTGGGGTCGAACAAGCAACTACCATTTGTTTTCCCGTCGCATGATTCTGGATAAGATTTTTCAAAGTAGTTTTTAGATCCAATAAGGGATAACATTTCCCCCGTCTTGGGGTCAATGGCTACCATGGCGGTGTTGTTCGCATTAAATTGGACGTTTATTTTATCGGCCTCCCTTACCACTTGCTGGGCATATTCTTGAAGATCCCAGTCCAGCGTTGTGTATACCTTCAGCCCCTTTTCTTTTAAAGCATCTTCACCATACTTGTCTTCGAGGTACTTCTTCACATACATAACAAAATGAGGGGCCTTTATCGGGGTTGTCGTATCAGAGAACTTTAGTTCTTCCTGTTTGGCTTGGGACAATTGGCGGTCGTCAATATGCCCAAGCTCTTTCATGCGGTCCAAAATATAGTCTTTCCTTTGCAAAAGCAGATTTTTATGGGACCCGTAGGGAGAGTAGTAGCTGGGGGCCGGGATGAGGGCCGTTAATGTCGCGCTTTCAGCTACAGATAAGTCAGAGGCGGGTTTGTGAAAATACGTTTGGCTGGCCGCCTCAATCCCGTACGTATTGGCGCCAAATGGTATCTTATTTAAATACCAGTCAAAAATCTGGTCTTTAGAGTATCTTCGCTCCAGTTCTATGCTAAGCACAATTTCTCTGATTTTTCTTCCCAGTGTTTTTTGCGGACTTAAATAAACAGAGCGTATGAGCTGCTGTGTTATCGTTGAGGTTCCCCTGAACACATTTTTTATGTTAGTGGTATTAATTAAGACTGATCGTACGATTGATCTAATATCAACTCCATGGTGGCTGTAAAATCTAGCATCTTCAGAGGCTAAAACGGCGCGCTTTAGATTATCTGAAATTTTATCAAAGGGAATAATAATTCTTTTTTCTTCGCCATAAATATCGTATAAAAGAATTTTTCCCGTTCGGTCGTAGATTCTTGTTGATTGTATAAAGGGCGTTTCGGTGAATTTTTCGGGTCTTGGTAAATCATAGGTGTAGTAAAAAAATAAAAATACTAAAACCCCCAAGCCACCCAAGCACAGTAATGCGCCATACTTTATGGTTGTCCACATAATCCCCCATTTCTTACGAGATAACTTTTTAAATAATTTTTTCATGAATGAGTCCATTATACTCGTTTAAGTATATATTTTCTAGGTTGCGCACTCATTAAAACAAAGACCCCGAGTGCGGGGTCTTTGTTTTAATGAGGTTGCTTAATTTATTCTTCCTCTGTCATTGTGCTGTCTTCATTCTCATCCTGATCTTCTTTAGTTTCCTCTTCATCAGCATCATCCTTTTCTTCCTCGTCGTCATCTTCGCTTAAGGGATCATCGTCAAAATCATCAACTTGACTTATGAGGTTATCCAAAAGGTCGTCTTCCATATTGTTAACATGTGTATACATTAACTGCCTTAGTAGATTCATAGTATGGATCTATTAAAACAAATAAGTATAATTTAATATCTCTTGCTCCTATTATATTTTTTCACAAACTATTGTCAACCCTTTACCTTTCCACAGCCCATCACCTGCTGAAATGGGTGGACAGAATTCCAGACGCGAGCCACATTCTTGTAAGCAGGAAGGTGAAGAGTCCCCCACAAGGATTAGTGGTAGTCTTTAATTGAAGCCTTTTAATACGGCGCAAAGAGCTATCCCCAAAGCGTCAGCCGCATCATCCTTCTTGCGGCCCCTTTTTTTTAAATCAAAATTGCTCAGGTCAAGTAGTTGTCTTGTCATCTCTTGCACCTGCTTCTTTTCAGCTCTACCGTAGCCCACCACGGTCATTTTGACTTGCAACGGGGTAAACTCGCACACAGGGATTTTTTTTTGGGAAGCAGCCAAAAGAATTACCCCCTTGGCCTGGCTTACGGGCATTGCTGTTTTCAGATTTTTAAAAAAGTAGAGGCTTTCAATAGAAATTATATCCGGTTTATGTTTATCAATTAACTTCCTAATTTCTTTATGGATGATGCTCAGCCTGTCCCCGGCGTTATCAAACTTAGTCGTAGTAATGCACCCAAAATCCACCACTTTGGGTTTTTCATTTCGGTCTTGACGAAGGTGTTTTGGGATATTTGTTTTAATAATGCCATAGCCGGTAATGGCGGTGCCGGGGTCAATTCCTAAGATAATCATACACACACTTTACAATTCCAAGGAATCATTGTAAACACTTGACAAGCCAGTATGGTATGCTATAATACAGTCATCGTTAAAAGATAGTACTTTCACATTTAAATACTTGTTAATAGGTTGCTTCTTTCAGGGCATATTGTGCTTTGAAAGAAGCAACCTAGTCATGCCTCTAGTCTGGATGTTCCAGATCACAGGGCGTGTGTTTTCTAAAGGAAGTGCATGATGACTGAAGTTACTCGCGGACAGTTGGCAGAGTTCGGTGCCCGGGTGCTCACCCAAACTAATTGGGGTGTGGTTGATGGTAGGCGCTTTCAGGATAAGGTGATTAATCTGTCGCCCGAAGAGTTCGGTCGGCGATTGACGCTCCTTATCCAGAACGACTGCCAGCTTGCCTTCGGATCGCCACCGGCCCTCCAACTTCCCGCCGCTTTCAATCTCACGGATTTGTTCGGCAACAACAGCCTGACGATCTGGCGGGGCGACAAAGATGGTAAAGGGTTGGAGGGTCCGGAGGAGATCTACGAGTCCGCCGGTTTCAGCGAACTCCGTGCCGAGAAGATGTTCTTCGAGCATTTCCTCAATGATGGCGAAAACGTCGTCGGGGGCGAGTTGAAGCTGGTCCGAGCCAACGAGTCTGGTAGATTGCTCCTCGGCGGCCGTTCCTGCGTGGCACTGTGGCTTGACTACAAGGCCAAAGGAGAAAACAGTGTCTTGGAGTGGTTGCGCAAGAACAAGGGTATCACGTGGATGGATTTTCCCGGCCTCGTTCTACGGCACTCCAATGGCTACCGGTACATGTTGTTCTTGTACTTCAATGGCAGGTCCTGGAACGTCAACTGCCACTGGCTCAACCACGATTGGAACCGGAACGATCTTTCGGCGGTTCTCGAGCAAGTATCGAAAGTCCTTTGAGCTTGAGCGTTTGCTCTCGCCCTTAGACACTAGCCCTTTGCATATCATCTATGTGCACGGGGCTTTTTTCATGCTACAGTAATGGCGGTACTAGGCGAATTTTGCCCGCGACCACGGTTGTGGGCGGCCGAAACTAGTTTTTGCATGTTGAGAGCGCTTGCGACCAAGGTTGCAAGCGGAGGATATGTAAAATACTTTAAAAAATGAAGATACTTGGTGCAAGATATTAAGGCATTGAAGATGCTGGATAAGATTCAGCCCGAAGATTATTCGACGGGCGGTGACAGAGAAGATATCTTGTGCATTTCTACGGAACTCCAATGGCAACCGGTACATGTTGTACTTGTACTTCAATGGCAAGTCCTGGAACGTCAACTACAACTGGCTCAACAACGATTGGAACCGGAACAATCTTTCGGCGGTTCTCGAGCAACTCTCTTTGTTTCTCTCTTACTTCTTTTGGGTAAGGGAGTTTTCTTTTATGAGGCTTCCCTGCCAGCCGCCCAGCATCCGGCCAGCTTCATCTATTTTAAGGGACAAGGAAATATATTTTTTACTTTCTAAAGATTTTGTTTCCCATAGCATCATCAAAAAAACTTTGATAGTATCAATCTTACGGATAGCCATGCGTACATACGGCAGTTTTTCCTGTTTTGAGAGAAAGCTGGCAGTGACAATGGCTTCAAGGGCGTGGACAAATAGTTCATCAACTTTTTGACCAAGGGTATAGCGGTGAGTTTTGGGAAGGGTTAAGCAATAATCGTACCAAGCCACATATGCCTGTTTTGTTTTCTCCAACACCGGCAACAGTCTGGGGGGGGGGTTAACAGCCCCATTGTTATTATGAAAATTATTTGCAGTCATAGATTTGAAGATTTAGTTGATATTAATAATTTACTGCTAGCTTGGCAGGAGTTTTTGCGTGGTAAAAAGAATAAAAAAGATGTCCAGGAATTTCAATTTAACCTGATGGATAATATCCTAGCATTGCATCACGACTTAATCAATGGAACATATCGCCATGGTGACTATCAAGAATTTAAGATTAATGATCCAAAGCCAAGAATCATCCACAAAGCTACGGTGCGCGATCGGCTTTTGCATCACGCGGTGTACCGCGTTTTATACCCATTTTTTGAAGATACGTTTATTTCTGATTCATTTTCGTGCAGGATTGAAAAAGGCAGCCACCGGGCAATGAAGCGCCTTAAGAAATTCGCTAGTATTGTTTCAAAGAATAACACCCGCACGTGTTGGATATTAAAATGTGATATCAGAAAGTTTTTTGCCAGTATAGACCAGAATACTTTACTGAAAATACTGGATGCCAGGATTTTTGATAAACGCATTGTGGCGCTTCTTAAAGAAATTATTAGCAGTTTTCCCACTGGCCTGCCGCTGGGCAACCTTACCAGCCAGTTGTTTTCCAATGTGTACATGAATGAATTTGACCAGTTCTTAAAACACCAATTAAAAATAAAATATTATATCAGGTATGCCGATGACTTTGTACTATTCTCGCAAGATAAAAGTTATTTAGAAGATAGTATTTTTGATATAGCCAAGTTTTTACAAGAAACATTAAAACTTACCTTGCACCCTGATAAAGTGTTTATTAAAACCTTAGCAAGCGGTGCGGACTTTTTAGGCTGGGTACACTTTTTTGACCATCGGGTGTTGCGAACGGTGACTAAAAAGAGGATGTTTAAAAAGTTGAATGATAAAAATATTAGTTCTTATTTGGGGTTGCTTAAGCATGGAAACGCAAAACGGCTAAGCCTTCAGGTTTGAATAAATATCTTGTACTGCGTCATTTTCGTCTAGCGCTTCAAATAATTTTTGAATTTTCTCTTTGGCTTTTTCACCAATAGAAATATCTTCCTTAGCTACCCATCCCAAAGCAGAAGATTCTATGGCCACTTTGCCCTCCAGATTTTTTTTGACCAGCTCTAAGTCTTCGGGCTTGGTGTAAATAGTGTTATTTTTAACATCGTCGGCGCCGGCTTCTATGGCGGCCATTTCCAGTGTTTCAGGCGATAGGCCTGCTTTGGGAATAATCACTCCCTTTTGTTCAAACATCCAGCGCACTGCTCCTTCGCCGGCCATTTTGCCCTCATGTTGGCCTAAAATGCCTTTTATTTCTCCCAACGTCCGGTTTTTATTATCGGTAATGCCTTCTATAACCAGGGCAATTCCCCCTGGGCCAAAACCTTCAAAAGAAACTTCTTCCAAGTTTTCACCCACCAACTCGCCGGTGCCTTTTTTAATGGCCCGCTGAATATTTTCGTTGGGCATGTTAAACTCCCTGGCTTTTTCAATTAAAGCTTTTAATTGGATGTTGCTGGTGATGTCCGGGCCACCCTGTTTTACGGCAATGGTAATCACTCTCCCCATTTTAGAAAAGATTTTACCCTTTTTGGCGTCGTTGGCGTTTTTAGTGGCGGCAACAGTTTTAAAGTGACTATGTCCTGACATTATTTTTAAATTTTAGTTTGAATATTAAGACGGCTACACCCGAAATAATGGTTATAACGATAGCAACAATAAACAAAAACCAGGGGTTATTTGCGGTAAGATTTTTATCAAATAGCGTTGCTTCGCTCACAGCTGCCGCATTGTTGCTGGTTGTATTATTATCAGATTTTTCCTTTTTTAACAAGGATGGTTGATTGCTGTGGTTTGTGGCGATGATGTTTTTAGCTCCCGGAGTTTGGGATTTACTCCACTGCCAACCTGTCGCGGTTTTGTTGTAAGACTGATTTTTTACAGCTTCCTTGTAATGCATAGAGTCAGCAATTTGGCCGTTAGGGAAAATTAAACTCAGGCTGTCCTCGTCGTTATTTAAAGTTATTTTTGTTTCAGGCCTTCTTAAAATCAGGTAGCCTTTGCTGACAATACTTGCGCTGTTTGAAAAAATATATGTCGTTGTGCCGCCTTTGGTATCTTTTACTTTCCAACGCTCTAAATTTACATCAGCGTCGCCCTGGTTATACAGCTCAATCCACTCGTTAGTTTCGTCCGGGCCCTCGGGGGCAGGAAGAACTTCATTAATGAAAATACCTTCGGGATACGTTCCCTCAATAACCGGGGTCGCAGTGCCTTTACTTTCCACAGCAGGTTCTTTTAAGGTTTGGACATTTTCTATCGCCCCTGGGCTGTTTTGGGCTCCAGGTGTGCCATGGGGTTGGTCGCTGGTTTGCCATACCAAGTTCTTGCCCCTTTCCATAGTTTGTTTTGTGGTGTTATTGCCTGCGGGCCATTTTGAGGCAAAATCTGCTCGGTCAACCAGGGTGTTCGTATTGTCATATAGCCCCAAGTCTAAGCCGTTATTATTGAGACTGCCAGAGTATATTAAATCGGCCGTAATGGTAGAAACGGTACTATCGTCGGTTCGCTCCAGTAAATAAAAAGACCCGGGAAGGATATTCTTTTTCAGGCTTATTTTTAATTTTCCATCGGGTGATGCTAGTGTCCATCCGGAAAGCTCAATGGGCGCACTGGTGGCGTTAAATAGCTCTATCCATTCATCGTTAGCCGAATTGGCGGTTCCCATCCAGGCGATTTCGTTAATTAAAACATCTTGAACGTTTGCTGTCATGGCAACGTCCGGGATAACCAATAAGAATAAGATAAGGTATGCTGTTTTAGGCATCGTAGGTTCATTATAATTAAAAAATCGCCAGTTGGCGATTTTTTAATATCCAAAAAATGGCTTAGGGTAAAATTTTCTTCACTTTCTTAATAATTTCGTCAGAGGTGAACTGGGATTTTATGAGATAATCAACGGCTCCTAATTTTAGCCCCCTTTCAACATCTTCCTTTTGACCAAGATTTGATAAAATGATTACTGGGATAGACGAAGTAGTAGAGTCTTCTTTTATTTTCGATAAAACCCTAAAACCATCAATATCTATACCATTCATATCAGGTAAAAGAATATCAAGCAAAACTAAATCCGGTTTTGCTTCCTTTATTTTTTCCATGCCCTCCTTCCCATTCATTGCCTCAATAACGTTAAATCCTTCAGACGAAAACTTTTTAGAAAGTAATTCTATTAAAAACTCATCGTCCTCTATAATCAAAATATTCTTTGCCATGGTAATTTAAACTTAATTATCTTTATTCTACACCCTTTATAAAAACATTCAACCCTTTACCCCTTCGCAAGTACTTTTGTAAAAATAGCTTAAATACTACTAAAATCACATTATCTTATCATTTTTTAACAATTCAGTTCTTGGAGTGAAGGGTCAACCCTGTTTTTATATAGGCAAACTAAAGTAAAAAGCACTACCTTCATTTTCTTTTGATTTAAACCAGATTTTACCCTTATGAGCTTCCATGATGCTTTTGGCAATAAAAAGACCTAACCCAGAACCTGTCGGGCTTACTTGGACTGCATTTGTTGCCCTAAAAAACTTATTGAACACCTTGTCTTTTTGATCTTCTGGTATTCCCATACCCGAGTCTTGAATGTTAAATTCAACGGCGTCTTTATTTAATATTAGAGTGATAGTTATTTTACCTTTTTGCGGTGTATATTTTATAGCATTATCTAAGACATTTTGTATTGCTAATTTTACCATTTCTTCATCGATGGTGATACTAGGCGTCTTTTGTTTTGGTTTTTTAAACTCTATAGTAATATTTTTTTTAATGAAATCTTCTTTTGAAGAATTTATAACAAACTCAATGAGGTCTTCTATGTTTACCGAGCTCTGGTTGTTGCAGTATTTCTCGTCTGCACATTTAGCGTTATTTAACATTCTATTTGCCAGCGAAATAAGCGTCTCGTTCTTTTCCATTATTTTTCCCACAACGTTTTTTTGTTCTTCACTTATTTTCCCAAAGTCTCCGCCTAAAAGCATCTTTAAAGACCATTTTATTGATGTAAGGGCAGCCATTAACTGGTGGCTGAATATTATATCGCTAGGTATCTTGCTTGTTTTTTTAATTGATTTTTCTTTACTCATACTACCCAAGCGGATTTATAAGTATTTTAACTCGCTTGTAATTAATCACCAGACCTATTATATTAACCACTTTAACCCGATTTTAATTTAAGTGGGCATATTTTAGATCTTAAATACCTTTTTAATAATACCACTTTTTGAAGCATCAACAATGGGGGATATGTAAACCAAAGAATAAGAACCATCGCTGTTTTTACTTTCTATTTTTACATAGTAACTGCCCTTAGGTATTAAACAATAATACCTGCCGTATTTATCGGTGACTCTATGGCTGATTTCTATGTTTGAGTCCGGAAGCATAACTCTTATAATGGCAAACGATAAAGGCAGGCCGGTTGCGGCGTCTGTCACATAGCCAAGTGGCTTGGGTTTTATGCCCAAGACTCTCAGCAGCAACAAGAACAGGTACAGTCCTAGGACGATGGTATTGTAGGGGTATGGAGCTACAAAGAACACAACGATTGCCACAATAAACCCGACAATAAAGAAAGCATCTGAAATCCGTCTCAATGAAAGGTCCCATCGGGAGTAAAACTTCATAAGCACCTTATCCTTTTTGGCAAATTCATTCCAGTCAAACTTCAATGGGTCCAGAGGGATGTTTTTGATGATTACCCCTCCTTCTTTTTTAATTTCTATCTGGCCGCCAAAGTATAAATTGTCATACAGCTCATCTTTTACTTTGCCGGCTAATTTTTGGGATGGGAACGCATAGTTTGTTTTACTGGCAACAACAGCGTATATCCCCGGTTCTGCCAAAAATCCGTACCGGCCGTCAATATCGGTAATGGCAGATTGCGTTTTGCCAGTTTGGATGTTTTTTAGCGTTACATAGACTGGGTCTATGGGTTGCTTGGTTATTGAGTCGTATACGACTCCCCATGGCCTTGCCCTTCGCTTAATGCCGAATGCCAATAGTAAGAAGCTGAATAACCTGGCGAGAGTAAGGAATACCTCCAACAATGATACCGGATAGGCAAGAATACCAGTGGTTATCGCGGTAGCGGTTATAACCACGCCAGTGGTGGAGGCAATTTTACTTGTTACTGACCCTATGGGAGTCTCCACTGCTTTAATAATCGTTCTGGGTATTATGGAAGGGATAATATTTCCAATGATTTTAATTATCTCGTCCGGCGGAGGGAGAATGATGACTGGGCGTTTACAATTGGTGTCTGTCTGGCATTGGTCTGAGCCTATTCCGCCTACCACAATGCACTGTTGCTGGCTGTTGCACTCATTGTGTTGGTAGACAGTTGGGGGCCCGTTGCAGTCATTATTGGTTTGACATTGGTTGCCTCCTGTTCCCGCGACACTGACGCACTGTTTTTGGCTATTGCACTCGTTATGTACCGGAGTGGTGCAGTCGTTATTTGTTGCGCATTGGTTGGTTCCTGCTCCATTAACAATAACACACTGTAAGTTACTACATTCTCTATGGGTGGCACCAGCGTTTGTTTCATTGTCATCTTGCTTACTTAAACAACCAGTATCTGATGGGTAGTCAATTAAACTATCGTTATCGTTATCGATGCCATCCTGGCATTGAGCCTTTGGATTGGTTTCATCGTTGTCGGTAGCAGAGCTGCACGAGAAGTCGTCTGGGTAGTCGGTGGCACCATCACCATCGTTATCAATACCATCCTGGCACTGTAGTGTAGCGGAGTTTGTTTCATTGTCATCCTGTTTACTGGCGCAACCGGTGTCCGAAGGATAGTCTATAAACCCGTCACCATCGTTATCAATGCCATCCTGACACTCGGCTTTTGGATTGGTTTCATCGTTGTCGGTTGCAGATGAACATGAGAAATCGTTGGGATAATCAGTCGCGCCATCGTTGTCGTTGTCGGTACCATCAGAACATTGGTAGGAAGTTTGATTAGACTCATCATTGTCTTGCTTAGAAGAACAGCCCGGATCTTGAGGGTAGTCAGTCAACCCATCACCATCGTTATCGATGCCATCCTGGCATTGAGCCTTTGGATTGGTTTCATCGTTGTCGGTAGCAGATGAACATGAGAAGTCGTTGGGATAATCAGTCGCGCCATCGTTGTCATTGTCGATACCGTCGGAGCACTGGGCGGGTGGAGGAGGAGGTGGAGGCGTACAGTCGTTATTGCTTGCGCATTGATTGTTGCCGGCTCCGCTTACACTAACGCATTGTTGTTGCGCGTTGCATTCAAGGTGGGTGGGGGGAGGAGGCGGTCCTCCGCCGTCACCGCCACAACCCGCTTTTTGCCAATTGGTTACGACCCTGCAGTTTGTACATTCAAAATTAATAGTGCCGATAACATCTCCTGTGGCAGTTCCTGAAAACTGACCCGAGCAGCCGATAGCAACGTTGTCAAAATTTATCCAGCCGGTGTTTTGCCCCCATGCATATCCGCCGACGTTCCCACCAGTGGTATTAGTTACCCCGCCATACGTTGGAGCCAAATTTATCCAGCCATAATTATCATTCCAGGCGTAGCCGGTGATTGTTGTATCGTTAATGGTAACGTTCCCGTAAGAGTTACCAAAATTTACCCAGCCGATTTCATCACTCCATCCATATTTGTATACTGAATCAATAGTCCCCTCGCTGGCAAAAACAGCACCTGGCAGGAAGCATGCAAAAACCAAAAAAATTAGTAGAAATAAAGCTCTATTCATTGCTAGAATTTAGGTTCATTCATTGTACAATTTTTTATGCAAAAAGTCGCTAATAGCGACTGTGTATAAGGCACACTGGTTTATTGAAATTAAATAAGATTATGTTGTTTGTTATACTTTATTCCCAGATGCTCGTAGGCCAGCTTTGATGCCAAGCGACCTTTAGGGGTTCGTTCAATAAACCCGCATTGCAACAGATATGGCTCATACATATCTAAAATAGTATCCTCTTCTTCCATAGCCGCCGCCGCCAGTGATTGAAGCCCCACCGGCCCGCCATCAAATTTTTCAATTAACGCCGTGAGAATTTTAATATCGCCCGGTTCAAGTCCCATGGCGTCAACTTCTAAAGACGACAAAGCGTGTTCAGCAATTTCTTTGGTAATAACATTGTGATTTTGCACCTGCCCAAAATCTCGGGCCCGTTTTAACAAACGGTTAGCCACCCGCGGCGTAAACCGTGAGCGCTTGGCGATGATTTTTATAGCTTCGGACTCTATTGGTATCTGTAAAAGTTTTGCCGAGCGCTCAATAATTTTTTCAATGTCTTCGGGTTTATAAAAATTTAATTGAAATGTGGCGCCAAAACGGTTTCTCAGGGGGGCTGACAATAATCCCGGGCGTGTGGTGGCACCAATTAGGGTAAAGCGGGGGAGTTTTAGCTCCATGGTGCGTGCCATTGGCCCCTTTCCTAAAATCAAATTTAACTTGTATTCTTCCATGGCCGGATAAATGTATTCTTCCACGGTTTTATGGATTCTATGGATTTCATCTATAAACAACACATCGCCTTCTTGTAGGTTGGTTAGTATCGCCGCTAAGTCCCCGGCCCGTTCTATGGCCGGTCCGGTAGTTATCCTGATTTTCTTGCCCATTTCCAGCGCCACCAAATAAGCAAGAGTAGTTTTACCCAATCCTGAGTTACCGTAGAGCAATAAATGGTCGGGGGATTGGCCCCGTTGCTTGGCGGCGGTCAAAATTACCCTGATATTTTCCTTGATTTTCTCCTGGCCCACGTAATCTTGCCAGTTTTTAGGTCGCAGGGTTGAATCTAACACCTCACCGTCAGAATCCAGGGTTTTGTCTAAAAGACTTGACATATATATTGATAGGTGATATAATGAAGATATTGGGTCAAGCAAGCATATTTTAGCTTCATTTTGGCCCTATTTTCTTAATATTACCATAACTAGCTCCACAAAAAAACAGCTGTGGAGTTGGAGGCCTTATATGGGCTTTCCTTAGTAATGGATAATCTTGCTCCGGCTCGATTATTCCTCAGGAAAACCTTTACTGCTATCCCAGATAGCACGCGCCTCCAACTCCAAAGCTGTTTTTTATTGTGATATTTTTTGGTTAGATAGCATCTCGGTAATCTCTAGGGATATAGTCGTTACTACTCCAAGCAATCGCAATGATAATTATAATTATCACAATTATCGTTAAAACCAAGAATTTCCAGTTTATAATTTTATATTGCATTATAAAATTTAGTAATTTCAAAATTGATTGGAAATTGGTAATTGGGATTTGGGGATTCCGCGCGCCCACGGGCGCGCGGTTAATCCTCTTCCACCACCTTCTTAATCTCTTCTAGTGTGGTTTCGCCTAATGCCACTTCAATTAATCCAGATTGGTAAATAGTCACCATGCCGTTTTTCATAGCCAATTCTTTAATGGCTGACACTGGCGGATTGGTTAGAATAAATCGTTCCATTTCATCATTCACTAGGAACACTTCGTATAACCCTTTTCTGCCCTTGTAGCCGGTAAAGTTGCATGCCTCGCATCCCCTTTCTTTTACTTTCGCGATTTTAACTTTGTCTAAATCGGGTAAAGCAATATTCTTGGGAAGACCCTTCAGCCCTTTTTTTATTTCAACTAAATCGCTAGTAGAAGGAGCGGTTAAGGTAGAGCATTCTTTGCAAGCCTTTCTAACCAATCGTTGAGCGATTACCATTTTTAACGCCGGGGCTATGCTTGAAGGCTCGCTGTCTAAATCAGCTAACCTTGGAATGGTGCCGGCCGCATCATTGGTGTGTAGGGTTGATAATACCAAGTGGCCGGTTAAAGCGGCTTGAAGGGCAATCTTTGCTGTTTGGGCATCTCTAATTTCACCAACTAAAATTACATCAGGGTCTTGGCGGACAATTGACCTTAGCCCCTCTGAAAACGTATATCCCTTTTCGGCAACAACTTCAGTGCTTCCTGCCACCGTGTGTGATTTTTCTGGTGATACCTGGGTTTGGGAAACTCCTTTAATGTGGTATTCAATCGGGTCTTCAATGGTGATGATTTTAATTTCCGGGTTTTGAATTTTCATTAAGAACGAATACAGAGTGGTGGTTTTTCCGGATCCGGTGGGCCCCGTAACAATAATCATTCCGTTTGGTTTGGTAATTTCTTTAACAAAAATATCATACAAATCTTTACGAAGCCCTAAATCATCCAAGTCCCGTAAATTCTTAGGGTTTAAAATTCTCATCACAATTGATTCGCCGTATTCGGCTGGTAATGATGAGGTTCTTATTTCAATCAGCAAATTCCCTAGGTCGCTTTGCGACCGAGATCCCGGCTCGCCCTCGGCGAGCTTAGGGACTTCTATGGCAATGCTAAACCTGCCATCTTGAGGAGTATCAGTAATATTCAATTTTATTTTTGACAATAATTTTAATCGAGAAAGAAGGTTATGGTATATACCTTGGTCAAAAAAAGCGGCGTCCTGCAATACACCGTCAAGTCGGATGCGTAGTCGTATTTTATCTTCTTGGGGTTCAAGATGGATATCAGAAGCAGATATGTTAATGGCTCCAAATAATATTATATCTAAAAGATTAGTAGTATCTTGGGCAATATATTCTTCAATTTTTTTGGTAAAATCAGCAATGTTCTTTACCGATGCTTTTACATCTTCAATTATTTGAGCCGGAATGGTTACCGAGCCTAGTATTTTTTCACTCATTTTTATTTGCGCTTAAAATAGTAATTTGGTGATTTTTTCTTTTGCGCTCATTAAATCTTCCCCCGCCATTGATAAAAATACCCAATTGTTTTTAATATGTTGTTGTTGATTTTCTGCCACCCGATTCAGTAAGTGTTGATTCTTTGAATAAAAAAATCCTTTTATTGCGGGCGCGGAGCTATGGCTATTCCACAGTGTTAGCAGACTGTTTTCCAAACCAAGGCCGTTGATTTTTTCCATCGCCGCTGTTGCTTCTTCTTGTCCAAAGCCGGAAAAATTATCTGACTCAAGCGTTGCAACATATATCCCATTTTCATTTTTTAAGTTTCTGAATATTCCGGTTAAAAAATCCATCTGGGCTTGAGTTGTTTTGTACAGATTATCCAGTATTTGCTTGTGGTCCGCGCCCCTTTCCATTAACTGCGCGGCGGTTTTTAATACTTCAGGCGTCGTTTTTGCGTTTCTGAAATTCTCGTAATATGATACCAACCCCGTCAAAATACAATTGGCAGTTTCTTTTTTGATCAAGTTTTTCCCTAAGTCGCCTTCGGCGGCCGGGATCCCGGCCTGTCTATCGGCAGGCCCAGGGACGTCCAAAGATTTTAAAATAGCAAGAGTTACTTCAGAAAGAGACTGGCTTTCCACTAAATTAACCTGCCCGAATTTTGTGTTGCCCTCACTGTTATCAATATTTAAAATAGGAGAACCCAGTAAAAACCCAAATGAGTCTAACTTGCTTTCTAATTCTTTTTGGAAATTGCTAATTCCTAGCGTTATGACAAGGTCGGGTTTTGTCTGGGAGTAGTAAAGGGAAATGGTGTCTTTTTTTATGCTTCCGCGGTCCAGGGTTAAGTGTATTTTTACGTTCTCTTCATTCTTTTCATAGTAAATTTGGGACACATCGGCAACATTCTTTGGTATTGAAATTACAAAGTTTTTTGGGGAAGATATAAAATCCAAAGAGGGCACTAAAAAGTTCAGTTTTTCAGGGAAATCGTCAATAATTAAGTTTACATTTTTTTGTAAATCTTTTAAAGTATAAAAAAGAGCCAAGGTGGCCGTTAAGCTTTCTGGCTCGTTCGTTTGAGAAGGGATGACGCAGATATTTTTTGCTTCAAGGATAAGTTTTTTGGCTTCGTCGTTCATACTTCTTTAAACTAAGTCATCCATCCCTAAAAGTCAATGAAAGTAATCCACACAAATAATTTTAAAGAAACGCAACAAGCCGGCGCAGAAATGGCGCGGAAAGTTTTGCGCACAGGATCGCAAAAAACTGCTGTTGTTTTGGCGCTACACGGTGACTTGGGCTCCGGCAAAACCACCTTTTTGCAGGGCTTTGCCAAAGGCTTGGGCATTGAAGAAGTGGTTAATAGCCCCACCTTTGTGATTATGAAACGATTTCAGATTTCAGATTTCAGATTTCAGAATTTTTACCACTTAGATTGTTATCGGCTAGAAAAACCCGAAGAAATTTTAGAATTAGGATTTAAAGAAATTATTTCAAATCCCAGAAACATCGTGGCCATCGAATGGCCAGCCACCGCCTACGGCGGGGTCCCGCCCGAGGCGGGAAAAAAATTTATCTCAATCACATTTAAGCACCTAGAGGAGAACAAAAGAGAGTTGACAATTAGTAAATAACCTGATATTATTCAGGAGGTTCATTTCCATGGTCTTTTGGAGGGAATAACATGCCTCACATCGTTTTCATGGGCTTGGGTGTTTCAGAATTTGAGGAGAGCTCGATTCAGAGAATCGAGCACGTGGTTACCCTGGCTGCGATGAGCGTCACGGAGTTGGGGTTGGGGGCGAGAGACGTCTCTTTCACGTTTGTGTATGACCCTTCGGTCACCTCTAACCAAGTTCCTCTTGTTGTGGAGCTGAAGTTTTTCTCTGACAAACCCGAGCGCACAACCGAGGTTCGAAAGAGGCTGGCTGAACTGATTGCTCGTGCGATCAAGGGTCTTCCCAACAATGAAAGTCGGATGATCGAAGTCGGCATCCCAAGGTTCGATCCGGAAAGGGACGGCTATACCCGCATCGACCCATAACCACTGGTTTATCTGGTGGTTTTTTGTTTTAATTTTTTTAAAATGATAGAATATTACAATGCCAGAAGAAAAAAATTTAATTATTATTGACGGGCATTCGTTACTGTATCGGGCGTTTCACGCGTTGCCTCCGCTTTCAAATGGCAAAGGGCAATTAACCAATGCCGTGTATGGTTTTTTGTTGATTTTGTTTAAGGCGATGAAAGATGTGCGAGCCAATTATGTGGTAGCTTGTTTTGATACCAGAAAACCTACCTTTCGTCACGAACAATTTGAAGAGTACAAGGCTCATCGCGCACCAATGCCTGATGGCATTGCTTCTCAAATTCCCATTATGAAAAAAGTACTGGAGGCGCTTTCAATACCGATGTTTGAAAAAGAAGGTTTTGAGGCGGATGATTTGGTGGCTACTATTGCCACTAAAAACCAAAGTGCTGCCCAGGTTTATATTTTAAGTGGAGATTTAGATAACTTACAGTTGGTAAATGAAAATATAAAATTGTACACCATGGGTAAGGGCATAAAAGAAAGCGTGCTGTATGATGA
>CAYJSA010000003.1:0-13589 GCA_964372785.1 uncultured Candidatus Saccharibacteria bacterium
TGCCAGTAGCCCTTTCGGTTACCGCGGAATAACGCGGAAACTTACGCGGAATCACGCGGAAAAAATCTATGTGTAAAATAATTTCAAATTAATTAATTTTTAAAAATATGAAACTTTGGTTAAAAATTTGTTACTTCTTAGCAAGCTTGGGCAGTCTTTGGCCGATATTTAGTGGTTACATTTTTTATTATATCCTGCGTAGTGGCAATTCACCCGATTCTTTTATAGGTGTTAACTCCTTATTTCAGATTCTAATTTTTATTGCTTATCTGTTATTTGGTTTAAGTGTTTTAACTATAAATAAATTTACTAATATAGCGCTATTTATACAATTAGGAATCGCAATAATCTCAGTGTTATTAATCTCAGTGTCATTAATATCAAGTGGCGCAGCCATGGCAATATTCTTCCTATTGCCATTATCTTTTATTTCAAAAATACTCCTTTTCATAGGTTCTATGATTGCAATTAAGAAAAAGTTTTCCAAAGAGCAGATACAAAATAATTCTTAGTTTTTAAAATTCACAACCATGCCAATACTTGGAAAAGCATCGCCAGAAGATATGAATCTTTGTCAGTTTGACTTTAATGATAAAAAACAGTAATTTTAACATATGACAAGAGCATTGATGGCTAAAATTAGAAACAAAAAACTCCCCATTATTATTGAAAAAGGTGAGGATGGTTTTTATGTCGTAGAATGCCCTGTTTTTAGCGGTTGTTTTACTCAAGGTAAAACTATTGATGAGGCTTTAATAAATATTCGAGAAGTCATTGAAATTTGTTTAGAAGAAAAAGAAAATCAAAACACCTTAAAATCGTATAATCCCCAAGAGTTAAGTTTGCATAATATTAGTCTTTAAAATCAGTACTCATATTTGTGGCAAAATTACCCTCAATTTCAGGGAAAATAGCAGTAAGGGCTTTTATAAAAATTGGCTATGCCGTTATACGACAAAAGGGAAGCCACATCAGATTGTTGCACGTTCAACGAAAGCCATTGACTATTCCAAATCACAAATTGTTAGGGAAAGGATTATTAAGAAAGATTCTAAGAGATGCACAACTACCCATTAACGATTTTGTTGACTTGTTGAAAAGTTAGCTAAATCCACATGCCATCGGACCCGCAGGAAAGTTTTACGTGCGACGGATGCCAATAATGGGAAAATAGAATAAAATTAAAATTTAAAAATATGGGAGACCAAGAACAGTTAAAACGTCCAAAGCTAGAAGAAGAAGGACCGGATTCAGAGTTTATAAAACAATTGGAAGCATCGGATATACCCGTAGAACAAATTCCAGAAGAAGACCTGGGGGATATTGAATCAGAAGAAGCAAAAAATCCTGAAAAAATAATAGAGGCTAAGAAAGAATTAGATGCAGCATTTTCAGATTCAAGTGAAGACGTGGAGAGTGATAAGTTAGAGCAGGAGTTAAAGCTTTTGCAAGATTTGAAACATTTAATGGAAGAACGAGCAAAACTACTTTACCAATATCAACAAGCAGACAGAATTACAAATAGAGCAATAAGAATAGACAGTAATGATCCTAATAAAGATAAAAAGATAGAACAGTTAAACGTAGCGCGAAAAATAGTGGCAGAATATGAGGATATTCAAGATCAGATAGGAGAAATAGAAGAAAAATTAAAAAAATAAAACCATGCCAATACTTGGAAAAGCTTCGCCAGAAGATATGAATCTTCACCCTATGCACTATCAGTGGGCGTATGATTTGTATAATCAGGCGGTCAGAAACACCTGGTTTCCCCACGAAATTGCCCTTAAAGAAGACCTGGAAGATTGGGCCAAAATGACCGAAGACGAACGCCACGCGGTAAAGTTTACCATGGCCTTTTTTAATCCGGCTGAACTGATTGTTAACCGTTCCATTGCGCTCGGCGTGTACCCTTACTTAAAAAGCCCCGAATGCCATTTGTATTTGGCAAAGCAAATGTGGGAAGAGGCCAATCACTGCGTGGCTTTTGAATATGTTTTGGAAACATTTCCTTTTGACCGTGAAAAAATCTTCAGTGTCCACTTGGAAACACCTTCAATGCAGGCTAAGGAAAACTATGTGATGAAATATTTAAAAAGGATGACCGAGGATAAGTTGGATATTGAAACCCCGGAGGGCAAAAAAGATTTCATCAGGAATTTAGTGGCAACCAATATTGTCATGGAGGGAGTGTGGTTTTATAGTGGATTTATGGTGGCTTTGTCTTTCCGCCAAAGAAACCAATTAAGAAATTTTGGTTCAATGGTTGATTGGGTTTTGCGTGATGAATCTTTACACTTAAAATTTGGCATACAGTTAATACAAACCGTGCTTGAAGAAAATCATGAACTTTTGACCGAAGAATTTGCCAATGAAATAAAATCAATTGTGGTTGAAGGGGTAAATATTGAAACGGCTTATAACAAAGATTTATTCCCTAATGGAATTTTGGGACTAAACGCTGATTATGTAAACCAATATGTGCAGTACGTGGCTGACAGGAGGTTAATTGAATTGGGATTGCCAAAGCAATACGGCGTAACTAACCCGGCAAAATGGATGAGCACCGCCACTGACGTGCTTGAATTAGTAAACTTCTTTGAACAGCAAAATACCAAGTATGAAGTAGATTCGGGGCACACAAAAAAGCAGGATCTGCCTGCACAAGCGGGACCCACTCCAAGCGCATAATTATATAATTTAACAAAAAATGGCCATTAGGCCGTTTTTTGTTTACAATTTTTTAATTTCAATGTATACTACCAACCAGGTTTCGTATTTCTTTGACCCATTAATGGAGGCACATTGTGTCGAAAACTCGCAAAGGCAACCAGCTGTGGGGAGTAGACGGGATGTCTGAAGATAAGATCGACAGGTCCATCGAGATACGCGAAAAAAGGAAAAAAGCCCAAAGGAGGCAGGGCTCCAACTTCCAAAGAAGCTACTCCAGAAAAGGGCGTCCCAAAAGACGCCAGGACAAATAATGTCAGGCCAACTAATCGGTTGGCTTTTTTTGCGGTTGTTTTTTTGAAAAAAGATTTGATAAAAAATATGCAAAGCATATTTTCGTAGACGGGTCGAATTTACTGCGGTAAATTACGCCTCACGTCTTAACGCCGCTTGGCAATAAAATATGAATTTCATAAAAGTAAAAATGTGTTTTTATTTTTACTCATTAACATTTTCCTGCCTTCGCTTGCTAGAAAATATGCAAAGCATATTTTCGTCGCCGCTTGGCAATAAAATATGAATTTCATAAAAATAAAAATGTGTTTTTATTTTTACTCATTAACATTTTCCTGCCTTCGCTTGCTAGAAAATAATTTGTGCTATACAATTCAATCACGTGTCTTTTTATGATGCTTGTCAGCTTGCGGAGGAAAAGGTCATGATTGAGCTTTACGAAATTTCCATCATCGAACGGCTAGCCGATATGGAAATCCCCGAGAGAGAAAAGGGGGTCTCGTTCTTTGCTAAGGAGATTTGCAATGGTGACAGCTCTAACGTCATCAACATCATCTTAAACGCTCTCGTTGTCATGGGTTTTGTGGGATACAAAACCAAAAAGAGCGAAACTAAGTACTGGCTTTCCCGTGTTTCTCAGAGAAAAATAAAGAGAAAACTGGAACAGTTCTGTAGAGGGCGCAGAAAAAGATGACGCAAGGTTCCCCAGAGCACAATCCTGAGGAACCTATTTTTTTACAAAAAAATATATTAGTATTTACTTATGATTTCATTAGACACGTCCGTTGAGCAACTACCGAAAATCGGCTTATCTTATCAAAAAAAGTTAAAAAAACTGGGGATTAAAACCGTCCAGGACTTGTTGTTTTATTTCCCCGCGCGCTATGACGACTTTTCTGATATTATTCCTATTAATAAAGTCCAGGCCGGCCAAATTGCTTGCGTACAGGGAAAAATTATTTCCGTAGATCAAACCCTTCGACACGGCTCAGGACAAACAAAGATCGGGCCGGCTTACCAAAAAAAGTTGACTTATGTTGTTTCATTGGCTATGATGAAAATATAGAAATAACTGTGGTTATTTATATACATAGTATAATTTGTCGCTCGTTCGGAAAAGAATAATTGATATTCTTCTTTTCCTCTCTCGCTTAGCAAATTATAAATTAATCGTGCGGTCGGAATATGAAAATGCGTTTTCCTATTCCTCCCTTACTCATAATTATGAAAAAAACAATGCTACAATTTAAGCTTCCTTTATCTATTTTAAGAGAGGGCAAAAAATATATCGCCTATACGCCTGCGCTAGATTTATCTACATCGGGTGATACTTTTGACCAGGCAAAACAACGATTTGGGGAAATCGTAGACATTTTTTTTGAAGAAATTCTAAAAAAGGGAACTTTTGAAGAAGTATTAACAGAACTAGGATGGCAAAAAATTCATGCAAAATGGATTCCCCCGATTGTGGTTTCGCAAGAATTACAAACTATTCAAGTCGCATGTTAATATGAGTGGACTTGCTCCTATTCATTAGACCTGCTGCGTAAAGGTTTTCGTCACGAAAATTGAAGATGTTGGCTGGAAATTTCAAAAATTGACAAGGCTTATCCTATGGATAAGCCGCGAAGATTTTGGGAATTTCCAGCCAACATATCCAATTTGCAGTAGAAAAATCTTTACGCAGTAGGTCTAATGGAAAAGATTTGAAAAATTCATCTTATTTCTTGGTTGTACATTTGAAAGAGCAAAAGGTGATCACAGAATTTACGGGAGAAAAGATTTAAAAAGGCCAGTAGTATTTCCTCGCGATACACAAATACCTATATTTATTATCAAAAACAATCTACGACTCCTGGGAATTAGTGTGCAAGAATATACAGAAATTTTGGAAAGAATATAAACTTCTTTGAACAGCAAAATACCAAGTATGAAGTAGATTCGGGGCATACGAAAAAGCCTGCTGTATGAAATATGAAACATAAAGCATGAAACAGCAAAAAGCGAGGTCGAACCTCGCTTTTTTGGTTAAAAGTGTTATACTCAAATTAGCCCACTACCAAATCAAGGAGCAAGTCATGGATCAACGAGTCAAAAGATTCTTAAAGAATGAACTCACGTGCTCGCGGATGCCAACTATGAAAGAATGTATCGATGCGATCGAACATCCCGAAGCGGCCAGCGAAGAAGTAAAAGAGTACTTGCGGCTTCGGCCGGAGTTTGACCAAGACCTAAGGTCAATACTAGAAATGATGAAAGAATAGTCATGTCCTACGCCCAGTAGGACTTTTTTTTGTGCGATTTTTTGATAGAATGAATTCATGTTAAATTTAGACACTAGCGTTGAAGACGTGCCCAAAATTGGGCTGGCCTATCAAAAAAAGTTAAAAAAACTGGGGATTAAAACCGTCCAGGACTTGTTGTTTTATTTCCCCGCGCGCTATGACGACTTTTCTGATATTATTCCTATTAATAAAGTCCAGGCCGGCCAAATTGCTTGCGTACAGGGAAAAATTATTTCCATAGACCAAACTCATACCTTTAAAAGGGGGATGGATATTACTGAAGTTATTATTGAAGATGAAATGGGCCAAATTCCCGCCCTGTGGTTTAATCAGCCGTATTTGGCGCAATCGTTAAAAGAAGACCAATATATTTGCCTGGCGGGAAAAGTAAGTTTGGGAAAAGATGGCATGTATTTAAATAATCCCGCCTACGAACGCATTTACGATCCGACATCTGACATCCGACATCTGACATCTGACCTAACCCATACCGGCCGTATTATTCCCGTTTATTCCGAAACCAAAGGTGTGACCAGCCGCTGGTTGCGGTATGTTTTAAAGCCCTTATTGGTGCAATTTTGCGATCAAGTTCCGGAAATTTTGCCACCAGAAATTGTGGAAAAACAAAAGTTTTTACCCGCCAGCGAAGCTGTTTGGCAAGCGCATTTCCCTGAAAGTTTTGAATTTGCTGATGCCGCCAAAGCCCGCTTCGCTTTTGAAGATTTACTGCTGCTACAGCTTTCTGTTTTAAAAGAAAAAGCCAAGCTGCAACAAAATTCGGCTCAACCCTGTCCCATGAACACTGAATTAATGAAAGAATTTACCAAATCTTTGCCTTTTCAATTAACTGATTCCCAACGCCAATGCAGTTTCCAAATTTTAAAAGACTTGGAAAAATCAGTACCCATGAGCCGGCTTTTACAAGGAGATGTTGGTAGCGGAAAAACCGTGGTAGCCACCATGGCGGCTTTAAGCGTGGTAAAAAATGGCCATCAAGCAGCATTTATGGCTCCCACGGAAATTTTGGCTAGGCAACATTTTAACGGCATAAGCGCCATGTTAGCTAAATTTAATGTGAAAGTAGAATTATTAACTGGAAAAACTCCAAAGCGCGGTAAACTGTTAAAAAGGTTGGCCGAGGGGGAAATCGATATTCTCATTGGCACCCAGGCCCTTATTTCTAAGGGTGTAAAGTTTAAAAGTTTAGCGCTGATTGTGCTTGATGAGCAGCACCGCTTCGGCGTCGCCCAGCGCGCGGCGCTGGGCGACGGACAGACGCAGACAGGAACGCAGACTAACGCAGACACGGAATTTTTACATGGGGATATCACCTATAAAATCAGGAAGTGCTTATTTGATCTTAGAAAAGAAATGGGACTGGGACATAAAGAAGTTATTTATCAAAAAGCATTAGCCGAGAAGTTTACCGCAGAAGGATTAAAATTTGAACAGGAAAAACCCATTCCTATAATGTATAGTAATAAAAAAATAGGGGTATATCAACCCGATTTTATTGTTGAAGATAAAATTATTTTAGAACTGAAGGCACTTCCTTTTACGGGACCTACAGAAAAAAAACAACTATGGAACTATTTAAAAGGAACTTCTTATAAAGTTGCTCTCCTGGCTAACTTTTCCCCTAATGACATTGAAATAGATAGAGTAGTATACGACACCGCCCGTAGCGGTCTGCGTCAGTCTGCGTCCAGTCTGCGCGAGTCTGCGAATAAATGCGTACCGCACCTATTGTCGATGACGGCGACGCCTATTCCTCGCACCTTAGCATTAACCGTATATGGCGACCTGGATTTATCGCTCATAAAAGAAATGCCAAAAAACCGCAAAAAAATAATCACAACGGTCGTCGGGCAAAGTAACCGTCAAAAGGCTTATGAATTTATAAAACATGAAGTGGCTAAAGGCAGGGGCGTGTTTGTGATTTGCCCCAAGATTGAAACCAAAGACGCCAAAGTTGATGGAAGCCCGACCTCTATGGAATTTGTGCCCCGAAATTATAGTTTCGGTTTTGCGGCCAAAGAAGAGATAAAATCCGTTAAACAAGAATATGAAAAATTATCAAAAGAAATTTTCCCGGATTTACGCATTACCATGCTCTACGGAAAAATGAAAGCGCAAGAAAAAGAACTGATCATGCAAGATTTTAAAAAAGGCCAAATAGATATTTTGCTTTCCACTTCCGTGGTTGAAGTTGGCGTTGATGTGCCGCGCGCCACCGTGATGATGATTGAGGGGGCAGAACGCTTTGGCTTATCGCAACTGCACCAATTTCGCGGCCGGGTTGGCAGGTCAGATATGCAAAGTTATTGCTTTTTATTTACCACCGAGGAAAGCCAGCAAAATAGAAAGCGCTTAAAAGTAATGGAAAAATCCAGCAATGGTTTTGAGTTGGCAGAAGAAGATTTAAAAATCCGTGGCCCGGGCCAACTGTACGGCACCCAGCAATGGGGTTTGCCAGACGTGGCTATGCAAAACTTATCTAATATATTTTTAATTGAAAAAACACGCAGTGAAGCCAAAGAATTACTAGAAAAAGACCCGGCTTTGAAAAATTACCCATTATTAAAGGCGCGGCTTAAAAATTTTGAGCAGAAGATACATTTTGAGTAAGGGTTTCGCTCAGACATTTTGTCAGAGGGTCACTGTTTATTTTTCCAGCGAAAAATGACAGTTCGCGCCTCGGTGATTTTTCGCCTATGGAGTAAAAGTAAAAGCTTTCACTTTTACTCCATAGCGACTACCCATGCAAAATCGCCTCCGGAGCGTCCCTCTGGCAACACGCCCGCGCTCCACGCCAGTTGACTTTAAGTGATAAAGATATATTATAGTAAAACATCCTAGGCACCTATCATGAAAGGAAAAACATGCCGCCGAAAAGCCGTTTGCTGAAAAGTCGTTTCACGAAATTGGAACAGCGTCAGCTAGAGGTTCTGAAAAAGGACATTGACAATGCCTCCCTCCGCTTGATTGCCTTCGCCAAATCATTGGTGGAGAACAAAAGACAGCCCGAGTTTCTGGGCTCAATCAAGTATCCGCGCTGGCGCAGCTTCCTAAAGTGGGCAATCAGAGCCGCAGAACAGCGGTGCCCGCTTCCTGTCATGATGGGAAATCAATTAATGCACGCTCTCAGGTCGTTGGGACTAGAGTGCGAGGAGCCCTGCAAGAAGTATATGACACTTGATTTGAAACATCACTACCTTGCTTTCAAGTATAGCGACTACTTGCTTAGTGATGTGAAAGCTTAGCGAACAAAGCCCAATCTCGAGAGACGAGATCGGGCTTTTTTACTGCAAAAAATTCGTGAAACAAGGGCAACAACGGCCGAACGGTAAAATACCTACGCCTCACGCAGTTTCACGATGTTATAGATGCTGTAAAGAAGTACGGCTGTAGCCAGCCATTGTGTAGGACTAAGAATGCTGTGGTAGACTACCATGTCAATGAGAATTGCCGCAAAGGGAAACATCAGTTCCAAGATTGTTGAAATATGGACTGGCGTTTTGGCCAACCCCTTATAATAAATTACCAATGCCACCATACCGGTTGAAACTGCAATTAAAACAAACAATTCAAACTGGGTAAACGTAAGCGCCCCTAAGCTTGAACCATACCCAAACACTAGCAACACCGGCAAAGCGACAATAATGGTAAATAAAAACCGGTAGAATGTACTAACCTCTGCCCGCACTTTGCCCAGCAACATTTTAGAAAACGTAGTTGAGGAACCCCAGGCAAAGGCGGCGCCAAGAGCATACAATGCGGCAATGATAGTTCCTTCGCCGGTTGTTAGATTAACGTATCCATTCTTGAATGTAACAAAATAGGCCCCCACGATGGCCAACACCGCCCAAATAATATATTTTCTGTTAAACTTTTCTTTCAGAAAAATTACGGCTGTGGTGATGGCAAAAATCGGTTGAAGTTTTTGCAGTAAAAATACCACCGAAAACGAAATGAAGTTCACTTTTAAAAGGGCCGTGGTAAACCACAACGTTCCCAACAGTCCGCTTAAAATAGAAACGATAAAAACTAAAATCCATTCTTTTTTGGATAGTCTTACCCTAAAAACATACTTGTAAACAAAGGGGAACAAAATAATGAGGCCGACGACATGTTCAAAGAAAATAATGGTAATCGGCGGAAGCGCATACAAATGTCTGCGGATAAGCCCATCTACCGCCCACAAAAGCGCCGCACCCATGATTAACAACGACCCCGAAACGGCATTAATAGAAAACTTTTTTTCACTTGATTGGTCTAGTTGCATAATGGTATTGATTTAATGTTTTTTGACGAATGCCATATCTTTTCTAATCTGTGATACAAGCATTTCTTCGTCTTTGAATTTTTTAAACTTTCTAATGAATTTACCAACTTTAATCACCGCTTCCTTGCCGTATGCATTACCATAAAACCCGATAAGATGCGCCTCCACTTTTGGCAAACCCTTTTTATCCAAGGGACCTATGATAATACCTGCTTTATAACTTTTCCCTGAGAGTGTTGCAACCCCGCAATAAATTCCAAAATGAGGTTTTTTATTTAATTTCAAAAAATTTCGCCTATCTAAATTAAGGGTTGGAAAGCCGATTTTTTTCCCGTACCCGACGCCCTTAATTACCCTTCCGGAAACAAAAATTGAATGTGTGGTTATCATTTTTTAGTATGTTTTTGGGTAACAGAAAAAATCATTTCCTAATTTTCTCCGTTACCCAAAAACCCATGTAACGACCCAACATGAGTCTAACCTGAGCGTCTAACGCAGGCAATGAACCGAAAATAATCAAAATAGCGGGTAAAAATACCCACTGCACAAAAATCGCTATTCTTTTAAATCGGCTTGCCCCCTTTGGCAGTGGCGGTAAAAGCACGGTGCTAAGCACCGCAGAAATGAGCATTCCCACCAAAGAGACTGTCATAATCCGACCCGTAAGAATGGGTAAATTGAATGATAAAACAGACGAATTGAACTTGTCCCCACCCAAAAATATCGGCAACCAACCCAACAAAAATAGTAAGAGCGCGGCCGTAGCCCATGACCAGTAACCATCAATAATTGTGTACAAATGGGAAATTTTTTGCCCCAACGGAATTTTTTTGTTATATAAAAACCCAAACATCACATAGGGTATTTCCGCGCATCCCCACGCCCAACGCCTCTGTTGTTTGTACTGGTTAAGAATGGTTTTAAAAATATTAGTGGAAACCACGGCATCCATGGAAACCAAATAATAAATAGGCACTACCCGGTAATTGCCATCGTAATATAAATATGCCCGCCAAAAAATTCTGCTGTCATCGCAGACTACGTTATTGGGGTAGCCCACTTCAAAAAACACTTTCCCAGGAATGGCGTGTGAAGAGTAGGTGGTAAGTTTTTCTGACCGTTCCTGCTGAATCATCTGCCAAAATGTATTAGAAGTTGAAACAATCCGTGAAAAAAACGGCACATCCCAAATATTGTTATTGTACACCGGCACCGGCTGATAACTTGCCAATTCCGGATTTTTTTGGGTTACATAATACCAAGTCAAACACGAAAAATATTGCCGGTATACTTTGGTATCAATGTCAAAACTGGAAACCAGAATATTCCCGTAAGGGATTTTTAAACTATCCATAACCTGCTTGGCCTCTTTTCCTGCCCAGGCCACATTAGACCCTTTCCCGCCTATTTCTCCGGGTATATTGCTAGGATGCTCAACTATTAAAAATTTAAAGAATACATTTTTATATTCAGATTCAACTTTTTTTGCAATATCCAAGAAAACCCTTCCTGCTCTTTCCTCTACGGCCAACACCACTATTAACTTTTCTTTCGGATAATCCGAGTTTTTCAAAGATTCCAAATTTTCTTTTATAATCCTGTAACCTTCTTTGTAGGTTGGTAAAATAACTAAATGATATACTTTTTTCCAATCCCTGCCTTTTGATTTTTTAAGTTTCTCCAACCAATCTTCTTTCAGATGTTTTCTAACCCTGAAATATCCGAGCACCTGGTGCAAAGAAAAATAGAGTATCCTAAACAGGTAATAAAAACAAAAGCAAATCATAAAAATAGCCACCCACAAAGGCACGATCCACGAAAAAACAAAGACCCCTACCAGAGTCCCCAAACTTAGTGCGCCAGGCAAAATTTCAAATAAGCGGTAAATTATTTTCTGCCCGCCCTGTAAATCCTTGGCACAAGAAATATTTAAATAATCAGCTTTTTGCATTTTAAATTATTTGCTTTATCAATCCATCAATCATCCCCATTATTTCAAAAAACTTTTTACGGCTAGATACCCTTAATGTTAATGTGCCGTGTGGCAACAAATTCTTTGATCTTTTACCTTGACTAGCCCGACTCACTTGAACAGTAGTTGAAAAATTAGTTTTTGGAATACCTGTGGTATCCAGCCAGAATTGCATCGCATTCTCTTTGATTGTATCGGGATAGATATGAATTAAGGCTTTTATTTTTTCTTCTGGAATCTTTAAAATCTCTCTTGCAAAGCGCAGGAAAAACTTGATCATATCAGGGTCGGAATTTGTAAAAGCTACATGAGGAGAAACGCGCTTGCCCTCATGTCTTTTTTGTCCCTCTCCCCAATAAAGTGCAGCGCCCAACAAAAGTAGCTCGTAATTTTTTAGCATTTTAACTTTTTTTGAAAACCTCTCTCTGATTTCCTTATTTTCTTTTACAACAAACTCGTGTTTTTGACGATTGTAGTCTTGAAATTTTTCTTTTGCATAATTACTCTTTGCCCCAAGAATCCTTTTAGCTTCTCCTGAAAGCTCCAAGTCCCTTAGCCAATAACTTAGCGAACTTTTGCCAATATCTAAACTCTTCGCTATCTCATTGTAGCTTTTTCCAAGCATTCTTAATCTTATAGCTTCTTTGTAATCTAATGCCCTCATGGGCGGTCCCATCGGGATTTGAACCCGAGTTACACGGATGAAAGCCGTGTGTCCTGGACCAGACTAGACGATGGGACCACTGTTACCACCATTGTAACCTAGAAATTGAAAAAAATCAAGATTTCACTTAGAATAAGGAGCATGAACCCCGTTAGAAGTTAGATAATAGTGATAGAAAGCTTCATGGGGGAATATAATTGAAATAATATTATTATCAAGTGCAAGCAAAAATATTTTATTAAACATAAAATATTTTTACCCAGACTTCTAACGGGGTGAAAATTTTGGCCATAGAAACATCTTGCGACGATACGGGAATCGCCATTCTTGAAGAAAATAAGGGCAAATTCAAGGTTTTATCCAATATCGTCTCTTCCCAACAAATCCATGCCAATTATGGGGGCGTTTTTCCGATGATGGCAAAACGAGAACACCAAACCAATTTGGTGCCAGTTTTAGAGCAGGCTCTGAAAAAGGCCAAATTGGCAAATCCCAAATCCAAAATTCTAAATCCTAAGCAAATCCGAACTTTGAAAAAAATATTAGAAAAAGAATCTACGCTTTTTGAAAGTGTTAAGGAATTTTTAGAAAATCATGAAAAACCCTTCGACAGAGCTCAGGGCAGGCCCGCTATTGATTACATTGCCGTCACGCATGGTCCAGGACTTGAACCATGCCTTTGGGTTGGTGTGAATTTTGCCAAAGCACTTTCATATATTTGGGGTATTCCAGTTATCCCTGTAAATCATATTGAAGCACACATAGCCGTTAATTTTCTACCGAAAATTAACGGAAACTCTAAATCCGAAATCCTAAATCCTAAAACGACTTTCCCGGCGATTGTGTTAATAGTGAGTGGTGGGCATACGCAATTAATTTTAGTTAAAAAAATCGGCAATTATAAAATTATCGGAGAAACTCGCGATGACGCCGCCGGCGAATGTTTTGATAAAGCCGCCAGAATTTTAGGATTAGGATACCCGGGCGGCCCTCAAATCGCTGCTTTAGCAGCAATTTCGCAGACTAACGCAGACGTAACGCAGACCAACGCAGACACAATCGTTCTACCAAGGCCGATGATGCACAGCAAAGATTATGATTTCAGTTTTTCAGGATTAAAAACAGCCGTTTTATATAAAGTAAGAGACCGAAATTCAAAATTCGAAATTCGAAATTCAAAATTCGTTGCCGAGATGTGCTTTGCGGTGCAAGATGCCATTTGCGATGTGTTAATTAAAAAAACTTTACAGGCGGCAAAAGATTTTAAGGCTAAAACGATTATTTTAGGCGGAGGCGTTTCGGCAAACCAAGAGCTCCGAAAACAGTTCCACGTACTAGTACGTGGAACTAAGGGAATGGAAGTTATTTTTCCAGATCCAAAATTATCAACTGACAACGGCCTCATGATTGCCGTCGCCG
>CAYJSA010000003.1:13689-28485 GCA_964372785.1 uncultured Candidatus Saccharibacteria bacterium
ATTTTTCCAGATCCAAAATTATCAACTGACAACGGCCTCATGATTGCCGTCGCCGCATATTTTAATCTGAAGCAACCTCATTTCACTAAAGCTTCGCGGGGCAAAGAAAAAATCGGGTGGCGGAGGTTATCCGTCAGCCCGAATTTGAGAATAAGCAGGTGATATCTACTTCGGGTTTCTTGGCCCCAAAATAACTGCCATTGGGTGTTCGGCCTCTTCGCGGCTTGCAAATGGGCCAAACAGTCCTACGTCGTTCATCCTCACGACATGGATGAAAAAATCCAGACGCGAGAAGTATTGTTCGTAGAAGTCGTTTTCGAGGGGATTTTCCTTTTTCATTTTCTCAATGATCAATCTGTGAGCCTCTCTTGGGCATGAGGCTTGAACAATCAAATGATAAATAAAGGGAGAATCCGGAGAAGTTGCGTCCCATTCCTCTAGCTGGTCCTCGGATAAACCATCAAAGAATTCATCCGGCGTTTCACTCTTGGGACGGTTATGCACAAGTATAAACCACCACCGCGCTGGTCTTTTCAGTCTCAAGAACTCAAGAACTACTAAAAAAATGTGCCACATGGTGATTCCTCCGCTATTTTCAGGTATAGCTACCTACGAGTTTTGATCGGAACTAATAGCACTTTATCATATTAAAACAGTGTTGTCAATATTTAATCATTGGGCAAATTTGATAGAATGAACACATGAAACTTGAAGGTCAGTACGACCCAAAGAAAGTAGAGGATAAAATTTACAAGCTATGGGAAGATAGCGGTTTTTTTAATCCGGATAACTTAGATAAAAAACATAAAAAGCCTTTTTCTATTGTGTTGCCCCCTCCAAACGTAACGGGTAAATTGCACATGGGATCAGCTTTGATGGTTGTCATTGAGGATATCATGATTAGATTTGAGCGGATGCGAGGCAAGAAAGCTCTTTGGCTCCCGGGAATAGACCACGCCGCTATTGCTACAGAAACAAAATTTTTAAAAGAAAAAAAACTCTCGCGTAATGACTTTAATGGCAAGCGCGAAGAATTTATCAAGCTGGTTGATGAATTCGCAATGGCCAACAAGGATACAATACTTAACCAAATGCGTAAAATAGGGGCTTCATTGGATTGGTCTCGACTTGCTTATACTTTGGATGAAAAACGCAGCTATGCCACTACAGAGGCTTTTATACGCATGTACAAAGCTGGTCTCATTTATATGGGCACCCGGGTTATTAATTGGGACGTAAAAGGACAAACCACTGTTTCAGATGATGAAATTGAATACGAGACTCAAAAAGCAACATTGTATACTTTTCGATATGATAAAAATTTCCCAATTGCTATAGCTACCACGAGGCCCGAAACAAAAGTAGGCGATACAGCAGTTGCTGTTCATCCGGGAGACAAGCGTTATAAAGACTATATTGGACAAACATTTAATGTTGAATTTGTGGGGGTAAAGTTATCAATCAAAGTAGTTAGCGATAGAAATATTGACCCAGATTTTGGCACTGGCGCACTTGGAGTAACCCCAGCCCACAGCAAAATAGATGCTGAAATTGCAGAAAAAAATAACTTACCAAGTATACAAGTTATTAACGAATTTGGAAAAATGAACGAGAGCGCCGGTCCGCTTGTTATGGGCAAAAAAACTATTGAAGCCAGGGAAACTATCGTAAACTACCTAAAAGAGAAGGGGCTCATCGAAAAGGAAGAGATTATTGATCAAAATATATCAAAAGCTCAACGCTCGGGAGGAATTATTGAGCCATTGCCAAAACGTCACCAGTTTTTTGTGAATGTGAATAAACCCATAAAAGAACGGGGCAACAAAACACTTAAAGAACTAATGCGCCAGGTGATTAGCAAAAAGAAAATTAAAATTCTACCAGAACGATTCGAAAAAACGTATTTGCATTGGATTGAAAATCTACGCGACTGGAATATATCACGACAAATTTGGTATGGTCATCAGATTCCAGCTTGGTATCAGCCTCCAGCGACGAGCGATGACATAGAGATAAAGGTGCAGAGGGAAAAGCCAGAGGGAGAAGGATGGGAACAATTTTCCGATACATTAGACACATGGTTTTCTTCCGGCTTGTGGACATTCTCTACACTTGGCTGGCCGGAAAAAACAGAGGATTTAAAAACATTCCACCCCACAACGGTTATAGAAAGCGGTTATGATATTTTATTTTTCTGGATAGCTCGCATAATTCTCATGAGTCAATTTTTACTAGGGGATATCCCTTTCCACGCGGTGTATCTTCACGGAATAGTTCGCGACGAGCAAAATCGTAAAATTTCTAAATCACTTGGTAATAATATTGATCCGGTAGACATGATCGGGCAATACGGCGCTGACGCCGTACGCATGGCAATGATTATTGGTACCAGCCCCGGAAATGATAGTAAGGTCTCTACAGAAAAATTCAAAGCCTATAAGCATTTTGCCAATAAAATTTGGAATGCGAGTAAATTTGTTTTGACAAATTTACCGCAGAATTACGCGGAACTTAACGCCCACGCTGAGCGGGGCAGGGACGCTCAGCGTCCCGCGGATTTACGCGGAAAACTTTCGACAGAGCAAAAAGCGCATCTTAAAAATCTGCAAAAACTACAAAAAGAAGTTACTAAATTAATGGATGAATTTAAATTTTATTACGCAGCGGAAAAAATCTACCATTATTTTTGGCATGAGTTTTGTGATAAGATAATTGAAGAAAGCAAAAAAGATACATCTAACCCCGCTACCCAGTACATGCTTTTGGAGATTTTAAAAACGAACCTGAAGATGCTACACCCCTTTATGCCATTCATTACCGAAGAAGTCTGGGGGCAATTGAACCAAAAAACCCTGCTTATGGTTGAGCAGTGGCCAAGCTAAGCCCTATGCACCAACTAGTTTTATACATATTTTTCGGAGTTCTGCCCAGTTTGATATGGCTTTTTTATTACTTACAAAAAGACCTGCACCCTGAACCGAAAAAAATGATTTTGAAAGTATTTTTATGGGGGGCGGTGGCAACGGTGCCTACCCTATTTTTCCAGATATTTTTTTCTGAAGCATTAAGTCAATTTCAATACCTTTCCGCATTTTATTTTCCTAAAATTTCCGGATACCTACCGATGATAAATAACTTTATCCGATGGTTTTTGGTAATAGCCCTTACGGAAGAAGTATTTAAATATTTGGCAGTCAGGTTAACCGTGTTTAGAAGCAAAGAGCTAGACGAACCATTGGATGTTATGTTGTACATGGTGGTGGCCGCGCTGGGGTTTGCCGGACTGGAAAATATTTTTTACCTATTTTCGCCTATCAACAATGCTATTTCTCTTGAAATCGTGTTAAAAACTACCATTACCATAAGCTTTATACGCTTTATTGGGGCAACGTTCTTACATACCCTTTCTTCTGCCCTTTTGGGGTATTTTTTGGCTTTATCATCAATTAAAAACGGTCATGGGGCAAAACTCACCTTACTGGGCATTGGCTTGGCAACCTTCTTTCACGGGTTGTACAATTTTGCTATAATGACATTGTCAGCGCCGTTTAATGTCGCTATCCCCATTGCAGTCATTATTGGATTGGCCATATTTATGATATATGACTTTGACAGTATTAAAAAAGTAAAAAGCATCTGTAAATTATAAACGAATTAACGCGAATCACGAATTACTGTAAAAAAAACGAAGCCCATGAATAACCGTATTCGTGCCTTCGTGAGAATTCGTGGCCAGCAGGCCTGATTCGTGGTATTCGTCAAATACATGGCTAAAAAATTAAAATTAAAACCTGAAATTGTTGCTCAAGAAGGCGAGACTAATGCCGTTGATAAAAATAACTTGTTTAATCCGGATGGAGAACTGGTTGTTGACGTATTTGAAACGACATCAGATTTTGTAGTATTGGCGGCGATAGCTGGAGTACAAATAAAAGACATTGATATATCGGTAGAAAAAGAAATGATGGTAATAAAAGGGCATCGGCACGACCCGCACCAAGACCCTGAAAAAAAGTACTTTTACCAAGAATGTTATTGGGGGCCTTTTTCAAGAAAAGTAGTACTGCCTGAAAATATAGACACCGAGGCTGCTCAGGCCGCAATGGATAAGGGAATGCTTACCATAAAAATACCTAAAGTTGACGGCAATAACGGCAAAGAAAAAATAGAGGTATCTTAGTTGACTATGCCTTCCATAGTCAACTAACCCTGAGGAGTATCGACGACGAATGGGTATGCAGGTAACCAAAAAACACGCCAGAGACGGGAATTTCTGCTAAAGCGGATAATTCTAGGTCGGGAAATTCTGCTTTGCAGAAATTTCTCGCGACCCTACGCGTCTCGCCGGCGTGTTTTTTAGTTAACGTGGCCCTAAGAAAGAAAAATTTGGGGAGTTTTCACCTTGGCAATCATGATTGCCAAGTAAATAGAAATGATTGCAACGATAAGCCCCGCCGGAATATCAATGGTGTAATGTTGCAACAAGTACACCGTGGCAAACGCATTGATTAAAAAGTACGGTACTAAAAAAACCAGTAGCGGACGCCACAGCGCAGCGCCAAAAAATAAAATCAGAACCGCCCAGGCGATGTGCATGCTTGGCATAGTGGTTACTGCAAAAAATTGCGCCCTACTTTCTTGATTCAAATCTTTTATAGATCTAAGGAATGATTCAAGATGTACATTGGGATCGTATCCTGATAGCGCGGGCTGTAAATATTGAGGCAGCGGGGCTTCAAACACATCATAAATATAGGCATCAAACGGAGAAACGGCGGGGAAAAAAAACCACAAAGGTAGCCCGATTAAAAACATGATGACAAAACTAAGAAATGCCTTATAAAAGTACTGTGGTTTAATGACAAAAAGTAAAGAAAAAAGAATTCCCAGCAAAAAGGGCAGGCTCCTATAAATAATAATGATAAGTAAACTAAAGTTATCAAAAAACGGCTTTAAACCATTGCTTGAATCGTGAAACCAAAAGGGCACGTAGACACCAAATACCATCTTATCTATTTGCAAAAAAGCTTGGCTGAAAAAAACTATGGTGGAAAGTTGGGCGTGCAAAACAACTTTTTCTAAGCCAAAACCCAAAACAACCAGGCAGATAACCATCATAACAAGAGTAAGGACAACCTTTGTGGCAAGTGACTTAAGGCCCGAAGGAAGCGGCCTATTGTAAGCTACTGCATAAAAAAAGTGGTACCACAATGTGCCCGTAAAATAAACCGGGAGAAACACAAAAAATAGGGCAAAAAACCTGGTGCCGCCAAACCCAAGATAGTAACTAAAAATTTCAAACATGATAATTGCTAGCTAGATAACTATGAAGTCAGTATTTTATTGTGTGCGGACGGTGGGAGTCGAACCCACAAGCCTTGCGGCGTACGCTCCTAAGGCGTATGCGGTTGCCAATTTCGCCACGTCCGCAAATAGGGCTCTGCAAGTAAGAATTTACGACCAAGTGATTGGGGAAAGTTTGTATAATAAATTCCATTTAACAATTTTATAGAATCACTCTTTGCATACTCTAAAGTGTGCACGTCTGTTTCTTTTTTAAAATAACCGTTAATGCCAAACATCTCATTTTCTTTTTTTATCCATATAAGAAATTTCTTGCTTGCTGAAAATAGTCTCACCTTTAATTGAAGTTTTTTACTTTCTGGATGTTTAAATGTTTGTATATTACCATCACCATCAATACAGCCCCTTAAAAAATCAGCGTAATATTTCCTTGGTATTTTTAATGGTCCAATTGTTTTTGATTTACGGGGTGTTAATCCTAGTCCCAATAAAAACTCATAAAAATTCCTGTCCCCAAATTGGATATGGAAGTATCTTTTCCTTTGTTCAATTGATCTTGTTTTCTTAGTAATTCTGTTAGTTAAATTTAGATAATTTTTAAAAATTTCAACCATTTCCAAATCTTTAGAAGTAAAGTCTATATGACGTCCGTCCACAGAAAGACAACCGTCTGCTGCCAACAAGCCCACAACATAAGCCATTTTTGGAGACCATTCAATTTTAACTTTACTAAGTCTCTTCATTAGTACTTATAATATCTCTAATAAGATGAATTTACAATCCGTTGTAGCTTAACATAAAACCGCATTTTTTACAAAATGCGGTTTCATGTTTTATGAGAAAGTAACCTACACAGGAATGATGGCCCGTAGTGTAGCGTACGCTTTGTACCCCAAAATAGCGACGATAATCCCGATAACGGCAAAGACCACTGCTAAATTCGCCTTTTTAAATTTTTCAGGGTCTCCACGGGCAGTCAGATATAAAATACCGGCCCATATAAACATAATGACAATCACTCCTAAAAACACGGGCCAGACCACCATGCTTAACAAGTTATTAACGATGGTAACAACCCAATTATCTGCAGCGGCCAAAACCATGACGGGTGTTATTAATAATACGGTTGCGGATGTGATTAATTTTTTGTTCATTTTTTAAAGTTAGTTACTATTATTATCTGGACGATTAAAGACAAATTGACCCCGCGCAATCATTACTGCAACAATCCGCGTTAGCTGTGCAAGCACCACCAGCTGGTACACAGGCGAGTACACAGGCAGAAGGGTCAATAAGACAGTGAACTGTATTGAACATACGATACCCCAATAACGCCACCACAATCCCAACAATAGCAAGGATAAGCGACATCCTAGCCTTTTTAATCTTTTCAGGATCCCCTTGGGTGTTTAAAAATAAAACACCGGTAATAATAAGTAATATCACGGCCACTGCTAAAAATATCCACCAGATCACATTCAAAAATGCGTTTAACAGCTGCCCCAAATTAATAGCATCGGCGGTGGGGGGCTGGGCCACGTTTAAATCAATAGCCAAGCCGGTTAGAGGCAATACCAATAAAACCATCAACCCTGACACCACGACTATTTTTTTACTCATGTTAGCAAAGTAATGCAAAATAACCTATTAAAAACCAAGCGTGTTCATAATAATCCTTACCATGCCAAAGGCAAGCACTCCAACGGCCACGCCTACCCCTCCCCAGATAAGAGCCTTGCGCGCCTTAGAAATATCTTCGGGATTCCCCAGGTTAGTTAGGAATAAAATTCCGATGATTACAAAAAAGATTACGGCGGCCGCTAAAAATATCCACCAGATTACATTCAATACTTTATTTAAAAAATCGCGAACATCTAACGCCCCTTGAGTCGGCTGGGCTATGGAAAAATCAAATGCTAAAACTACCAAGGGCAGTACCAATAGTGTTGTTAACACCGATGCTAGAATTAATTTTTTATTCACCCCTGTTTAAAACGGGCTTATGGTTATCTTTAAAACTTTTGCCTGTTCGTATTTATACACTCTCTATAAATGCTATTTTTATCTGGGAGATTAAATCTAAAACAAAGATTAAACTGCAGGTAAATTTATGCCCCCGAGAGTATTGACGATAATCCTAATAATACCAAAAGCCAGCACGCCAACAACAACCCCCGCCCCGCCCCATACAAGAGCTTTCCTTGCCGTAGCAATGGCTTCGGGGTTACCCTGGCTCGATAGGAACAACACGGCGATGATAACGAAGAAAGTGACTACGATACCCATGAATACCCACCACACTATATTCAAAACGGCGTTTATTACGTTGCGAATGGTTTCGGTACCAACTGTCAGCGATGGTTGACCATAGAACGTTATTGCCGAACTTACCAGAGGCAACGCTAATAACAGAGTTAACGCTGACGCGGCAATTACATTTTTATTTAATTTCATATAATTTCCAGAATACTTATTTTTATATAACAAACGTGTTCCTGACGATAGCAATAATGGAGAACGCCAATACGCCCACGATCACCCCGGCAAACCCCCAAATGACAAACTGCCGCGCCTGCTCCAACTTCGTTGGGTCCCCCTGGGCAGTTAAAAACTGGATGCCGGCAAGGATAAATAAAATAACCACTAGACCCATAAATGCCCACCAAAGCGCGGTTAAAATCCCTTGGATTACGTATATCAGATTAATATTAGATTCACCAGGCTGGCCGGTAAATATAATAGCCCAACTTACTAAGGGCAACGTCAGCAGGATAGTTAACGTTGATGCTAATACTAGTTTCTTGTTCATTGTAATATAGGTATTAATTAAATAGCTAGACCTACTAGACCTGTTGCGTAATAAGCTTCTATTGCAAACTGCATATTCCGGCCGTACATTTGCTATAATTTTTCAGCTCATCCGTAGGATAGGCTTAAAAATTCTATTTTCGCTACGAACCTTACTACACAACAGGTCTACTGGTTAAAAGTTTCCGTAGTTAAGCGGGAGATATACCGTAAGAAAATCTTTAATCAGTGGGGCTATTACATAAAGATATTAAAGATTTTTTTATCTCAAAAAACATAATCAGTTTTAAGTAGTCGGACAACCAACTCCGACCAGGCGCAGAGGAGTACAGTACTGCACCCCTCGCAGTCTTGTGCCTGGCGGAGTTGATTTATTCCAGAATTACGCGCTGAATGTGTTCCTTACGATAAACGGGATTGACCATGCTAAGAATATCACCACGGTTCCTGCTACTCCCCATATAAAGGCCTGCCTTGCCTGGCCAACTTTTTCCGGGTCTCCTTGAGCTGAAAAGAATAAGAATGCTGCGACGGTAAATAATATAATGATCACTATTACGATTACTGGCCAAATAAATTGAATAACCTTATCAATGATATCAATAACGGTAAGGTTAAGCTGAGTGTTTGGAGGATCGCCAGGATTAAAAACTGCCAAACTTACAAGAGGTAATGCGACTAAGGTTGTTAATATGGATAATGCAACTAATTTTTTGTTCATGGTTATGTTTTGTTAGATAATTTTAATTTTTAATATCGACCTTTATTTCAAATAACTAAGAGGTTGCCGGCGCGTTAATCACTGCCTGAATTACCCTAACTAATCCTGTAGCCGCCAAAGCGATAGCCAAACCAATAATCGCGTATAATGCTATATGTTTTGCCTTATTGACATTTTCAGGGTTGGCACCCGCCAAGACAAAGAAAATGCCAGCCACCACTAGCATTAACACAGCCAACGCTGCGATAACTTCTGATATGAAGATGGTGATTCTTGCAATAAGGTCCCCGAAGTTGCACACGCATGTAGGACTGGAAACACAGGGGTTAGCCATGGCAGGACACAGGGGATTTGGGATAGCAACGTCACCAGCCGATGCCGGGCTTGTAAAACCGAGAGCGCTAGCAACCAAAAATAAGATTGCGAAAGAAATGATATATTTTTTATTGAAATTATACATCTATTTAATAAACAATAACGCGTAATGATAATCTCCCGCAGCAAATTCCTTTTTAAACGTAACGCCAAGCGTGTCTGCTATTTTTTTAATTTCATCAGGGTGTACCATTCCTTCCTTGGGACTAAAAGGACCTTGCTTTGACCAATCTATCACTAAAAGTTCCCCTCCGGGTTTTAGCACTCTTTTTGCTTCCTCAATTATAGCATGTTTATTTTCTGCTTGGAACAACACATTGGGGATTAGCACAATATCTAAAGAATCTGTCTGCAATGTTGAACCGTTAGGGGCTTCCAAGTCACACAAAACCGTAAAGATGTTACTAAGATGTTGCTTGCTGGTAGAGCCTTTTAATGCTGACAATTTTTCTTCTTGAATATCCAGTGCATACACCCTGCCCTTACTTAATTTTCTGGCCAAAGCGATGGTAAAAGCAGCAGAACCACAGCCAAACTCGGCAGCCAGCATGCTTTCCTTTAAGTTAAGATAACTTAACACTTCATCTATTTTAAGAAATTCCGGCATATTCTATTCTTCCATTATACTAAAATAATGGAAAGGTACATACTACTCTTTTACACAGGTGCCCGAAGCCACCTTATCCCCCGCATCCAGCCTCATAATTCTTACTCCCTGAGTTGCCCTTCCTAATACCGAGATTGATTTGGTAGCCGTTCTTATCACCTGGCCCTTTTGCGAAATAACAATCAAATCTTCTTCGTCTTCGGAGTCATGCAAGATAGATGAAATCACAATGCCTCCGGTTTTAGCGGTAATATTTGCTGTTTTAATTCCCGATCCTCCGCGCCCCTGTACTTTGTACTCTGAAACTTCGGTTCTTTTTCCATAACCATTTTCCATAACTACCAATAAGTACTGTTTTATCTTTTTGCCGTCTTTGTCCTTGAGGTCTTCATGGATAACATCCATTCCGATTACTTCGTCACCCTTTTTTAACCGTATGCCCTTAACCCCTGCGGCAGAACGGCCCATGGGCCTGGCCTCTTTTTCTTTAAATCTAATAGAAATACCTTGCTTGGTGGCCAGTGAAATATCATCTTTGCCTGAGGTCTTGACCACCTTTTTCAGCAAGTCACCCTTTTCAAGTTTTATGGCAATGATGCCGGACTTGCGCACATTTTCAAATTCCTCTAGACTAGTTTTTTTGATTCTGCCATTTTTGGTTACCATTACTAAAAACTTATCTGTTGGGGTCGTTCCTTCCTTTACCTTTGACTTCGCAACCAAGGAGAGCACCTTCTCTTCGCTAGAAATACCTTCTAAAAAATTTGAAACTCCCCGGCCCCGTGCCACCCTTGTACCTTCGGGGATTTCATAGACTTGGGTTTGGAACACTTTTCCCGAATCGGTAAAAAACATCAAATTATCATGGGTTGAAGCGCTTAAAAAATGCTCCACAATATCTTCTTGCATGGTTTTCATGCCGATGATTCCTTTACCACCGCGTTTTTGTATTTTATAAGTAGCCGGATTTATCCTCTTGATGTATCCGCCGGTAGTTAAGGTAACAATGGTTTCTTCCAATGGCACTAAGTCAATTTCCGTAATTTCGCCTAATTTCCCCTTTACCACTTTAGTTCTGCGGGCGTCTCCAAATTTTTCTTTTATTTCGGCAAGCTCTTTTTTAATAATGGCTTTTAACTTTGCCGGGCTGGCTAAAATGGCGGTTAATTCTTTGATTAATTCTAAAATAGCTTTTAATTCATCCTGAATTTTTTGGCGTTCCAATCCGGCCAGTGTTTGCAACTTCATTTCCAAGATAGCGATGGCCTGCTTCTCTGAAAGCTTGAATTTCTTGATCAAGTTAAGTTTGGCGTCTTCACGGTCTTTTGACTGCTTGATAACTTTAATGACCGCATCTATATTATTAAGAGCAATCATTAACCCTTCTAAAATATGTGCTCTATCTTTGGCTTTTTCTAAATCAAACTTGGTCCGGCGGGTCACCACTTCGGTTCTGTGCGCAATGAAATATTTCAATACATCCGCAATAGACAAAATTTCCGGCTGGATACCGTCAACTAAGGCCAGTAGATTCAAGTGAAACGTTTTTTGTAAATTAGTAAATTTATAGAGGCGGTTGAGCACACGGTTGGCATCAAACCCTTTTTTAATATCAATAATAATGCCCATGCCTTCTCGGTCTGATAAATCTTTAATGTCGCGGATGCCTTCAATTTTTTTTTCCGAAACTAAATTAGCCATTTCCTCCACTAGGGTGGATTTTAAAACCTGGTAAGGAATTTCCGTAATTAAAATTTGTTCGGAACCGTCTTTTTTCTCGCTGATTTCCGCCTTTCCTCGCATGACAATCGCCCCCTTCCCCTGCGAATAAGCAGTAATAATTTCTTTTTGGTCATAAATAATTCCGCCGGTGGGGAAATCCGGCCCTTGGATAAATTCAAAAAGGTCTGGAGTTTCGGCTTTTGGATTCTCTAAAATATGGAATGTGGCGTCAATTAATTCAGTTAAATTGTGAGGCGGAATATTGGTTGCCATACCTACGGCGATTCCCAAAGAACCATTCATTAAAAGTTGGGGAACCGGTGAGGGCAAAACCGTCGGCTCTTGGCGCGTGCCATCATAGTTATCCATGAAGTTCACTGTGTCTTTATCGATATCCTGCAATAATAAATCCCCAATCCTTGACAATTTGGCTTCAGTATAGCGCATGCTCGCAGCCGAATCTCCATCAATTGAGTTGTGGACGAATACACCCGCATCTAAAAGGAAGTTATGGAGATTTTTAATGGTAAGGTCGTACACATCTTCCTTTTTATCAAGGTATCTTATTGAAATTATCCTGTGGTTATATTTTTCTGCTTTTTCTAAAATTTCGGAGAAATCAGTAAAATATTTAAGCGTATTTTCAAATTTAGGAAAACAATTATTATATCTTTCTTTTTCATATATTTCTGGAGTAATCTGTGACTTTGAATATTTTTTCAGAAGGGTATTTACATGCCGCAGGATTTTATTACGTACGATGGTATTCTTGTAGTTAGGATCTTTCCAATTTTCCCTTAAAGCAATTTTGGCTTTTTCGGTTAGATTATGCATCATATCAGGATTTTGCCTTGCTTTTTCTATTCCCCTCATCCTCAATATTTCAGTTATTTTTTTCCTAAAATCAGAGTTTTGCCATTGCTTTGTAGCCTTTTGACTGTGAAACTCTCTTGTTTTTGGGTTTTCCCATAATTTCTTTGCTGCCTTACTGAAGTGATCAGGCGCATACTTTGCCCGATATTCTGGATTATTCCATAGCTCTTTTGATATAATACTTTGATTTTCTCGCCACGCAGGATCTGAAAATCTTTTTTTCATTAATTTTGAGATATATTCTCTATGGTTTGGGTCTGCCCAAAGCTTCAAAGACATCTTTTTAGTTTGTCCAGCCATTAACAACCGGTAATTTTTATCTTGCCAACGTTTCTTCATTTCCTGCGACTTTAAATCGCTCAATAAGTCCTTAAAATCCTGTCTTGTCCACAATTTCTTAAGATTCTCGCTTGACGCCTTTCTCATAAATTCCTTGTATTCCGGATTTTTCCACATTTCTTTTCTAGCGTTTATCCATAATGTTCTATATTTTTTGCTTTTCCACATTTTTTTATTCATTTCCGTCCTAAACAAAGAAGCCTTTTCTTTATTTTCTTTCTGTGACCAAAAAACATTCCTGCCTTCAGCAATTTTTCTCACATATTCAGGATTATTTTTATGGCGCCAAGAAGCAATTTCTTTGTGGTATTTCCAATGATCTTGCCATTGGATTCTTAAAATATTATCTGGATTATTATTTAATTTATTAAAATCAAAGTGATGCCTAATTCTTCCATTTTTAATATCATATATGTGATTATTTAAATTCCAAGCATATGATAAACGATGAACAAATTCCCAATTTTCCCCTATCGGCTGATATGCCATTTGGTAACCCTTTAAACTTTTATCTTCTTTTCCATCGTAGATTTTCCCGTAAAAAGGCATTAAAGAATCTTGCGGTTTTAAATGTATCGCTTCTTTATATGTTCCATTCTTTAACATAAAGCGATGATTTGGAGTACACTTAATTTTTTCTTGGTTATCTAGTGTTATTTCTATGATTTCTTGATTACTTTTTGTTAACCGAGGCTTTTTTATTTCTGCAATTTCAACTTTGTTTGTCTGATGATTAAAAGAAAATGTCCAATGCTTTTTACCTTCGGCTTGCTCTTTAATTAATTCTTCAAATGATAAACTTATTCCATCAGTTAATTTTACTTTTGTATCTTTTGTAAAACAACCAAAGTTACCCTGTCCATGAATAAGGGGATACCTTAAGTTAAAATCTTGCGCCATTCTAACAAGAGAATCATAAATCGCTGTGTCACCATGCGGGTGATATTTGGCCATGACATCCCCGGTAACGGCGGCGCATTTTCGAAATTTTGCCGAAGCCGAAAGGCCCAGCTCATTCATGGCATACAGAATTTTCCTATGAACGGGCTTTAAGCCATCCCTCACGTCAGGCAACGCACGGGCAACAATCACCGACATAGCATAATCAATGTATGATTCTTTCAGTTCATCAACAATTTCGCGTTTGCTAACATTGCCGATAGCGTTGGTTTTTTGGTCAGCTGATTCGTCAGCTTTTTTGGCGGACGGTTTTTTTTCTTCTGGTTCTTTTGATTTCCTTTCTTTAGTCATAATGTATTATTTTGTAACATTAAATGTGGGTAACAACTGCATAGAAACGGATCCTCGGGCAATCAACGTGTAAAAGTAACCGTTGTTGATAAAAACCCACTCTTGACTGCCGCAACCAACTCCTTCGCATATGGTTTTTATAACAAACCCATCAATATCACCAATTGTCGTAGTTTCTTGGGTAAAGTCAACATCTATTTTTCCATATCTTGCCCTTATTTCATCCTCAAGGGAGTTGCCCTTTTTAACCTTGCCAACATTTATGTTCAGCGCTTCTCCGATGAAAGCCATATTATTCTTGGGTGACTCCGGGGAAATGTAAATATCTTCCGAACCATCGGAACGCAGTTCGCCCCCGATAAACCAATCAGCGGGACGCTTTATCTCAAAACCATACTTTTTACTTGTATACGTTTTCCAATTGGCAGTTTCAGTTTCGAGCTGGACTTCTTCTGACGCAATTTCGGGCAGAGTTTGGGTAAGTGGTTTGATTTCGTCTTGCAAACCTTTCAGCTTGTCCAGCTCCGACAAGTCTATGGGCGGCAGAACAGTGCCTTTTGTTTCATTACTAAATTTTTTAACAATGTTCGCGGTTGATAAAAGCCATAAAGAACCAAGTATCAATCCAAAAAAAACAACGACACCAACAAGGATAGCTTTTCTTTGCTCATCGGACAGTCCCCGCAATTTTATGATAAACCTCCTGACTTTTTCTGAAAACATCTACTTAATAAATTATTCTAATTACACTAATTGCTCTAATAATGCTAGTGAAGGGAGGTGTGGGAACACGCAT
>CAYJSA010000004.1:0-1974 GCA_964372785.1 uncultured Candidatus Saccharibacteria bacterium
TCTCCTTTATATATCCACACCTTTACTCCAATTGAACCGTAGGTGCAGTGAGCCTCTGTGTGAGCATAATCAATGTCTGCCCGGATGGTTCCAAGAGGCATTCTACCTTGCTTTAACCATTCGCTTCTGGCGATTTCAGTTCCATTTAATCTTCCGGCAACCTCCATTTTAATTCCCTTGGCTTCTTTATTTTGCATTACTCGCTCCATGCTGCGCTTTAAAACCTGCCTGAATGGAATTCTTTTCTCAATTTGCTGGGCAGCCATTTGGCCAACCAGAGCAGCCGAAATCCATGGGTTTTTAATTTCTTTAATGTCTATTTTTATCGCCCTTTTTACTTTTGGAGAGGGGTTTTTAATTGCAGATTTATTATTCTGGATTTTCTTTTCTATAATGCCCTTTAATACTTCAACTCCTTCTCCTCCTCTGCCGATAATCAATCCTGGGCGAGCAGTTTCAATAATAATATTTAATTTATTGTTGGAATGTTCTATCTCAATATTAGCAACCGAAGCCTCTGCTAACTTAGCACGCAAAAAATCTTTGATTAAAAAATCTTCTTCCAAATATTGTGGCATTTTTCTGCCATAAAAACCGCGGATATTGAAATCCTCCATTCCTTTGATCCTAAATGATTTTGGGTGAACCTTATGGGTCATTGCTTGATGTAAGATTTATGATTTATGATTTAAGATTTACGATTTTTTACTTTTTTGGATTTTGGTAATTCGGATTTGTTTGGGGTTTGGGATTTGGGATTTCGCTCAGAATGAGCGTAATATGGGAAGTCCTTTTCATAATCGGATACGCCCTGCCCCGGCTCATCGGGAATGATCGCTTCAGCGTTGGACCTTCATCAACAGTAACTTTAGAAATACGCAGATTAGATTCATCTAACTTAAAATCATTTACCGCAGAAGCAACCGCACTATTTAAAAGACGCAGTACCGGGTCTGATGATCTTTTTACAGTAAACTCAAGAATTACGCGTGCCTGTGCCACATTTTTATTTCGTATCATATCAGCCACCAGTCGTGATTTTCTAGGCGCCGTTCTTAAATTGTTTAATTGAACTTTAATATCCATAATGTGATTTAAGATTTTCGATTTTTGATTTCAGATTTTTAAATCTGCAATCTACAATCTGAATTCTGAAATTATTTCTTCACGGGAGCTTTAGCAGCTTCTGTTTTTGCGGCTTCAGATTGTTCTTTATTTTGTTCTAATTCGCGTTGCATCTTTCCTCCGTGTCTAACAAATTTTGTGGTGCTGGCAAATTCTCCCAATTTATGACCCACCATATCTTCTGCGATAAATACCGGGACAAATTCTTTTCCGTTATGCACACCAAAAGTAAAACCGAGCATTTCCGGTGAAATCGTAGAATATCTTGCCCACGTTTTGATGATGACTTTTTCGTCCTTTCGTACTTTCAAAACTTTTTCCATCAATCGTTGGTCAACATAGGGGCCTTTTTTCAAACTTCTTGACATATTATTTCTTCTTCCTCCTTTGAATTATAAATTTATTTGTCCAATGCTTCCTATCCCTTGTTTTTACTCCCAAGGCCGGCAAACCCCATGGAGTCTTTGGGTGCTTTAATCCAATTGGCTGTCTGCCTTCTCCTCCTCCATGCGGATGGTCTACTGGGTTCATGGCGCTACCTCGAACATGCGGCCTTCTGCCTTTTAACCTTGATTTCCCTGCCTTGCCTACGGTGTAAAATCTGTTTTCTGGGTTTGAAACCATTCCTATTGAAGCGAAACACTCGTCACTTACTTTCCTTACTTCCGTAGATGGCATTTTCAAGTTGGTGTAACCGTTTTCTTGGGCCAGCACCTGGGCGGCGCTCCCAGCTGACCTTACCATTTTTCCCCCTCGATTTGGATCCAATTCAATATTATACACATTAGTTCCAACCGGCACATTCTTTAACTTCATTCTGTTGCCCGGAGTCAATGCGGCTTTTTCTGA
>CAYJSA010000004.1:2074-4751 GCA_964372785.1 uncultured Candidatus Saccharibacteria bacterium
ACCCCTCCGCCCTTGTGGCGCACCGTAATCCTGCCCGAAGCTTTTGACCTTCCATTGCTCTTTCGCCAAGCAACTACCAAGCTTTTTTGGGCCCGTTTTTTTGTAAGCAAAGAAAAATCTATTCCTGTCATTCCCCTTCTGGATGGAGTTGTTGGCTTAAAAATTTTCATTGAAATTAAAATTTTTAACGAATTGACACGAATACCTTAACGAATTTTCACGAATCACGAATTCGTGATTCGCGGGATTCGTGGTTTGAAAGCCTAATTCGTGGGATTCGTTTTTTAAAATACCTCTATCTTTTGGCCTTCTTTGATGGTTACTAAGGCCTTCTTGAATCCTTTTTTAAAGCCTTCCGTCTTTCCCATTCTCCTTTTTTTGTGCGGAATGGTGATAACATTTACCGCCAGCACATCTACTCCGTAAATTCCTTCAACTGATTTTTTTATTTCAACTTTATTGGCATTGCTGTACACCTTGAAAACATACTTATTTTCATCTCCCAAATAGGTCGCTTTTTCTGAAATATGGGGCTCTTTTACAACAGCATAAGAAAATTTCCCCTGTTTTGCCGAAATTTTAACAGAGTCAGGCTCTTTTTTTACTTCTGGTTTTTTTGTATCAACAACAATCGCCTTCTTTTCAGTAGCTTTGTCTTTTGCTTTTTTATTTTTTAAAAAGTCTAGTAATGCCATATTGTGAAATTATTCTAATTATACTAATTGCTCTAATTATTCTAAACGACGGATTAGGTCAATTAGAATAATTAGGTTAATTAGACATTCATTTTTTAACTGAAAAAATGCTCTCTATTTCCTTTATTCCGTCTTTTGAAATCAACAAGTATTTATAATTCAATAAATCAACTACATTCAAATTCCTTGTTTCTGACGCTCCTGTTTTAGCGATATTCCTTGATGCCAAAAATACTTTTTTATCACCATTACTATAAGCAATCAACCTGCTGGCGCTTGATACGGGAAGCTTCTTTATCATAGAAGCCATCGTTTTAGTTTTTGCGTCCGCCATAACCATGCTATCCAAAATAACCAGTAAATTATTCTTTGCTTTTTCAGAAAGTACCATATACAAGGCCTTTTTCCTCATTTTTTTAGGGATATCTTTTTCGTAGACCTTATCATTCCTTGGACCTCCGGTTACTCCTCCGCCCTTCCACAATGGGGATCTAATTGAACCGTGTCGTGCTCGGCCGGTTCCTTTTTGTCTCCAAGGCTTTCTTCCTCCGCCCCGCACTTCGCCTCTGGTTTTCGTATGGGCCGAAACCTGTCTTTTATTGGCTGTCTGTGAAATCAAAACTTGGTGAACCAAATCAGCGTTCAATGGAACTTGAAAGACATCCTTGGGAAGGGTTACTTCTCCCATCTCTTTCCCACTTTGGTTGTAAACTGGATATTTCATGGTTAAAACGAATTTACACGAATTTACGAACGAATTTTCACGAATCACGAATTTGTTAAACTTGTAAAATTTACCCGCCCTCGCGTCCCGCTTAGCGGGACGCGACGATTGACAAATTATGCTTTATAAAGAATACTGTAATTGTGTCGTTGGTCAGTTCTTTCGCCTCCATTTTTTCGGAGAATGCCGTATGGAGAATCAAGATTCCGAGCTCGCGTCCCACAAGGCATGTGAAAGAGAGGCTGTATTTCTCGCCTCCTTCTCGTTCGTGTCCGGCGTGTTACTTGGAGCAATTATCATGCTCTGTTACATCAGCCTTGGTCTTCCAGGAAGTCCAGGTCAATGACAATGTGATTCTGGCCTCACGGTGCGCCGAGTCTTGATTTTTCAAGGCGAGGCGCTCTTTTTTTGTCAAAATTCTATCATTCGTATTCTTAAATCTTAAATCCTAAATCTTAAATCTTCTTGCAAATTACCCCATAATTTGCAAGAGCGTTCCCCGATGTCCCGGAATGGCTCCTTTAACAGCCAACATATTATTCTGGGCATCAATCTTAGCAATCTTTAAATTTTTAACGGTAACGCGGTCAAACCCCATTCTACCAGGCATCTTTCTCCCTTTAATAACGTGCTGAGGAAATCGTTGTCCAATAGACCCAATGGTTCTGGCTTCGTGCTTCATTCCGTGAGTGGCATTTCTTCCCGACATCCCATGGCGTTTTACTCCTCCCTGAAATCCTTTTCCCTTTGAAGTTGCAGTAACATTGACTTTGTCCCCCTCCTTAAATATTGAAACATCTATCTGGTCTCCGGCTTTGGCTAGATCACTAGCATCTGTTCTGACCTCTCTAATATAACGATACTCCTTATCTTTCATTGATTTTTTTATCTTGCTTTTTTTCAATAACTTTATGTAGCCGACTTGCACAGAATCGTATCCTTCGCGTTCTTTTGTTTTCTTCTGTAAAACCACGCACGGCCCCGCCTCAATTAAAGTCACCGGAATAACATTTCCTTTCTCGTCGAACATTTGACTCATTTCAATTTTCTTTCCTAAAAGAAATTTCATAGAAATTTTAAACGAATTAACACGAATTAGGCCTGCGGGCCACGAATTTTCACGAATCACGAATGCTAACGAAAAACGGGCTATTGCCCGTTTTCTACGGCAACGTTTTTATTCTATGACTTTTTTAGAAAAATGGTCATGGAAAAGTTAACAGTTGGCTTAATGGTATTGTAAATTTCCCAGTTCACT
>CAYJSA010000004.1:4851-28345 GCA_964372785.1 uncultured Candidatus Saccharibacteria bacterium
GGTCATGGAAAAGTTAACAGTTGGCTTAATGGTATTGTAAATTTCCCAGTTCACTTATTCGTGATTCGTGTTCATTCATTCAGAAATTCGTGTTTATTCGTTACGCATGGATGCTACTAAATTTTTGTCGTAATGTCAAGCTTGCTAAGCAAGCTTTTCGAAATTGTTAGAACGCTTAGCGTTCTTTCATTCATACCCCGCTTAGCGGGGTCAACCCTAAATCTTTATAGTTATATCCACGCCGGAAGGAAGATTAAGATCCCGTAGCGCCTCAATGATTTCCTGATTCGGGCTTAAAATATCAATAATTCTTTTATGAACTCTCATTTCAAATTGCTCTCTGGCATTTTTGTGTACAAAAGTTGATCTGTTTACAGTGTACTTTAACACTTCTGTAGGCAGCGGTACGGGTCCCACCACGGTAACACCATATCTATTGGCTATATCAATAATCTGTTTTACTGAATTATCTATGATTTTGTGGTCGTAAGCTTTTAGCTTTATTCTAAGCTTAGGCATCACGCTTTCGACCGCCTCTTTTACAGCAACATTATCAGTCTCTTTCTTTATTATTTTTTTTCTGGTTACAGGCTTTTTCGCTGGCATCGATGTAAATGTTAATAATTACCTGCAAACAAGGCGTCCTGATACGCTTCCATAAAAACAGGGTGGATTTGGAAAAACGGTACGGCCATTTTTATATAATGGCATAGGACTAGCTTTCAAATGCGAAACGTAAAAGCTGGGGACCGCAGGAATTGAAAACGCATAAGCATCTAAAGAAAGCACCAGTATCGGTAAACCAATCACAGCTAATGCAATTATTTTTTTTACTTTATTCATAAATGCTTTCCAGAGATGATTACTTGGTAATCTTGGTTACCACTCCCGCTCCAACAGTTTTTCCTCCTTCACGAATGGCAAACTTTCCTTTTTCTTCCAAGGCAACTGGCACAATCAATTTAATCGTCAATTGAGCAGTATCTCCGGGCATAACCATTTCGGTTCCGGCTGGCAATGATACATCTCCGGTAATATCAGATGTTCTAATGTAAAACTGTGGTTTATATCCAGTGAAAAATGGCGTGGCCCTTCCACCTTCATCTTTGCTCAAAATGTATACTTCAGCTTCAAATTCTGAATGAGGCTTAATACTTCCTGGCTTACATAATACCTGTCCACGCTCAATGTCTTCTTTTTTCAGGCCTCGAAGTAAAATTCCTACGTTGTCTCCAGCCTGACCCTGGTCCAAAGATTTTTGGAACATTTCAACGGAAACCACCACAGACTTTTGCGTGTCTCTGATACCAACAATTTCCACTTCATCGTTTTGCTTAATGATTCCCCTTTCAATTCTTCCGGTAGCCACGGTTCCCCTGCCTTCAATGCTGAATACATCCTCAATAGCCATAGCGAAGGGCTTGTCTAATTCTCTTACCGGTTCTTGAATATAGTTATCACAAGCATCCAGTAATTCAATGATCGGCTTAACGGCTGCATCATCTGCGGTTGTTGCTTGTAAAGCTTTCAAAGCTGAACCCCTGATAATGGGAGTAGTGTCTCCTGGGAATCCGTACTTTTTCAATAATTCCCTCACTTCTGATTCAACTAAGTCCAAAATTTCAGGGTCATCAACCATATCGCACTTGTTCATAAAGACGACTAAAGAAGGTAATCCTACCTGCCTTGCCAACAAAATATGTTCTTTGGTTTGAGGCATGGGTCCGTCTGGAGCAGACACAAGCAAAATTCCGCCGTCCATTTGGGCAGCTCCGGTAATCATGTTTTTGATGTAGTCAGCGTGGCCCGGGCAATCAATCAAAGCATAGTGCCTTTTTGGTGTTTCCATTTCCATATGTCTAATAGAAATCGTAATCCCTCTTGCCTTTTCTTCAGGAGAATTATCAATTTGCTCAACCCCTTCTCCAGACGACATCAAACCGCGCAATTTTGAAACATTCATAATTGCGGCTGATAAAGTGGTCTTTCCATGGTCAACGTGACCAATGGTACCAATGTTTACGTGAGGTTTTGTTCGTTCGAATTTTTCTGCCATGACAATTTTTAATTCTTTAAAAATTGCGCGGAACTTCGCGGAAATTAACGCGGAACTACGCGGAATCTTAAAATTTATTATATTAATAATACTATTATACTATTTGCAATAAGTCAACTCTTCAACCAAACTTCCAACCAAATTTGGGTAAAGAGTCAACACTACGCGCCTACACCAACTCAGCCTTTATTTTTTCGAATTCTTTGATACTGGAAAATTCTTTTACATTCCAACGATTAGCCCAACCCACTTTATTGGGTTTACACAACGCGCAACTTCTTTTTTTGTGTTTTAATCTTTTACGCATAATATCTGAAGAAGCTATTCTATTGCCAAAGCCTCTTCTAATTTAACGAGTCGTTCCTTAATATATTTAATTTCGTCAGAATGCTTTTTAATTAAACTACCCTCTATCCTACCAAGCCTTATATTTACTTTTTTAAAACCTAAACTCATTTCAGATTTGGTAGCCATTTTAGTAGTTACCTCGCCAAAGCCTTTTTGCACCATTCCTGCCAATTGGTCAATGGTAATTTTTCCACTCTTATTTTTTTTCATGTATTCTCTTTTTTAATAAGTTTATGTTTCTCTAATAGCTTAACAAAAGGCACGTTGCAGTTCTTGCAAAATTCATAACTTTCGTATCTAAAATTCACGCGCACCGTGGGCTTAATTTCTTTAATTTCTTTTTTACAAATATCGCACTTGGTAACATTCATACTTCCATTTTAATCCTTTCAAAACCAATGTCAACCCAGCACCACTTTCGCCAAATCATGGACTATGCGTAAAATTATGTTTATAAAAATACCATCATCAAAATCTTATCAAAATGGCATTCGCGAAAGTGGTGCTGGGTCAAATTTGACAAATACCATCCATAATGTTAGGATACTAACAGTTGTTAAACATCACACGGGCTCTTTCCTCTTGAAGGGAGAAAAATCATGATTATGGAATATCTCGTAGTTGCCTTTGTGCCACAGGAAGAAAATGGCGATAAGCCCAAAACAAAGAAACACTACCAGAAGGAGATGAAAGCCAAGCTGAAAAGCCTGAATAAAGAAGGGTGGGAACAAGGAAGAAAGGATGTTGACGGCACGGTTACAACCTTTCAATTCAGAAGAAAGAAAAAAGTGTAACACTCCTTCCTTTTCCCCAAAGCGCCTATTCGCCTCAAAACGACAAGGCGCTTTTTTCTTGCAAAAATATATAGAGTAAAAAAGAAAGGCTTCTACTTAACCTATACTCTATTTATACAAGCTTGTATACTTAGAGCATACATTAATTAAACCAAAAATCCGCCACAAGGCGGACGTGAAGCGAGGGCGTGTTGTCCAAAGGACGCTTCGGAGGCGATTTGGCATGGTTCCCGAACCGAAGGCGAGGGACAAATCGCCGAGACGCGAACGGTCATTTTTCGCTAGAAAAATGAACCGTGACCTTTGGGCAATATGCCTGAGCGGAATATTACTTCCCCCTGCTCTCAATAATCTGTGCTGCCACGTTGTTTGGCACCACTTCGTACTTGTTAAATTCCATACTAAAAGTCGCTCGCCTCTTCCCGCCTTGCTTCGCGGCGGGCGCCCAAATTACATTGGGCTACCGGCTTCACTCCTTAGAAGCCCTCGGTTTCTAATGCCTGCGCTCGCAAAGCTCACGGGGCTGTTTTCCTACACGGGAAAAATCCTTTTTCCCGACCCCTTTTGCCACTTACGATGGAGTTCTTGAATGACTATTTTCCTCTTGATTCAATTATTTGTTGCGCAACATTATTGGGAACTACCTCATATTTATTGAACTCCATCGTAAATGACGCCCGGCCTTCGGTTAGAGACCTTAATGCCGTTGCATACCCAAACATTTCGCTTAATGGAACTAATGCATCCAAAACCTTCATCCCCACCCTTTCTTTTGTTTCTTCAATTTTTCCACGCCTTGAATTTAAGTCCGAAATAACGGTTCCAAAAAAATCCTCCGGCGTAATAACCTCGGTTTTCATAATCGGCTCCAAAATGACCGGCTTGGCTTTTTTGGCGCCATCTTGCAATGCCATGGACCCGGCAATTTTAAAAGCAAATTCCGAGGAGTCAACTTCGTGGAAGCTCCCATCATACAGCGTCACTTCAACATCAACCATGGGGTATCCCGCCACAATCCCTTTATCCAAAGCCTCAATAATTCCCTTTTCGGTTGGTTTAATAAATTCTTTGGGAATGGCGCCTCCCTTGATTTCATCAATAAATTCAAAACCCGCGCCACGCTCCTTGGGCTTTAGCCTGATGCGCACATGGCCATATTGCCCCCTTCCTCCCGACTGCCTTATATACTTTGCTTCCGCTTCAGATTCGGCAGTAATCGTTTCCCGATAGGCCACTTGGGGTTTGCCGAAATTACCATCAACATTGAATTCACGCCTCAATCTATCGGCAATAATTTCTAAATGTAACTCCCCCATGCCAGAAATAATTGTTTCCCCCGTTTCAATGTCTTCTTTAATTCTGAAAGTCGGGTCTTCTTGGGTTAATTTCCTAATAGAAGCAATCAGCTTTTCCTGGTCAGCTTTAGTCTTTGGTTCAACTCGCATGGCAATGACCGGCTCTGGGAACGAAATTTTTTCCAAAACCACTGGTTTATCTTTGTCGCATAATGTGTGACCGGTTGAGGTATCTTTTAATCCAACCGTGGCGCCAATTTCCCCGGCATAAATTACATCCAGCTCTTCGCGAGCATTGGATTTCATGCGTAAAATTCTGGCAATTCTTTCTTGTTCGCCAGTCACAGAATTTAACAAATAGGTTCCTTTATTTAAAACGCCGGAATATACGCGGAAAAAAGTTAATTGCCCCACAAACGGATCGGTGGCAACTTTAAATACCAAGGCGGCAAATGGCTCATCATCGCTGAATTTTCGTTCAATTTCAGCGCCGGTCTTGGGGTCGGTTCCTTTTACTTGTCCTATGTCCATAGGACTTGGCAAATAGTCTACTACAGCGTCTAAAATTAACTGCGTCCCTTTGTTTTTTAAAGCGCTACCGCAAAATACCGGCACCAATTTAAACGCCAAGCAAGCTTTTCTCATGGCCGTCATTAATTCTTGCTGTGTAACTTCCTGGCCATGTAATACTTTGTCGGTTAATGCGCTATCTTCTCCGGCAATTCTGTCTACCATTTTTGAGCGCCATTCTTTGGCTTTTCCCATTATGTCGGCAGGAATTTCTTTTTCAACCACCGTTTCCCCTTTCTCACCTTCAAAATAAATGGCCTTCATTTTTAATAGATCAATGATGGCGGAAAGATGCTCCTCTTCTCCAATCGGTAAATTCATCGCCACCGCGTTTGGCGTTAATTTATTTAAAATACTCTGAAAACTTTTTTCAAAATTTCCGCCCATGCGGTCCAGTTTATTAATAAAGCAAATTCTTGGCGTGCCGTATTTATCAGCCTGACGCCATACAGTTTCAGATTGGGGTTCAACGCCGGCAACGCCGTCAAAAACCACCACAGCTCCATCCAATACGCGTAAAGACCTCTGCACTTCGGCGGTAAAGTCAATGTGGCCGGGCGTGTCAATCAAGTTCATTTGATGATCTCTCCATTGCATGGTAATAGCGGCGGCGGTAATGGTGATTCCCCTTTCCCGTTCTTGGGGCATCCAGTCCATTACAGTGTCACCCTCGTGAACTTCCCCGATTTTGTGCGAAACTCCTGTATAAAACAAAAGCCGCTCAGACACCGTAGTCTTTCCCGCATCGATATGGGCAATAATTCCAAAGTTACGTAATTTTTCTAAGGGATGTTGGCGTGGCATTTTTTGATTTAAGATTTAGAAACTATTGACAATACTATTGAACTAGATAATATACAAAGTAGTATGTTCTTTAATTTAGAGACTATGTCTTATACCCTATACGAGAACCCTTGCCACTTTTACTGGTGGCTAAACACTCTATCGACAAGGAGAAGAACGTGTCTTTATTTTTTGCTGGTATTGTTGTTGCGATCATCGTGGTCATCGTGGTACTAATCCTCGTTGTCATGTGTTTAGGTGGTAAAAGCGAGGGAAGTACCTGTTTCCACTGCGGTCACTATGAGAAAACAGATCTCATCACCTGCCAACATTGTGGTAGGAACTTGCTAGATGTTGGTCCTGGAGATGAGCGATAGCGAAAATGAAAATGGTGTGAAAATGGGGACAGCCACCATTTTCGCACTAAGGCCTGCGATCGAAATATATCGCGGGCTGTTTTTTTGCGAAATTTTCAAAGTTATCTGCGTAAATCAGCTATAAATCAGCGTTAATCCGCGGTTCCAGATTTATCTGGAACGAGCAAAATGTGCAAAAGCCTTGTTTGCCTCTGCCATTCGGTGCATATCGTTTTTGCGTTTCATGGCGGCGCCTTCATTATTGGCAACACTCATAATTTCTTGGCTTAGCTTTTCTTGCATTGATTTTCCTTTGCCGGCTCTTGCGCCATCAATAATCCATTTCAAAGCCAAAAACATTTTTCGTTCTTGCCTTACTTCCATGGGAACTTGATAGGTAGCTCCTCCAATTCTTTTTGGTTTAACTTCTAAAAGCGGTGAAGCGTTTTCCACTGCTTGCTTGAACACTTCAATTGGTTCTTTCTTGGTTTTTTCTTTGATAATATCAAAAGCGCCGTACACAATGGTGCGCGCGGTCGTTTTTCTACCCTCAATCATCACTTTATTAATCAGCTGCGCAACAGCGACTTCATTATAAACTGAATCTGGGGCAATTTTATGTTTTTTATAGGCTCGTCTCATGTGAATTATTCTAATTATACTAATTGCTCTAATTATTCTAAATAATAACTAAATCCTAATTTCTAATTTCTAATTTTCGACATTCACCAAATTGATATTTGATTAGGTTAATTAGAATAATTAGAATAATTAGGCCTTCTTCGGTGCTTTAGCACCGTAACGACTTCTTCCTTGTTTTCTATTTTCAACCCCGGTCGTATCTAAAACTCCTCTTACAATATGATACCTAACTCCCGGTAAATCTTTAACTCTTCCCCCTCTGATTAAAACAACAGAGTGTTCTTGCAAGTTGTGGCCTTCTCCGGGAATATAAGCCGTCACTTCCATTCCATTAGATAACTTAACCCTAGCCACTTTTCTTAACGCCGAGTTTGGTTTCCTTGGAGTTTGGGTAAAAACCTTAATGCAAACTCCCCGTTTAAATGGAGAGGGGTAGGTTGATGGCCTATTTTGCAACACATTAAAACCATAATGGAGCGCCACTCCCTTCTTTTTTGCTTTCACACTTTTACGTGGATGTTTGATTAACTGATGAATTGTTGGCACGCTCTGAAATCCCAAATCCCAATTTCCAATGTCCAACTTTTAACTGGTCATTGGAGTTTGGTTATTGGGGTTTAAATAAAAGTAAGCGCAAAGCGCCTATTACAAAAATAAGTTTAACAAATAGTACAGATCAAGTCAATATCTCTAGTTAAATCCCGGCTATAAGGTGGGCAAGAAAACTGGTAACAGAGCTCAAGCCCTGCAACCCGCCAAAAAATATTAAAAAGATTAATATAAAAAGCCCGTATTGCTGTAAAAATCTTTTTATATAATCTAATTGCACGGGTAAAAATTCCAAAAGAACCCAAGAACCATCAAGCGGCGGAATGGGAATAAGATTAAAAATGGCCAATATGATGTTGATATGAACTACAAAATAAAATATTAAAAATATTCCAGGAGCGCTGATGAAAAACACCGGAAAGAAAAAAACGATCAATCTAATAAACAACCCAAAACACAGTGCCAGGGCTATATTGGTTGCCGGGCCGGCTAAAGCTACCTTCAACCCCCCCCACTTCTGGTCTTTTAGATTATAAGGGTTGATTGGGACCGGTTTCGCCCAACCAACAAGCACCGGACTTTGACTTATAAATAAAAGCAATGGAAGAATAACCGAACCAAACGGGTCTAAATGTTTTAAGGGGTTTAGGGTCAGCCTGCCGGCGTATTTTGCGGTCGGGTCACCCAAAGAATAAGCAACATAGCCGTGAGCCAATTCGTGGATGATAACCGAAAACAGCAATACAATTAATGAAAAAATGGCGACAAGGGGTTCCATGGATTATTTGTACTACATATTGCAAAAAAATAAAAGTTAGGATATAATAGCTAAATCCAAAATACAAAATCCTAAATCCTAAACAAATTCAAATTACCAAACTCTAAAATTTAAAACACGTTTTGGATATTTGAGAATTTGGATTTTAGGCTTGTTTAGAATTTAGTGCTTTGGATTTTGAGTTTTCAATTATTATGGCATCAAAAATCTGTAGCATTTGCGCCAAAAAATCAGGAATGTCCTGGAGTTTGGTAAAATTGCGAGGTAAATACAACCCTACTCAAAAAATCCGAAAATACCCAAACTTACAATGGGTTCGTTTACTTACGGGAAAAAAAGAACGAGTTCTAGCCTGCGCCAAATGCATTAAGGCAATGGCTAAGGTTTAACTTTCCGATCATAATACAAAACTAAAAAACACCCCTATAAGGTGTTTTTTAGTGCTCTGACATCCTTTAAAATTTCTATGAAATTTTAAGTGGGTGTCCTCAAGTTCTCGGCCAAGGCCGGAACAAATATTGAACTCCCTAGTATAAATGTAATATAGAATATTTACCGGATTTCAGAGCTATACTTATTTTAACTTTTTACCCCGTTAGAAGTCAAACACTACTAGTGTTTGACGATGTGAAAAACACACCGGACTTCTAACGGGGTTTAAAAAAAGTATTAAATTTTATAAACCGAGTGCTTGGACTAACTGTTTTATTAAAGAGACTACTACGGGGGGCGGCATTAAACTATTAGAAACAATTCCTTCGTCGTCTTTTACCTCCCAGGGTTTTTCTTTGGTTTGGACTTTTCCGGTTGATTCACTAACATAATACTCATATTCCGGCGTTATTTCATAATCATCTGCAAAATCTTTTACGTTATCTAATGGAATTGAGTTCCTTAATAATATCTTGGGGATACCGTGCATTTTATAAATCTGCTCCATTAAGATCCCATCTTTTTCTAATCTTGCCTTAATTGGTTCGATGCCTAGTTCATCTCCTTCTTTAGTAACCATTCTTGGGCCTGTGCAATCGGGATTATCACACAACAAATAAAACTTATTTGTTTGCTTATCGTACTCAACATTTTTTGTGGCTAAAAGTTTTAAGTTTCTTGAGGTTTGGCAAAGCGGACAAATTAACCGGTATTTTATTCTTTCATCAATAACATTAGTAGGCACATCAATCAACACAAAAACATCGGGGTCGTTTCTATAATCAATCAAGTTTTTAAAAAGTAAAGAGTATGAAATTTGGTCTATGTCTCTTGGAAAGCCATCAATAAATATGGCTTTTTTACCCAGGCGAGTAATTTCTTTCTCAACTAGAGCCAAAATTAATTCAGAGGGAAGCAATACTTTTGTAGACCTTTCCTCCATGGCTTTTATTAAATCTGCCAGTGGCATTGGACCTCTGTATTTTTTTTTCAAAAATGTTACTAATTCTTCTTTTTTTTCTGGGTCTTTCAGTACACTATCAAAAGATCTCATTAAGTCGCCCACTGACAAGTGTTCTATCTTATCTGGAGCTACAACTTCTTTAAACATTTTAGAATAAGTTCCCTTGCCTGTATTTTTCTTACCCAAAAGATATACTATAAATGTATTATTTTTCAAATATTCCTGTAACTTTTTGATTTCAGGCCCTGCTTTGTGCTCAAAATACGACTGTCTTTGCACAGCATCTGTCAAATCAAATTTTTTATCATCACCTATTTTTGTTTTAAAAATTGGAAAACTAATTCCTTTCATACTTATTTTTATTTATTTATTTTTATATTACTGCCATCAGACAGAATTTAAACGTTTCCCTCTTGGTCTGTCCTTACAACACTTATACCAAATTTTTCCAATTTTTGCAAAACCCAAAAAAAACTTTGCGGCGAAAACCAACAAAAAACACTGGTTTAATCAGTGTCTTTTGCTAAAAATTATTACAAGACTACTTTTTTAATCCCATAATCCTAAACATTTTTGTGCCGCATTTTTCACAGGTTCCTGTCATTGCCAGTCTTGGTTTCCCTCCCTTGCCTTTCATAGAAACCTCTTTCGGATCAACCATATTGCGCTTTGCCTTGCATTTTACACAATAAGCTTCTGTTGGCATAGTAGTTTTAAGTTTTAAGTTATTAGTTTTAGTTATTTAGTTTCTAGTTAACCTTTAACTATTGAACTAAAACTTTAAACTTTTAACTATCAACTTTTATTAAGATAAGTGTTTTGAAACTAATTTGGTCATTTCAAACATGGTAACCTCTCCTTTCCCCCCGAATACTACTTTTAATTTTGCATCTGCTAAAATATTCCTCTTATTTTTAGGGTTCTGGAGATTATTCTTCTTAATGTACACCCAGATATTTTTTACCACTTGGCTCCTTGGCATCGGACCATTTCCTACTACTGCTTCCAAATCAGCAGTAAGCTTCATTGGTTTCATAAACGCTGAATTTGCTTTTCTTGGCATAATTTTTTTACCCGGTTAAATAAAATCCTTCGGATTTTAATTTCGTAGGCGAAATTATTTAACTGGGTGAATTTTTTAAATAATTAATTTGATAATCGACCTTGTCTTTTATGGCTTTTGCAATCGCGCAAAAGCTTATTATTAATACTTTAAGCCATTTTAGCTTATAATAGTCGTGGGGTCAACCACAATGTCAATACTTTCGCCTAATTTTCTATTTTTTTGTGATTTTTTGGTTGAAAAAACGTATGATGTCAACGTATCCGATAACGCACTTTTTATTCCCCCCGTCCCATAAAAATGGAACTCCAATCTCCTGGAAATTCAAACCACAAATTTGAGCCTTATCTTCTAAAATATTGGCGTTTACAGAATCACGCAATGCCTCCAACCTTATAAAGCTGATGCTTTTTTCTACATTGTTATTTCTAATAAAATCATCTACCTTAGCACAGTGAGAACAGTTACTGTCATAGAATAACACTACATCATTGCTATACATGCTTGAGTTTTGAAAGTGGTATAATTTACTTATGACTTCCCTATTCCTGTAGCCCACAAACATCAAAACCGGCAATAGCACTAATACCAGGGCGATAGTAACGATAAACTTTTTTTGAATCGGGAGCTTAGTTTTCATTTGGTCGCACTTTCATCACTTTTTCTTGTTTGGCAGTAAAATATATACACGATTTCTAAAATACCGAGGGTATTTAAAATCAAAAGCGCGATAAACCAATTCCTCTGGTTGTTCTTAGAAGACTGCCAGAGAGCGACGCCTTTCCAAATTAAGGACCAAACGCTCAACAGCGCCAGCACCGTCAAAAACAACGGCTTGTTTAAAAGGTTAATCAGATTGGGGTCTGCTGCCAACATGGTTTTTTATATGATATCCGGCAACACCAAACGCCACCGATACATTTAACGACTCTTTTTTACCCTTCATCGGCAAACACATTATTTTATCGGCTCTTGAAAGCACCTTTTTTGAAACGCCCTTCACTTCATTGCCAATAACTAGCGCCAGCGGGAACTTTAGTTTTAATTTGCGATAATCTATAGCTTTTTTATCCTGCTCTAACGCCACAATGATGATATCTTGGGCTTTTAGTTTTTCTATCAACCGCCACGTTTGTTTGTGATATTCAAAAGGAATGGTTTTTTCCGCTCCCAATGCCGTCTTGCTTATTTTACTATGTGGTGGCCTTCCGGAAATCCCACATAAAAATATCTTGGTTACCCCCAATGCATCGGCCGTTCTAAAAATAGACCCTATATTTTCCAAACTGCGGATATTATCGCAAATTACGTAAAATTCCCGCTTCATACTATAAAAGCCGGAAGCTATTTATCACCAATCCAAAATCATACCCCAAGAATTGGGCGGCCTTACGGCAAAATACCATTCTGTCGGTAAATATCTCAAAGTATTCTATAACCGGGCAAAAGTTGGTGTCGATTTTCAAGGTTAGAGTAATTCGCTTTTTATCTTTTTCCACCTTTATTTTGCTTTCACGGGTGGCGTAATTTACCCTGTCATGAATGTCTGTTTTAAAATGTTTCGGGTCTTTTGCGGTCACGCGCGAACGGTCCACATCTGATTTATCGGCCAGCACTAAAATGGCTGAAATATTGTGAGTGAAATTCATTTCTTCTTTATCATGGTTTGAAATTGCCTGCATAATCATTGCCAGTTCCCGAGGCTCAAATTTATTGATGAATACCTGCGAAAAGAGCGTTGCCCCAAAGAAGTGGTGAAAAGTTCTGGTCATAAAATTTCCCATGTCGTGGCAAAACCCAGCAATTCCGGCTAACTCTGCTTCTCTTGTTTCTAAGCCAATGGATTTTGCAATTTGTATTGCCCTTTCAGAGACTACATTTGAATGGCGAAGCCCGTGGTTAGTGTACGACAAAGCTTCCATGGCCTGCTCGGTTTGGTTGATAAATTCTAATATCTGCGGATTCTTTTTGACGTCTTGTAAGGTTATCATGTGATTTATGATTTACGAGTATTGAATCATTGTACTAAAATCCAAAACTAGAAGCAACCACCCACATAATGAATATACCCTAAAACTCGAACGTTCGTATTTTATGGTATTTTTATAATTTCTCTATCAAGAATACTTTGACGTAACCATCTAAAGAATGCATCTGTAATAGTTGTTCTGTCCGTTCTGAAATATCATACGGAGTTACCCATACACTATGCTGAAATAACACATAGCCCAAATTTTTCAAAATACTTCTTAGCAGTGCTCTGGCCTTGGGATGGTTTTTAGGAATATCAAAGATAATCATAATCCACTTTCCGTCTTTACGTTTCTTTTTTTCTTCAAATATCCACCTGGCAGTCAGCGCTTTCGATAGGCCCTTTTTTGTAAGCATGACCGCCTTTTTACCTTTTAAGTTTTCTACTTCAATAAGATTATTTTGTTTCAAATAATAAATGAGCCGACTAAATTGCTGCCTATTTTTATCTTTTCGATATTTTTTAAATACCGGATTTTCATCGCCAAACAGCATTTGGATTTGGCGATATCGATTACTCATTAAAACATCTGCGGCATCAGCCACTGATCCCAGAACATCTAGAAGAAATTGATCAGTAATAGGAATTTTCATATCACCCCTATTATACAATAAAAAGCGAACGTTCGTATTCTATGGTATAAAAAACTAGCGGACCATTGACACACCGAAAGTGCCACCTTAGAAAGTGGCACCTGTTTTTTTATTCTTAAATCGTAAATCCTAAATCTTAAATCTTCGTTCTACTTCTTGCCAATTTACCACATTCCACCAGGCTTTTAAATAATCTGGCCTCACGTTTTTATATTGCAAATAATAGGCGTGTTCCCAAACATCATTGCCCATAATAGGAAAATGTCCATCGGACATGGGGTTGTCCTGGTTGGCGGTAGATATAATCTCCAATTTTGCTTGCCCCGCGAAGCCTTGGCGAAGTGGGGTCCTAACTAACCAAACCCACCCGCTACCAAAACGCTTAGCTCCTGCATCATTAAATTTAGTTTTAAAATCCGCAAAACTGCCAAACTGGGCTTCAATAGTTTTTAGCAATTCGCCGCCCAGTTTGCCCTGAGCCGCGTCGAAGGGCTTCATTATTTCCCAAAACATTGAATGATTTACGTGTCCGCCAGCGTTATTTTTAACCGCAGTGCGAATTTCTTCCGGCACCGCATTTAAATCCATCAATAATTCTTCAGCACTTTTCTCAAAAAGATCTGGAAACTTTTCCAGCGCATCATTCAAATTCTTAACGTAAGTCGCGTGATGTTTGTCATGATGCAACATCATAATTTCTTTTGAAATGTATGGTTCCAGCGCATCATATGCATATGGTAGATCCAGCAATGTATGTAACTTTTTTTCCATAATCTTTTATTTTATACGTTAATTATAGCACATTTTTTAAATTTCTCCTTTTCTAATCTTTTCCCTGATAGCGGTAACGTAAGTGTTAAAGTAGTGTAAATTATGAAATGTGATTAAGCTTAACGCTGTTATCTCTCCTGCCCTGAGTAAGTGACAGATATAATCTTTTTTATAGTGTAAACACACGTTACAAGTACAACCCTTATCCAGTGGCTCTCTCTTTTTTAAAAATTTCTGCTGGCGCAAATTGAGTCGGCCTTCAGAAGTAAACGCAATTCCACGCCGTGCATAATGAGTTGGCACCGTGCAATCAAACGTATCAATGCCGGATTTTATTAAATCTTCTATATTTTTTAAATATCCCACGCCCAGCATATGCCTTGGTTTTTTTTCATCCAGCAATGGAATAATCCACTTTAAAACTCTATTGGTTCCGCCTTTATCGCGCCATAAATCTCCTCCAATGCCGAAACCATCAAAACCCAATGAGTTGATAAATTTGGCACTTTCCTGCCGTAAATCTTTAAATTCCGAGCCCTGAATAATCCCAAACAACGCTTGTTTTGATTTTTTCGCCTTAAGACAAATTTTTGCCCATGCGTGAGTCCTTTCTAAAGATTTTTTGACATACTCATAACTTGCCAGCGGCGGAGTACATTCGTCAAACGCAAATATGATATCTGCGCCAATTTTTTCTTGAATTTTTATAGACTCTTTTGGTCCAATAAATAATTGCGCGCCATCTATGGGAGAGCGAAAATACGCCCCGTCTTGCGTAATCTTAACTGATTTTGGCTGATTTAATTTATTGATAACTTTTTTGTTATCCATTCCTTTTCCCAAAAATTTTGTCAGGCCAAAATCTTTCCCAAATCCCAGTGAAAAAACCTGGAACCCGCCCGAATCGGTCATCAACGGTTTTTTCCAGTTCATAAATTTGTGGATTCCGCCCGATTTATCTAACACTTTTTCGCCGGGGCGCAAATGCAACCAAAACGTATTAGCAATTAAAATCTGCGAATTAGTTTGTAAAACCTCCTCGCTGGTCAGGGTTTTTACCACTGCTTGTGTGGCTACAGGAACTAAACACGGGGTTTCAACAACTCCGTGCGATGTTTCCATAAATCCTAGTCTGGCGTTGGAAAGTTTAGATTTTTTTAAAATTTTAAAATTCATCCCATTGCGAAGTACCCACATTTTAGAAGCTTCTAAAATGTGGGTACTTCCTGTTTCTTGTGTGAAAATTTATTTAAAATTAACCGGTAAGCTAAAGGTTTTATCTTTTGCGGCTTCTCCGCTTGGGTTTTCGTTATAAAACACTAATGACCCGCCCGCAGTCGCCGGAGTGGCAAAGGTTAACGTAGTTTCAAAATTAATCACTTGTTGCATCCACTCACCCTGGGCAGTTAGAATTCCAAATGCCAATACCTTTCCCGTGTCATCTAAGAGTTTAACCGTGCCAACCTGGCCTTCAAATCCAGTCCAACCATTACCATCTACCTTACCGGTAATCTTCAATGGGGACTTAATTAATTCTCCTGACTTTGGGATAGAAACCTCAATGCCACTAGAAGTTGTGGCGCCGTTTTGTGAGGGCGCCTGGCCGGTTTTAGGTAAAAACAAAACAATCGCCAAAACAACAATGATAATTGCCAAGATAATGACTACAAAAATATTTCTGTTCATAGAATTGATTTAATATTTAACTTCTAAGATATATATTAAGTTTAAATCTAGAAAAAATCAACCCTTCACCCTAAAACCAATAATTTGAAAAAGATCCATAGACAAATAAGATTTTAAAATTAGTGTTGGATATATTGTGGGGCAGGGTGAAGGTTCAACTGTATTTGACACGAAATCAATTAAAAGATACCATTAGTATAGACAATAAGTCGCGATTAGATTAAAACGGCTTTGCGTTCGCCCCGTTAAATAATTTTTGCCAAAAACAAAAATTATCCCCATGGGATATTTAACTAGGGTAAAAAGGTCGTTTTAATAACATCAGAAAACATCAATGTTCAACAAAGACAATGGAAATGGCGGAGGTTTTACTCCAAGACCAATGATACAGGGCAATTGGAAATGTTCAGAATGCGGAGTTGAAATAACTCAACTTCCTTTTGAACCAGCCCCAGACAGGCCAATTTACTGCAGAGAATGCTGGTCAAAGAAAAAACCACCACGATTTAGCAGATAAGGGAGTCGCAACGAACACTTATCCCAGACTTTGATTTTAAAAATAGAATGGGATAATTATCTAACCAAAAACCCGCTAAAGCGGGTTTTTGGTTTATTTATAAAGCACGAGTTTTCTACTTTCTTTCTAACTTCATCCAAAGCCATGCAACATACAAAGCTGCTAATCCAACAACTACGTATACCAACCGGGAAATTGCCATGCCAAAAATCATTTCTACTACGTTAACCGATGGCCATAATCCCATAATGCCCCAGTTTAATCCACCGACTACCAATAAAACGAGAGACACTACATCTACTACATTTAATTTTTGCATTGTTTCAATAAATTACTAGTAATTTATAACGCTGCGTATTCGGCCTTTAAAGACTCTTTAATCGTGAGTCTTTCCATGAGTCTTTCTTAATTATACCACGTTTGGCAAAAGATGTGTCAAGTCTTCACCTTTAGTTTATCCACAGGGTAAAAATCTGCTATACTCTTGATAATACATTATTGGGATGACGGAAGGTGAAGACTCAAGCATTTAACCCAGCACCACTTTCGCGAGCCCCCGTTTTTGCCACTTGCAATATTTTCAGGATAATTACTAAAATGGAATAACAATGATATGGCGAAAGTGGTGCTGGGTTAATCCACAATGTGGTGGTTCCTTGCTATTATCCTCCTTTTTGCCAACTCTAAGGCAACTTTTCTAGGGTTTTTCTTGTCTCTCAATGATTTTTTCACCACTGCGGCAGTTGTTTTAATAATCTTATCTTTTACCGTATCAAACATTTTCTTAGGGTTATACCCCCTATATTCAGCATATGAAGATATCACTCCCCCGGCGTTTGCAACAAAGTCTGGCACAAACATAATCCCCCGTTTAAATAATTCTTCTTCAATTCTTTCTTGCATGGGAATATTCCCCGCCTCAACAATAAGCTTGGCCCGTATAAATTTCTTATTTTTATCATGAATCACATCTGTAACAGATGCGGGAATTAAAATATCAACCGGTATTTTCCAAAAATCTTCGGGTTTTATTTTTTTACCTGCCTGCGCAGGCAGGGCCGTTTTATATGCAGTAACTGGCTTTTTATTTTTGATAATGTCTTTCATTATCGCCATATCAAATCCTTTGGCAGAATATACGGCGCCATCCTTATCAGCAATCAACACTACCTTGGCCCCCATGTCGGTCAAATACGTATATGCGAACGTTCCCACATTCCCAAACCCATGGATGGCGACAGTTGCGCCCTTTATATTGATTCCCAACATTTCTGCAGCAACTTTTGTTGATTGCGCAACTCCCCAGCCTGTACTACCGAATTCATGGGGTATGCCACATTTTTCACCCTTTTTACCAAAGACTTTCATGCACAAATTCGCGGGCTTACCAGTGGCAGATTTCCAATTACCAGTGGCACCCACAAACCATGCCATTTCAGTTTCACCCGTACCCACATCAGGTCCGGCAATGTATTTTTTAGGAATCAATAATGAAATTTCTTTGGCAAAATGCTGGACTACGGCCATTTTTTCTTTTTGCGAACCGCCCTTCCCGCCTACGGAGAAGGGAATTCCGGCAGAGCCGGCAATTCTCGCGTCTGGACCAAGGCTTTGGCGGGCAGGCCAAACAATCCCCGCCTTCGCCCCACCGAAAGGAATGCCGGCTAGGGCATTTTTCCATGTCATAGTGCGGGCCAGCCTCGCTACTTCTTCAACGGTTACGTTGGGAGTCATACGCACTCCGCCCTTTCCTAAGCCCAGCGCCGTATTGTCTATAACCAAAAAACCCTCAACGCCAATCTTTTTGTTATAGACTTTTACTATTAATTCTGGCCCAAATTCGTCTTTTATTATATTATCCATAGTATTTTTTAACCCAGCACCACTTTCGCGAATCATATTTTTTTGCCATCTAAAGTATTTTTAAAATAATTATTGAAATGAGATAACAATGATGTGGCGAAAGTGGTGCTGGGTTAATCCACCAGGCAACGGACCTCGTTGCCTTCCCGGACTTCCAAAAAACCCGAAGTTACCTCAAAAAAATGTTCCTTCATGGCAGAATCAACAACCTTTGCCACCCCCGGTCTTAATACACCAATAAATGTTTCGTGGTTGTCTAAAACCGTAATCTCGCCCATTGCTGTTTTGCAATTTAAAAGGCGCGCCTGGCCTGAAAATAGCACTTTTTTTAAACTATAAACAGATAACTTCATGAAAATTATTCTAATTGTTCTAATTTCTAATTATTCTAATTAAATGCCAACTTTGCGAATGACTAATTTCTAACTGTGACTTTAGATATTTTTTCATTGGTCATTGGTATTTGATTAGGTCAATTAGTATAATTAGGTTAATTAGAAATTTCAGTAATGCTCCCTTTCATGTAAAAATTATCCTCCGGCACCTCGTCATATTTCCCTTCTAAAATTTCTTCAAAGCCTTTTATGGTATCTTCCAGTTTCACGAACTTTCCTTTAATCCCCGTAAAGTTTTCTGCAACATTGAATGGTTGGCTTAAAAACCGCTGTATTTTTCTGGCCCTACTTACCACTTTTTTATCTTCTTGGGAAAGTTCCTCAATCCCCAAAATAGCAATAATATCCTGCAAGTCTTTGTAGCGTTGCAGTGTCAACTGTACGCTGCGGGCAATATTATAATGTCTCTCACCAACGATTTTAGGGTCTAATGCGCTTGAAGTTGAAGCCAGTGGGTCAACGGCCGGATAAATTCCAATTTCGGTCAACGCCCTATTAAGCACAATGGTTGAATCTAAGTGCGAAAAAGTGGTGGCGGGAGCTGGGTCGGTAATATCGTCGGCAGGCACGTAAATCGCTTGTACAGAGGTGATTGAGCCGTTTTTGGTACTTGTTATCCTTTCTTGCAATTCCGCCATTTCTTGGGCTAATGTGGGCTGATACCCCACCGCCGATGGCATTCTGCCTAAAAGCGCTGAAACTTCAGACCCCGCCTGTGAAAACCTGAAAATATTATCAATAAACAAAAGCACATTCTTTTTTTCTTCATCGCGGAAATACTCGGCCATGGTCAAAGCACTTAAAGCAACTCGCGCTCTTGCCCCAGGCACTTCGTTCATTTGCCCAAACACCAGCGCCACATTATCAATAACCTTAGACTCCTTCATTTCATTATAAAGCTCATTTCCTTCTCGAGTTCTTTCACCAACTCCGGCAAATACCGAAACGCCTCCCGCCTCCTGCGCAATATTTCTGATTAATTCCATCAGCAAAACGGTTTTTCCCACGCCCGCTCCGCCAAACAATCCAATTTTTCCTCCTTTAATAAATGGCGCAATTAAATCAATAACTTTGATTCCCGTTTCAAATACTTCGGTTTTTGTAGCTTGGTCAACAAACGGAGGTGAAGCCCTATGTATCGGCCAATATTTCTTGAATTTTTTTTCACCTTCCTCTTTCGTACCCATAGACCGGTCTATGGGTCTGTTTAGTGTTTGACCCAAGACATTGAATATATTGCCAAGAACCTCCTGGCCAACAGGTACTTCAATTTGCTTGCCAGAATCCGAAACTTCTAAGCCTCTTTTTAAACCATCAGTTGATTGCAAAGAAATCGCTCGCACCTTAGTTAAATCCAAGTGTTTTACCACTTCCAAAACCACCTCCCCATTCGGACCATTTACATCCAATGCATTAAAAATTTCGGGAAGCGATACGTCTTCTTGAAATTCTACATCCACCACCGACCCTATAATTTGTACAATATTTCCTTTATTCATAATTTTTTAATTTAATGCTTCTGCTCCCGCTGAAATTTCAATAATTTGATTTGTAATTCCTGCCTGTCTGGATTTATTATATTGTAAATTTAAACTTTCCCCTAAATCACTGGCGTTGTCGGAAGCGGTTTTCATAGCTAATCTACGAGCTGAATGTTCGGATGCGTTTGCCTCTAAAATTAAGTGATACACCTGCATAAACAGTAAATGTTTGGCTAAATTTTCTAAAACTGCCTCTGGCGAAGGTTCAATAATGGGATTTAAGATTTTAGATTTATGATTTAAGAATGTTTCGCGCAATTCTGAAAACCTTCCCGTAACGGGGATAGTTTCTTCTATGGTTTCTTTTATATGGTCAAAATCAATGGGTAAAACTCTTCTGACATGCGGCTCTTGTTTTAAGGCAGATCTAAAATGTGTTGAAAAAATGACAACCCTATCCCATTTTCTTTCTAGATAGCCAGTAACTATAACATCGGCTAAAGGATTAATCTGCTCTAAAGTTGTGTAATCTCCTACTTGTACAATCTTTTTTACCACATTCAATCCCCTTTTTGAAAGATAATTAAAAGCCTTCTCGCCAATCGCTACGAAAAACTTTTCTTCTGATTGATACTTTTCTTTGTCTCGCGCCATATGCTGCTCAAATTTTTTAAATACAGAACCATTAAAAGCTCCTGCCAACCCTTTGTCTGAAGCCACGAGCACAAATAAAACTTTTTTTATTTTTCGCTGTTTTAATAATTCTGGCATGGGAAGCTTTGCAGATTTTTCAAGTAGAGTTAAATTAGCCAACAAGTCCAATGCCGCAAAAGCGTACGGGCGCGAAGCCAGCGCAATTTCTTGCGCCTTTCTCATTTTGGTAGCCGCCACTAATTCCATGGCCTTGGTGATTTTGTTGATGTTGGCTACTGATTTTAAACGTTTTTTTAAATGTTGTGGGCTGTCCATTTGATAAATTTTTACTTAAATGCTATATAAAAATTAGTGCAACCTCATTCGCCCTTTACCAACCTGGGAGATTAACATGGAACCGCGGAAAAATGTGACGCCCGTGGAAGCGTTGGCCCTTACGCTTGGGGCCCTCTCTATCGGTTTCTGTTTGGCGACCGTAATAACCTATGCTAATGAATGGTCGGCGGGTTATTCTGAAGATTTCATATCAGCGAACAAGACCGCGGGTTTAACGCTTACGGTTATTACGGGAACTCCCGCATTGATTCTCTTTTGGGGCATGGCGATCTACCGCTATTTCTCAAAAAAGATGCCGAAAGAAACAACAAAAAATTAACTTAATGGCTATTGGCTTAAACCCCAATGGCCATCTTTTTTTATGTGCTTTCGATAAATTTAACAATTACTTCTTTCATGTTCTTTTCAATTTCGTCCGTAATCTGTCTTTCGGTTTTCAGTGAACCTAACAAATCTCCGTGCAAATCTTTTACGTATTCTAAAAACTTAGCTTCAATTTTTTGGATTTCCCCTGGTTTGAATTTGTCAAAATATCCGTTGAGCGCGGCATACAATACCAAAACTTGCTCTTCAAATGGGAATGGCGCTAAATCCGATTGCTTTAATACTTCCGTAATAATTCTGCCTTTATGGATTTTTTGTTTGGTTGCTTCATCAACATCGCTAGCAAACTGAACAAATGTTTGCAATTCGCGAAACTGCGCTAATTCAAGCCTTAACTTTCCCGCCACTTTTTTCATTGCTTTGGTTTGAGCTGAAGACCCAACACGAGAAACCGAAAGCCCCACGTTTACTGCGGGACGTGTCCCCTGATAAAATAAATCAGACTCTAAATAAATCTGACCATCGGTAATTGAAATTACATTGGTGGGGATATAGGCTGTCACGTCGCCCAGTTGGGTTTCAATAATTGGAATGGCGGTTAATGAGCCTCCGCCCTTCTCTTTTGAAAGTTTAGCGGCTCGTTCCAAAAGCCGTGAATGCAAGTAAAACACATCTCCTGGGTAAGCTTCTCTTCCTGGCGGCCTTCTTAATAACAAAGAAATTTGCCGGTATGCCCAAGCGTGTTTTGATAAATCGTCATAAATAATCAAGGCATCCTGGTCTTTATCGCGAAAATATTCTCCAATGGCGCATCCGGCAAATGGTGCCAAATACCACCAAGCTGCAGGACTAGATGCTGAAGCAGCAACGACAATAGTATATGTTAATGCGTTATTATTCTTAAGGGTTTCAACTATTTTGGCAATTTTTGATTCTTTTTGCCCCACAGCAACGTAAATACAAATGGCCGGTTTTTTAGATTCCTTTCCTTGATTAATTATCATGTCCAAAGCAATTGCGGTTTTTCCTGTTCCTCTGTCTCCAATAATTAATTCTCGCTGACCTCGACCAATGGGAATCATTGAATCAATGGCTTTAATTCCTGTATGCAAAGGTTGTTTTACTGATTCTCTAGCCAAAACATCTGGGGCGTTAGTTTCCAAAGGATTTATTTGTGGCTTATCTTTTTCTGAAAACAAGGGCCCCTTACCATCAACCGGATTTCCTAACGGATCAACCACCCTTCCCAATAGTTGCTCGCCCACATTAATTGAAAGTAATGTTTTTGTCCGTTTTACGGTTTGACCCGATTTTACCAAGCCCGTGTCCCCCAATAGTAAAGCTCCTACCGCGTCTTCTTCAAGGTTTAATGCAACCGCCTTTATCTTCTCCTTGCCAGCCTCAACAATCAAAACTTCTTGGCTTTCTACATTTGAAAGCCCGGAAATTTTAATAATTCCGTCGCCCACTTCAACAACAGTGCCAATTTCTTCCCATTTGGGGTCGGACTTATAACCGTCTATTGATTGCTTAATTTTTTCTAAAATTTCGTAACTCATTGAAATATTTGTTCTAATTTACTTTTTAAAGAAAAATCTAACTGCTTTTCATTGTTAACTACCACTTTTATACCTGCAATCAATTCTGGATTTACTTTTTCGGCGACCATGTCACCATCCTGGAAAAAGTCTTTTAATATATTCTTCTTTGATATTTTGTGCGCGGTTTCTAGGGTGATTTTACGTTTTCCGGTCTTTTTATACCACAAGTTTTCAGTTAAAGAAATAATTTCTTTGGCTTTTTTCATATCCCCGTTTTTTGCCAGGAAATCTAAAAATCCGGCGAGATGTTTTTTTACATCTGCGGGACTTTTCTTTTCCGAAATTAATTCCACCAGGGCTTTTGCATATGTTTTTGAAGAATATTTCATGGACTACTCTTTTGAAATTTGCGAAACTGCTTTATCAATTAAGGTATCATCAATATCTTTTGGGCTTAATTCAACGGTTTTAATAATAATTTTTTTGACTAATTCACCTGCGCCCCTTAACACATTCTGCTTTGCTTCTTCCTTTTGCCTTTCATAGCTTAATTGCGCTTGCGCCAATAATTCTTTTTGGCGTTCTTCAGTTTTTTTTATCAAAGATTCTTCAAGTTTTTTGGCTTTTTCTTCGGTATTTTTTATAATTTTTATTGACTCTTGGTCTGCTTT
>CAYJSA010000005.1:0-27052 GCA_964372785.1 uncultured Candidatus Saccharibacteria bacterium
AATGCGAAAGGACTGTTCAGCAAGTGTATATAGATAAAATTATAAAAAACGCCAAACGCGGATTTATTACTTATAACTTTGATGGTCATCCAAGCCAGGATTACAACCCGATTAGGCCTTACTATAAAGAAGAAATTATTAAGATTATCGGGCAACATCATAGGCTTACTATTTTGGATGATTATCCGCATCCCGATCATTGCCAGCCGTTTATTATGGTGTGGGATGATACTAAGTAATAATATGTTAAAAAAAATACGAGAAGTATTGGAAAAAAACCGCGAATCAAAAAATCCTTTTTGGAAGGGGGTTTATTTTGTTAAAGATATATCCTATAAAATTGCCCGTACCTTGAATTTGAGAGAATCAAGTTGTCCGTTTGTGTACTACATTACCCGTCGTAATATGCCTGTTCCAAAAGTATTTATAGAAACGGGAACCTATAACGGGGGAACAACCTCAAGAATTCTACGTGAATTTAAAACAATCCACACCATTGAGTTAAGTGAAAAGTGGTACCAGAATGCTGTAAAAGAGTTTGGGAAGAATAGAAATGTTATTTGTCATCATGGCGATAGCGCTACTGTTTTGAAAGGATTATTGCCGACTATTAACGAACCGGTCGTATTTTATTTAGACGCGCATCATTCGGGCGGAACCACTGCCATGGGGCAAGATCAAAATCCTTTATTGCGGGAACTGCCACTTATCGGAGCGCGAAATTTTCAAGATGTAATTTACATTGACGATCTTGCCCAAATAGGCAAAAGTGGAACAATGGGAACCGAGGGCCATGCTTTTTATCCTCCTACCCCATTTGATTGGCGTAATATTAACCGGGAAAGTATTGAGAGGGCGTTAGGAAGAAGGATTATTGAATCTGAGGAATTAGATAATAAAATTATTATCTGGAAACTGGGCGAGAAATTATAATGAAAATATCTGTAATTGGGTCAATAAAAGTGGATTCATGGATGCGTAAAAGATTATTTTCGCATAGTTTGTGGTCCTTAAAACCGATTGCTCCTTTGCTTGTTTGGAACATGAATGTTGTGGGGAAATATGCTGACACGGCAAGAAAAGAGATAATGAATCTTTGCAATGATGCCGTGGTTATTTCCGATGATAAAAGTTCTTATTATCAAATAATGAAAAATCAGTTGTCAGCCAGTAAGCAAGACAATATTCTTTTTTGGCAGGAAGACCATTGGTTTGTTTGTCCCAGCAAAAGTCTGTTTTTTTATTTAGTAGAACAATTTACAAATTCTAAGGCGGAAATACTGACCATTAGCCATTTAACGGTTTCTTGGGAAACAAAGCCTTTATTGCCTGTGGTTAAAGATGAAATTTTATACAAAGAATATGAAGTTACTTTGAACGCTCAAAAGAAAATTTGGGAAAAGTATCCCACTGCTTATGTAACTGGAATTCCGGCGATATATAAAAAACAGATAGCCGATGAGATTTTAGAGTTTAACAAGCCCAATATATCTAATACAAAAAATCCCCATGGTTTTGAAATTGATAGAGAGAAGGGGGAACAGTTTTTAACTAAAAGGAGTTTTATTGAAATGGTTTCTTCAATTCATATATTCCGCGAAGTATTCCGGTTTTACCAAAATGAAAGGTCTTTACCGATGAAAAAAGCTCTTTCAATTTTAACATTAAGGGAAGAGGGAAATCTATAAATGAATATCCTAGAACAAATTTATCAACAAAGTCTGGGAAGTGAAAAAAAATTCCCAAACAAAAAGATATTATTTATTGGTTCCGAATCATATGATGCGGCGGTTATTTCTGTTATTGAGGGTCTTGAAGAATTGGGGTTTGAAATTTACACCATTAAAAAATCAAATATTAATTCCTGGTTTTGTAATAACATTATTGATGACCCAAGCCAATTCACATTTGATTTTGTATTAAGTGCCTTGCATTGGGGAACACGATGGGGGTATTACAAAAAATATAACCTTGGTAATTACTTAAAGGTGCTTATAGATGGTGATGACAACCTCGGTTGGAAGACCTGGCAGGATAAATACGCCCACTATGTAAAACATTACAAGTATAATCCTCCAGAAGAAATTAAAAACCTGGAAGTCGCGCCGTATCGCTGGGTTGAGTCTCTTGATGATTATAGGCCGGATGTTGTTTTTACCGCCCAAAAACAATTCGGCGATACAAAGTCGTTTTATTTACCTTTTGGGATCCATAAGCAGTATTATTCCGTTTCGGAAAATAAAAGCTTTAAAGAAAGGGAATTTGACTTTACCCATATTCCCGGCCCGGGACTCTATCGGGATAGGATGATAAAGTTATTAAGGATCTGTAGGCGTTTTAAGATTATTCCAGGTAAAATTTCTAATGAAATGGCGTATGGTAGGGGCAATGAAATAATGCCCGAAAAAATAAGGGGGCATATTATCAATGATTATAATGTACATAGCTGGCACCGCTGGATTTTAGACAAAGTATATTTTAATTTACTCAATAATTCTAAAGTGTTGATATATCCGGGCATAGATCACTGGTCATTTTGGGATTCTAAAAGACCCTGGGAAGCTTATGCTTCGGGGTGTTTAGTGCTAATGTCAAAGCCCCGCACAGATGTTTCAGAATATCCGTTAACAGAGCTTTGTGAATATGCCGTTTATAGTTCTTACCTTGAGTTTATTAAAAAATGCAGATTTTTGTATAAAAACCCCGAAATTCTAGATAGCTACCGCAGCCAGGCTGTTTCGCGTGCCAAAAAATATTTTATGGTAAAGCCGATAGCGAATTACTTTTTACAGAAGATTTCAGAACATGTTTAATAAAAACCTGAAAAAGGGGATTTTTAAAATTGCGCCGGAGGATAGTCTTTTGATAGTACTTTTTAAAAAAATATACCGCTGGGTTTTTTTAATGCGCTCCCTTTTTTTAAAAAGCATTCTGGATGCCCACATCTTTTTATTTACCGTCCGCAACGCTATTTTCAAAGGTAAGCCCGTAGACGCTGTAATGGATAATGGCGCTTCATTTGTGTTGAATTGCCACGGTAAAGAATCTTTATATTATTGGATGAATCCCGATCAAAAAGAATATGAATTCAGTATTATAGAAAAGTTTTTAAAACCCGAAATGGTTTTTTTTGATATAGGAAGTTGCGAAGGGTTTTTTTCTTTAGCAGTGCGGGCGTCTTTTAAAGATGCCACCGTGCATTCTTTTGAAGAAGAAAAAGAGGCCTTTGACGTTTTGCAAGAAAATATCAAAATTAACGCCTTTTCTAAAAACATAAGTATTTATAATCAGCTTCCTGTTATTGATTTCGATATCTTTTTTAAAGAAACAGGGGTAAAAAAAGTAGATTTGATAAGGGTTAATGCCATGGGAAATGAGTTCGGGCTTTTTGAAAACATGAAAGATTTACTTCTGGCCGCCGATGCTCCGGTTATTATCTATAAAACTTCAAGCGCCAATACGGCCAAATTCGGTTATCATCCTGTAGAAATACTGTGGCTGCTTCAGGATTTCGGATACACTTTTTTTACACCAGATGCAGGGGGTAATATTGTGGAGCGTTCGCCGAGAGAATACGAAGGTTTCATTATCGCTATAAAAGGGAAGAGCCAATGAACCCCGTTAGAAGTTTTGAGGTATTATCACAGAAGCTTCAGCGGGTACGTTTATAAAGAGTATTACTAATTAAAAAGCGCAAGCAAAAAGTATTTTTCATGAAAAATACTTTTTGCCCAGACTTCTAACGGGGTGAAAGTAGCTATTGTAAAACAAATCTATGATGCCCAGGGGCCCTGGTCAAGCATAAAATGGCAGGATACTGATCCCGCTAAGATTTTTGATATCTGGCCCGGCACCATTACTTTTTGGGGACTTGCCTGTTTACTGAAGGCTGATTGGTATGTTGTCGGGCAGGGCAAATTGGTATCAGATTATGTGGCTGATATATTAAAAAATATTCCACGAGCCAAGATTATGGAAAAATATACAACAAATGTTGTTAACGTAAAAGATATTCCCGTGGATGAATACGACTTGGTAATTACCTTAGACCCTATTTTGGAAATCCCTAAAAAATCAAAAACGCTGTTTGCCTATTTTGTACCGGAACATTGGGACCGCCTGTATAACCAATCTATTGAAAACCCTCTCGGTAATTTTGATTTATTTTTAGCGGTAATGCTGGACTCAAATTCAACGCTGAAAACGCTTCCCCAATCGGTCTCTTTCCCATATCCGTTTGATGTGAAAGCATTGCAATCCATATTTCCGCAGACGGGAGTTCCGGCAGAGCCGGCAACTCTCGCGTCTCGCCCGGTTGAAAAAAAAGAAGTGGCGTGGGCCGAGTGGCGCCTTTTATCTGCTTTAGGAATGACAAAAATGTGGAACGATTCTGCTGAAAAGGCAGTTAAAAGATTGGAAAAAGTAATTGGAATACCTGTATACCAAAAGGGTAATTTCAATAAAACGCCATTCGGAATTACGGATCCTCCCTCATGGAAAGATGCTCTTGTGTACCTTGGAGAGTTAAACCAGTGTAAATATTATATTGCGGTGGGGCGCTATAGCGGTCCAGGGCAAGGGATTCGTGAGGCTGCCGCCTTGGGATTAATTTGTATTGGAGAGCAGGATAAGTTGTATCATCAAATGGTTTGTCACCCTAAACTTTTGTGCCCCGACATGGTTTCGATGCCAAAAATCCTGAAAGAATTAATTGCCTCTCCTGCCTTGCAAAAGGAAGCTCTTGATTATCAAAATAAAGCTTTAGAGCAAAAGTTTACAAAAGAGCCGTTGGAACTTCTTAAAAAAGCGGTCGCAATAAAACAAGCCAATCTATGATAACCATATTTGGGATTCCCAAACCATTTATCGGTCACATTAATACCATTCAAAGAAATGCGATTTTAAGCTGGTTAAAGCTTCGCCCCGAATGTGAAATTATCCTTTTGGGTAATGAAGAGGGGGTGGCGGAATTTGCGAATGAATTTAATATTAAACATATTCCTGACGTTAAGGTGAGTAAATTTGGCACACCCCTGGTGGCCGATGCTTTTGGTAGGGTTAAAAAAGTGGCTCGCTACCGAATTCATGCGTATTTGAATTCGGATATTATTTTACTGTCGGATTTTATGGACGCGGTTAAAAAGGTTTCGCAAAAACCCACATTTTTTATCGGAGGGCAGCGCACCGATACTAAAATAAAAGACCCGCTTGATTTTAATGACCCCTCTTGGGAGCAAAAAGTTAAAGATATTGCAGAAAAGGAGGGCGTACTGCATGGTCCGGCAGGGATGGATTATTTCGTTTTCCCGGATGATATTCCCTTTAACTTTCCTGAAAATTTTGCCGCCGGAAGACCCGGGGGAGATAACTGGACGGTGTATAGGGTTCGCTCTCTTGGTATTCCTGTAGTTGATACAACCGCGGTGGTTACCGCAGTGCATCAAGAACATAGTCATTCTTATTTGCAGGGGTCAAAAGATAAATGGGAGGGGCCTGAATCGCAAGAAAATAGAAGATTGGCCGGTGGATACTCATATGTTTTCACCCTTGATGATGCCACAATGTTACTTACTAAAAATGGTTTTAAAAATCCAAGATTGACTATCGGTCATTTGGCTCGTTATTTTGAAACTCTTCCGGTATTGCATCCACGCCTTGGTTCTTGGCCGAAAGCAATAAGTTTAATATTAAACCCCAGAAGATTGGCCGGAAAAGTATTAAGTAAATTAAGGCTACGATAACAGTCATGGCAAAAAGAATACTATTCTTTTTAAAAGAATACGACAATTATTCCCAGATATTTACTGAATACCTGAAGATTTTCAATGAGCAAGGTTTTGAAACTGAGGTTTTTGATTTTACGCGAGCTTACAAATCTAACAATAAACTAGCCTATATTATTTCCATAATCAAAGCAATCAAAAAGTTCAAACCAGATATTGTTTATATCGGAGACGAATTTTTTTCAAAGAACGTATTTTTAATAGTTCTTTTAAAAAAACTTTTCTTTTTCAACTATACTATTCTTACTCTTGTTGCAAGTCAGTATCTCACTAAAAATAATTTTGCAAATAGCATCAAAGCCGGCTTTTTACTGAATAATATCAGCATTTTATTTTGCAGGAATAAAGAAGAATGTAAAAAAATCAAAACCCTTACTACGTTCAAAAAATACCAAGGACTCACGCAAATATATTTAGGGGTACCCGAAGCATTTTTTCATAACATAGACCAATCGCGCAGCCAAATATGGGCTAAATTACCTTTACAAGATAAAAACCATGTTGATATTAAGGGCAAGTATGTGCTGGGTTTTGCCGGTCGTCTTGTTCCAGAAAAAGGTTTGCTACTGCTTTTGGAAGCTCTAAAAAGATTGCCTGATAATTTTATTGTGTTATTGGCCCAAAGAACAGACGATTACAATCTCGATTATTACGAAAAGATTAGCGGCTTTATTGAAAGCAATAATTTGGCACAAAGAGTTATTTGGACGGAAAATTTAGGCAATAATGATATTAAATATCTCTATAACACATCCGATCTGATGGTAATGCCCACTACGTCAGCGTATGATGGATTTACTGAGTTGTTTGGTTCCGTTATAGCGGAAAGCATGTTGTGTCAGACACTAGTAATTGGCTCCGATAATGGCTCTATTCCCGAAGTAATAGACAACCCAAAGTTTATTTTTAGGCAAAATGATGTCGGTGACATGGTAAGGGTTATTAGTTTTGTTTATCAATTAAAATCAAAAGAACAAAAAGCAGTACTGCAAAGTAATTATGCAAAGGCCCTAGAGGATTATAGCGATAAAGCTTTTGCGGGCACTATTATTAAAGCAATAAACTCTATACCGGTATGAAGAAACGAATCGGCATTATAACAGCTGACTACCCATTGGGTGTTTTACTTGATACTACCAGTATGGCAATATCCCTAGCCAAGGAAGGGTTTTTTGTTGATATTTTTATTGATAAATACATGTATGAAAGTGCTAAGGTAGATTTTGATGAAAAGAATATAAGAGTAATTACGGTTGCCACGGGTTTTAAAAGTACAACTGGAATATTATCAAAAAGAATTTTATATTTTAACCTTGGTGCAGGGCTGGACATGTTAGTAAAAAAAATAACGGATGTAAAAAACGCTTTTTTCCAAAAACAACTTTTACAAACGCAAAATTACACATCTTTTAAGGAAAAACTGCTTAACTATCAAAAATACTTTTTCCCCCAAGTTTATAAATTTACAAAATATTTACAAAAGTATATTAACCAGGAGTATCTCTGCCTTATTGGCGTGGAACCCAGAGGATTACTTTCGGCAACGTTGCTGGCGCAAGATTACAGCCTCCCCGTTATTTACCAAAATATGGAACTTCTGTTGGCGGATGAATGCAAAACTGAAATTGACAAGGTGATGAAAACCTTGGAGCGGGAATGCAATCAAAAATGCCTTTTTACGATTATCCAAGATAGGCATCGGGCCCAATATTTAATTAAAGACAACCAGTTGGATCCGCAAAAGATACAGCTGCTACCTAATTCTTTATGGGAAGACGCCTATAAACATACCACTGATTATTTATATAAAAAACTTAACATTCCTAAGAGCAAAAAAATCATTCTGTATGCGGGCAACCTTAATTGGCCAAGCATGAGTTTGGAGATTGCCCAGGCAGTGCAAAAGTGGCCGGATAACTATGTTTTGGTTTTACATACATGGGCAAAATTTAGCCGGTCAGATAAGTATGTGGGCCAGTTGCAAAACGTAATAGATAATAAAAAAATCTACCTCTCGGTTGAATTTTTAGAGTCACGCCAGTTCCCTGAATTAATTTCAAGTGCCGCAATCGGATTGGTGTTTTATAGAAATTTAGGCCCAAACTACTATGAGATAGGTTCGGCCTGCAATAAACTTATCCGCTATCTTAATGCTGGCGTACCCGCCATCACCATTGATTTTCCAAGCCTGAAAGAAAAAATTGAAAGCACGGGCGCCGGAATATGCGTAAGCTCTCCTGACCTTATCGGTGATGCCATTAAAAAAATTATGCAAAATTACGAGCAGTACCGAGCGGCAGCTTTTAAGCTTTATGAACAAGATTATACATTTTCAAAAAATTTCCAAGGAATTTTATCTGAAATTAAAAAAATATAACTCATGCAGCGCATTATGCGAAAAATATTAAAATCATTATTGGTACCGATTGAAAAGATTTTATTTGAAAAAGTAAAAAGAATTCCTATCGGCCCGCTCCAAAAAACGGTTCATATTGTGCGCTCTGATACCATTGGCGACTTTGTATTATTTTCAGCCACGTTGCCATATTTTAAAAAAATATATCCTGGTTACAAAATTGTATTAATCGGTGATGCCGTTTGGCAGGAGCTTGCAGAACTGGTCCGAGAAAACAAGATTTTAGGGCCAGACACGGAAGGGGCGGGTTTTGGGGATGGTAATTACTTTGACGAACTCATTGCGGTTAATGGCAAGGACTATAACCGTAATCCTTTCTATTATTATAAAATTCTTAAAAAAATACGGTTATCGGCACCAGAAATTGTTTTACACCCAACTTTTTCCAGAACTGAAAAAAGTGACAGATGGGTGCTGGTTTCTAAAGAATCAAAAAAAATCGGATACGAAGGAGACGTATCTAATATTGCGCCAGAAATCAAAGCAAAAAATGATTCCCAATACAGCCGTTTAGTTAAAAACCCTGCCTCAGGCCTTGAGTCGGACAGAAATATACATTTTTTAAATGAAGTGGCTCAAGACGCGAGCGAGGCCGGCTATGCCGGATCGCCCGTCTCTGGTCGCACTATATTGGGATCAGGGTTGCCACATTGGAATATGCCAGAAACACTAAGGTCCGAAGGTAGGCATATTTTAACTTCGACCGGTATCGATAGCACAAAACCGGTTTTAATTATTTGCCCCAACGGTAGCGAACCTAATAGAAGTTGGACGATTGTAAATTTCATTTCACTGATAGTAAGATTACATAATCACAATAGTTCTTTCCAGTTTATATTAATCGGCGGTCCAAGAGATGTAGATGATTGCGTCAAAATCCAGGATTTGCTGAAAGAGCAGAGAATAAAAGCTTATAACTTTGCCGGTAGAAAAACATTGTCAAAGTTTGCAAAAATTCTATCTGTCTCATCCATATATATAGGAGCGGAAACAGGCTCCATGCATATGGCTTCAGCCATTGGTGTTTCAGTAATTTGCTTACGGTGGCAGGGACATTATGAACGATTTTTCCCGTATCAGGCTTGGTCCGCGGGATCTGAAAACGCGGTAATATTACAAAAAAGAGACGAATCTGATGGAAATAGCAAGTTAGAGGAAGCTTTTAACCAAATAATAAAGGCAATAAAAAGATGAAAGAAGAGATTAAGAGTATCATAAAAGAATCAATTTCTGTTAAGCAGCATTTACATGATTTGCCGGAAATAGTGGAGGCGATAGAAAATGCAACAAAAACTATCATTGATGCGTTGCAAAATGGGAAAAAGATATTGATCTTCGGTAATGGCGGTTCGGCTGCCGATGCCCAACATTTTGCCGGAGAATTTGTAAACCGGTTTAAAATTGATAGAGTTCCGTTGCCGGCTATTTCTCTGGTTACGGATACTTCGGTGCTGACTTCTATTGCCAATGATTTTGGGTACGACTATATTTTTTCAAAACAAGTAGAAGCGCTAGGTCAAAAAGGGGATATTGCCATAGCCATTACCACCAGTGATGTTGAGTTGAAACAAGGCGGACATTCTGCTAATATTGCCAATGGCCTGATTTCGGCCAGAAACAAGGGTTTGGTTACTATTGGCCTGGTAAGTGACAAGAGCCAAAAGGTTCTGGAGTTACTGGATATGGCGATTAAAATCCCTTCAAAAAACACTCCCCGGATCCAGGAAAGCCATATTTTAGTGATACATATTATAAGTGAAATTGCGGAAAAGGCATTATATGAAAAGAACAAAATTGCTTAGCATCATCAGTCATTTTAAGGGAAAGAAAATCGGAATTATCGGAGACTTGATTCTAGATCAGTTTGTTTTTGGTGATGTTGAAAGAATTTCTCCGGAAGCGCCGATTCCAGTTGTGGTGTTTGATAAAGAAACATATAAATTGGGCGGGGCGGCCAATGCGGCAAATAATATCCGAGCATTGGGCGCTAATGTCTTTTTGGTTGGAGCTGTTGGCAATGATAATGAGGGGAAAATGTTTTTAGGCGAGATAAAAAAAAGCGGAATTAATCAGCATGGTATTTTCACGTTAAAAGACAGGCCTACTACCTTCAAAACCCGAATTGTAGCCAAGGGCCAGCAGATAGTAAGGGTAGACAGAGAAACCACCAATGATATAAGCAAAAAAACAGAGGAGTTTGTTATAAAATTCATATCAGATAATATTAAAGACTGGGATGGTTTGATAGTTAGTGACTACGGAAAAGGTTTTGTAACGGAAAAAGTAGCCAAGACAATAGTGCTATTGGCAAATAAATATAAAAAACCGCTTATCGGGGATATAAAACCCGCGGCACACGCCTCTTATTTTAAAAACATAGGAATGTTAACCCCTAACACTCAAGAGGCTTTGCAGATAAGTGGAAGTACTACAGTCCAAAAGGCGGGCAAGAAAATTCAAGAGCAGTTACATTGCAATGTATTAGTTACGCAGGGAGCTGATGGTATGATATTGTTTGAGGGGGAAAAAGTTATTCATTTTCCGGCTTTGGCAAAAGAAGTGGTTGATATTGTGGGAGCCGGAGATACGGTGGCGGCCGCACTTTGCTTGTCATGCGCATCACAAGCTTCTATGGAAGAGGGCGCCATAATAGCCAGTTTTGCCGCCAGTATTGTGGTAAATAAAATGGGCACCGCCGTGGTGGAGCTTGATGAATTAAAACAAAGCTTAGAAGATGAAAAGTAAAAAGTTAAAAACTAAAAAAGAAATTATTTCCCTTGCAAGGCTTCTAAAAGCTAAGGGGAAAAAGGTGGTTGTTTTCAGCGGCAGTTTTGAGCTATTGCATGTAGGGCATATTGTTGCAATCCAGGAAGCAAAAGAACAGGGCGATGTTTTAATTATCCTGTTAAACAGCGATGAATCAGTCAAGTCATACAAGGGAGCCAATCATTTGTTAAGTTCGCAAGACCAAAGAGTTCAAATGCTTTCAGCTCTGGAGGCTGTTGACCACGTGACGCTGTTTGATGAGTTAACTCCCGTTGAAATTCTTTCTGAAATAAAACCGAATGTTTACTGTAACGGTTCCGATTGGGGAAAAAACTGCATTGAACGCAATGTAGTAGAAAAAAACGGGGGAAAGGTGCATGTTTTGAAAAAAAGAGTATTTGCAACCAGTGATTTGATTGAGAGAATTATACAAGCTCGCGCTGTGCCTGAAGTTAAGGCAGTTTTTTTGGACAGGGATGGCACCATTAATTTCAACCACGAAAATTATGTGAAAGAAATAGGTGATTTTACATTTATGCCGGGCGCAATAAGCGCCATAAAACAACTTTCTAAAACAGACTACAAGATTATTGTTATAACAAACCAGTCTGGTATTGGCAGGAAGATTATTACAGAAAACAGATTAAAAGAGATTCATCGTTGGATGGTTGGCCAATTGAAAAAACATGGAGCTAGGATCGATGGAATTTACTATTGTTCTCATCATCCGGACGATGGTTGCAGTTGCCGAAAACCAGAACCGGGCATGTTTTTAAGAGCAATGAAAGATTTTAATATCAATTTAAGCAAAAGTTGGATGGTTGGAGATGATAAAAAAGATGTAGTGGTAGCCAGGAGGGCAAATATCAGAGCCATAAAAATTGGAAAAAAATTGCCCAAAGAATTAAAACTTGAGGCCAATCATTATGTTAAAAGTCTCTTAGAGGCAGTAAAGATTATTACCAAAAAATAAGTATGAGTGTTTTCCAAAAATACGCGGATTATTACGATGAGATCTACCTGCAAAAAGACTATAAAAAAGAGGTTGATTTTTTGATGAGTGTGGTAAAGAAATATTCCCCTGTAAAAGTTAAAAGTATTTTAAGTTTAGGCTGTGGGACCGCTAGTCACGATATTATTTTGGCCCAAAAAGGGTTTGATATTTTAGGAATAGATGGATCTGCCAAAATGATTAAAATTGCAAAACACAAGGTCAGAGAAGCAGGCGTCAGTATTGATTTTAAGGTGGCAGATATTTCAAATATTAAGGTTAACAAAAAATTTGATTTTGCCATGGCAATGTTTAATATTGTAGGATATATGACAGAAAATGATGCGATGGAAAACATGTTAAAGAATGTTTCGAGGTCGTTGAAAAAAGGTTCGTTAATGGTATTTGATGGTTGGTACGGCCCCGCCGTTTTAAAAGATAAGCCGCAAAATAGAGCCAGAAAGTTTTTAAAAGATGGCAAAGAGATTACGCGCCTTACTACTCAAACCATAGATACCGAGAAAAGCATTATAGATATTACATTCACGATTAGTGTTAACGGTAAAAAAGTTACCGAAGAAAACCATCCGATGAGATTTTGGTATTTAAAAGAAATTGAATATTTCTTACATAAAAATGGTTTTGCTATGCTAAAAGTCTGCAATTTCATGGATTTGAATTCAACTATCTCGGAAAACAAGTGGGATATATTTGTTATAGCTAAAAAAATAGCATGATGTGCCCAATTTGCAAATCAGACGCATATTTTTTAGTATCAAAAAAAGATACATTAAATCAGGTGTATGATTACCACAAGTGCAGAAAGTGCGCCTTTTTGTTTGATAAAGATTTTGCGGATACTCAAAAACTACAATCAAAAATCAGCAAGGTATACGAAAATAATTATTTTGAAGATATTGATTATGGCTGGAAAAATCGGGGAGACAGCTATTCCCAAAAAATAAATATGTTATTGGATTGGTACAGCTTTTTTAAGCATAAAAAAAATGTAACGGTGTTGGACTATGGTGGCGGCAATGGGTACATTACTTCGAAAATAGATAAAAAATGTGATGTGCTTTATTATGATAAATATGTAAAGCCAACCTATGCCGGTAGTTATGAAATATTAAGCGAACCGAAAAAATCGGATGTGGTTTTAGCGGTAGAAGTGGCCGAACATATTACCGATGTTTCAGAATGGAAAGTGCTGCTTGATCTGGCTTCGGATGTATTGATATTCACCACTGAAACTTCAGATGGAATAATAGAAAGCCAGTTAACTGATTGGTGGTATTTGAGACCGGATGTAGGGCATATTGCCATTTATTCTGCCAAATCACTTAATATTTTGGCCAAAAAGTACGGATTTGCCTATTTCTTTTTCCCTTCAAAATCATTCCATATCTTTATCAGAAGCCCTTTTCTAAGTAAACTCAATCTGATAGCATTAGAATATCCATTTTATAACCTTTTAAGAACCGTCAAAAAGTATGTGCCAATCAGCGCCGGAAAAGGTAACAAAGCATGAAGGTATTAAAAAAATAGCCAGGGGTTTTATTCCAATGGCTCTTTATCGTCGCCTAAGGCCGTACTATTTTAGGGTTTTTGGCTGGGGCTACCGGCCTGCAGAAACCACTAAGGCTAAGCCAAGGCGGTTACGAGAAGGCTTTTTTGAAAAGTATTGCGCGGGCCGTGGTTTAGATGTAGGATTTGGGGGAGACCCGATTACACCCGATTGCCAGTGTTTTGATTATGAACATGGAGATGCCCAGTATATAACAAGCATTAAAGATAACAGTTTTGACTTTGTGTATACTTCGCATGTGATAGAGCATATGGTTGACCCTGCCATATCTTTAAAAAATTGGTGGCGAGCTGTAAAGCCAGGAGGATATTTGTTACTCTATTTGCCTCATCGGGACTTATACGAAAAGAAAAAAACTTTGCCTTCTTTATATAATCCCGACCACAAGCACTTTTTCCTTTTAGATCAAGACGAAGCTCCTGTAACGTTGGGCATTGTACCGTTAATCAAAAAAACATTACCGGATGCCCAAATTATATACGCCAAAGAATGCGCTGAAGACCATACCATTACTGATCCGTTGGTTCACAGTGATGGGGAATATTCAATTGAAGTAGTGATTAAAAAACTTAAATAAATGGAAAAAGAAATAGAAACTATTAAAAATAAAGAAGATATTCTCGCTATTGTTATTTATAGTGATTACCACAAAGAGGGTACTAATTTTTTTACACCCGCTGATTTTTCTCAGCAGCTAGCTTTCATTTCTCGAAAAAAGGGAGACACTATAGGCGCGCATACCCATAAAATCATCAAACGGGATATTCATTTAACCCAGGAAGTATTGTTGATAAAAAGTGGCAGGGTAAAAGTGAATCTGTATGATGCCAGCGAACAATATATTGATTCGCGGGAACTGACATCTGGTGATGTTATTTTATTGGCCAGCGGTGGCCATGGGTTTGAATTTTTGGAAGAAACACAAATGGTTGAAATAAAACAAGGGCCGTATGTGAGTGATGACAGCAAAGTTAAAATTAAAGGCATAGAATGATTCCCGTAAACAGGCCATTATTTATAAGCAACGAAAAAAAGTATCTGCAGGAATGCATTGATTCTGGTTGGATTTCTTCAGAGGGGCCGTTTGTAAAACAATTTGAAAATAATTTTGCAAAATATGTTGGCAGAAAACACGGCGTGGCAGTTTCCTCTGGGACTGCGGCGCTTGAAGTTGCCGTGGGCGCTATAGGCCTAAAGCCAGGGGATGAGGTGATTATGCCGACATTTACCATTATTTCTTGCGCGTTGGCAGTTTTAGCGTATGGAGGGACTCCTATATTTGTGGATTCTGAACCGGAAACCTGGAATATTGATGTAACGAAAATTGAAGAGAAGATTACTAAAAAAACCAAGGCGATTATGGCGGTTCATATGTATGGTCACCCGTGTGATATTGGCGCTATTTTAAAAATTGCCAAGAAATATAAATTGCTGGTGATTGAAGATGCGGCGGAAGTTCATGGAGCAACTTATAAAGGTAAAAAATGCGGTAGTTTTGGTGATATTTCTATTTTTAGTTTTTATGCCAATAAAATTATCAGCACCGGCGAAGGGGGAATGGTCTTAACTAATAATTCAAAGTTTGCCCAAAGAGCAAAATTTTTAAGGAATTTGGGTTTTAACGATAAAAGAAGATTTTACCACGTAGAATTGGCAAAAAATTATCGGATAACTAATTTACAATCAGCGGTTGGAGTTGCCCAATTAAAAAATATTGAGAAGTTAATAAAAATAAAAAGAGAGAACGCTCAAAAGTATACGAAATTGTTAAAAGATATTAAAGGGTTGCAACTGCCCGCAGAAAAAAGCTGGGCAAAAAATGTCTATTGGATGTATGGAATAGTGTTGCCTGTCCGCCGAAGCCTTGGCGAAGGAGGAGATAAAAAATTTGGCATGACTGCCGAAGTATTCGCCAAAAAACTGGAAAAAGCAGGAATTCAAACCCGCCCATTTTTTTACCCTATGCATTTACAGCCCGTGTTGAAAAAGTATACTAAAAAAGGAAATTATCCTGTCGCAGAAAGAATCGCCAAATATGGCTTGTACTTACCAAGCGGTTTGGGATTAAAAGACAGTGAAATCAAGCGGGTTTGCGCCACCATCAGGCGAATTTTGCATTGAATCTGAATATACACCTACTACGCACGTGCGTAGTAGGTGTATAATGTATTTTAGAGTATTTGCCAGGGAAAATGAACACGCCACGAGCTCGTGGCGTGTTTAAGACAAGAAAAAAGCCCGTCTTTGATAAAATGGGCTTTGAGTGTGCGACGTAGGTCGCTTTTTGTTTCGGACTACTTCGACCAGCGAAGTGCCCCTAACTTGAGTAGCGCTTGCCATGCGCAGGGAACGGCACTGGCTTCAAGGAAGAGGCCAGATTCGAGCACTGCGGGGAATTCATCGAGCGGAACCATGATGGTTTCGATGATCTCGTTTTTGTTTGGCTGGCGTGCGTCTTGCACGTGTTCAAGTTCCGTTGCAAGGAACATGTGTGCGGCCAAACCATGATCATCGGGTCCGGCGCCTCGGTACTTGCCGGTTTCGATTAGGACACGACCCAGGTGGGTGAGTTTCCCCTTGCCAAACCCAGTTTCCTTTAGGTAGGCATCAGCGGTTTTTTGGGTGATTTCTTCGATGGAAACCCCTGGTCCCATTTTTCCGATTCCGCCGGGTGGCAGTTCCCAACCTGCCTTGTTGGCCCCCGGTTTCCATTGGCAGATGGTAACCACCCGCTGGTCGATGGTGACGCCAAAACAGACTGCCCATCCGAAGTGGCGTAGGAGCGAGGTGTAGTCCTCGACTCCGTTGCCTGTTTGGAGCTTGTAGTTCAACACTTGGCCGAAGTAGGGGATTTTCGGCCCCAGCTCCGTGCTCCCCACGATCAGTGGCCAGCCCTTGAAACGTTCTTCGGCGCCCAGTTTGCGGAATTGATCTATGGCGTGCATTGCAAGTCTCCTATAACAAGGTACGGTTTGTGTAATCTGTTTACAGTGTTGATATAATATATCGCTTTTACTATTTTGTCAATCTTGGGCAGTAAAAAAGCCCGTCTTTTGCAAGATGGGCTTTGCGAAAGCGGGTTTGACCGCTTTTTGGTTATTTCTTGAAGTACCCGTAGGCCTTCATTTGCGTCTTGAGGAGGTCAAAGTACATGTGGAGCAGTCTTGCTCGCTCCAGCCCCAGTTTCATGCCCGTTCCTGTTTGGAGGCAACAAGGGTGGGTTGGATCCACCCATTCCAGCGACAGTGCCAAGTCTTCCATGACTGTTTTTGGGTCGCGGAAGTTGGGTGGTGTTTGGAAAAAGCACTGGTAGTCCATCACCGGTTTGTCGTGGAAACGTTGGGCAGACCTGGGAATCACATCCAGTTCCAGGTTGACCACTCGGTCTGCGTCCCGCAATGCCTTGGCCACCTTTGAGTGGTTGGGGTCGTTCTTGCCGTTGTGGGTCAATACGGCGTTAAGGATGACTTCCAGGTCGTGATCGGGTATCACATAGAGGGCAAGCCATCCGTTGACCAACTCTTCGATGAGCGTTGGCGTGACATTTGCTGCCCCAAGTCTTTTCTCCAAGATGCGGTCTGCGTTATGAAACAGACAGGCATATTCTGTGATATGCGTGCCCCGCTCATCATCTGGCCATTCGGCTTCGTAGATGATTCGGCCGTAATGGGCCACGCGCGTAACGTGGTGGATATCGTGGCCTTCTTCCAGGCCTTCATGGTCTTTTGCCACCAGGGCGAAGAGTTCGGGCCACCGTTGTTCTGCGGTTTGCATAGGTACCTCGTAGGTTGGGGGATTAGTAATGACAATGTACAGCCATATTATTAACAGAAAAATATGGCTTTGTCAATGTCCTGTATTGCTAAAAAATGGAAATTAGGGTAGTATGACGTTATTATTAAATAGGTTTTTAATGATTGATTTAACACAAAAAAAGATTTTAATAACTGGATCTGACGGCTTTGTTGGAAGGCATTTGGTCAAGAACTTGTTGGAAAAAAGGAAAGTTCCTAAAGAAAATCTGTTTTTACCGACCATAAAGGACTTAGATCTGAAAAAATGGGAGGATTGCAAGAAAGCGGTTGAAGGAATGGACATTGTAATAGATTTGGCGGCCAAAGTTGGTGGGATAGGTTTAAATAGCCAAAAGCCTGGCGAACTTTTTTATGACAATGCTATTATGGGAATCCAAATGATGGAAGCTGCCAGACTGGCCGGGGTAGAAAAGTTTGTAACTATTGGTACGATATGCGTATATCCAAAATTGGCACCCATCCCATTTAAAGAAGAAGATTTGTGGGAAGGGTACCCGGATGTATCACACGCTCCATATGGTTTGGCAAAAAAAATGTTGCTAGTTCAAGCCCAAGCATATAGGAAGCAATACGGTTTCAATGCTATTTATCTTTTACCCATTAATATATACGGACCTGGCGATAATTTTAACCCAGAATCAAGCCATGTGATTGCCGCGCTGATACGAAAAGTATACGAGGCCAAAAAAGATAATAAAGAGTATATTGAAGTTTGGGGAACAGGGAAGGCCACGCGAGGATTTTTATATGTTGAAGACGCCGCGGAAGCCATTGCGTTGGCCACAGAAAAATATGACAAAGGCGAGCCGGTTAACTTGGGTTCGCAACTGGAAATTTCTATAAAAGATTTAATTGAAACAATTTGCAAATTAATGGAATATAAAGGTGAAATTCATTGGGATAGCACAAAACCGGACGGCCAACCACGCAGATTATTGGATGTGTCCCGTGCCCAAAAAGAGTTTAATTTTTTAGCAAAAGCAGAATTTACAGATGGTTTGAAAAAAACCATTGAATGGTATGAATCAAATCCAACCTAATACAATTTATAAAATGGAACCGCAATCCAAAAAAGCTTTGATTACCGGAGTGACCGGACAAGACGGCTCATATTTAGCTGAGTTTTTGCTTTCAAAGGGCTATGAGGTGCATGGCATCATTCGCCGGGCAAGCACCTTTAATACTTCGCGCATTGACCATATTATTGTTGATGAACAGCACACGCCCGGCGCCAAGTTTTTGTTTCATTATGGCGACATGACCGACGCGACAAGTTTGGTTGCCTTAATCCAAAAAATCAAGCCGGATGAAATTTATAATTTGGCGGCGCAAAGCCATGTGAAGGTTTCATTTGAAAGCCCCGAATACACCGCTAATGCAGATGCCATTGGAACTTTGCGAATGCTGGAAGCAGTCCGGCTTTTGGGTATGGAAAAGAAGGTTAAGTTTTACCAGGCTTCAACCAGCGAGCTGTTTGGGAAAGTAATGGAAACTCCACAAACCGAAACCACACCCTTTTACCCTCGTTCGCCCTACGGCGTGGCAAAGTTGTACGGTTTTTGGATTGTGAAAAATTATCGCGAAGCTTATGACATGTTTACTTCTAACGGCTTACTTTTCAATCACGAATCGCCGCGGAGGGGAGAAACTTTTGTGACCCGCAAAATTACCCGTGGCATAGCCAATATTTTAGCCGGCAAAGAAAAGTTTATTTATTTAGGAAATTTACGATCCCAGCGCGATTGGGGTTTTGCGCCCGAGTATGTAGAAAGTATGTGGCAGATTTTGCAACAAAAAGAGCCCGGAGACTTTGTGATTGGAACTGGTGAAACCCACTATATTGAGGAGTTTGTAAAAGAAGCCTTTGCCTATGTTGGACTTAGTATGCAAGACCATGTGAAAATTGATTATAATTACTTCAGGCCGACCGAAGTTGATTTATTGATTTCCAACTCCGCCAAAGCCAAAGCAACCTTTGGCTGGCAGCCAAAAATAACTTTTAAAGATTTGGTAAAAATTATGGTGGACGCCGATTTGCGCGCCACCGGACTTACGCCTCCCGGGGAGGGGGACAAAATCTTAGCCGAGAAGTTTCCAAATCGTTGGTGGAAAAAAGATTAATTTTTTAGATATTAATGAAGACTGCTTTTAAAAAAGTATTTGTTCCCGGAGGTGACGGCTTTCTGGGCAAAAGCGTTGTAAAAAAGTTACAGGAAGAGGGCATTAATTTTGTTTCGCTTTCTTTAAAAGACGGGATTGATTTTAGGGACTTTGCAAAAACCCTCGCCCTTTTCGAAAAAGAAAAATTTGACGCAGTTATTAATTGCGCGGCTTACGTGGGCGGGATTGAATTTGGCTTAAAGCATCAGGGTGAAATTTTTTATAACAATATTTTGATGGACACCTACTTGATGGAAGCTGCTCGGCTGACCGGTGTGAAACTATTTATCAACCCCATTTCCAATTGTACTTACCCCGCCCACCTGACAACATTCAAAGAAGACCAGTGGTGGTCTGGGCCTTTGCACGATTCTGTTTTGACTTATGGAATTGCGCGAAAGGCTAGCTGGGTTCAGGCCAAGGCTTATAACCAGCAATATGGGTTTAATTCCATTCATTTAATTTTGTCTAACATGTACGGACCCCGGGATTACTTTGATGAGGTAAGATCTCATGCATTAACCGCATTGGTAATGAAATTCTGTGAAGCTAAAAAGAGTAATTTACCAGAAGTTACTGTATGGGGCAGTGGCAAACCAATTAGAGAGTGGCTTTATGTTGAAGACGGGGCAGAAGCATTGGTACGAGCATTGGATATTCAGCCTCAAGTCGAACCGATTAATGTTGGCCAAGGCGTGGGAATTTCCATTGGGGATTTGACAGTTAAAATAAAAGAAATGGTTGGTTTTATGGGTAAAGTAGTTTTTGATGAATCTCGTCCCGATGGCGCGCCTTGCAAAATTATGGATGTTGAACAGATGAAAAAAGTGTTTAACTGGACACCGCCTACTTTACTGGAAGACGGCATTAAAAAGACTATTGAGTGGTACCAGACTCATGGTCCAGCCAGCCAGTAGCGGTTTTTGATGCTACAATAGACGTATGATGAACCCCGCACCTATCAAGCTTTGGGTTCCGCCCTTTGCTGGGTAGTCTATGTGGGAGCTAATTACTATCGAGCTAAGTTCTAAGGATGGATAACCCGAAGATATAAGCTTGATAGGTGCGAGGTGAAAACAGAAAAAATAATAGATAACGGAACAACCCTGGCAATTATTGTTAGATCTGAAGATTGGTTGGAAGGCCTGAATGTCGTATCTGCGGATGAAGATTTCCAGCAAGTTGTTTTTTGGGGATACCAAAAAGACCATAAATTGCCCGCACACATCCATTTGGATTCTCCCCGTCAAGCTCTAAAAACCCAAGAAGTGATTTTTATACGCCAAGGCCGTTTGAGGGCGGATATTTTTACTGTAGGTGAGAAATTATTCGCATCGGTTGAATTGCGGGCCGGGGATACAGCGGTATTTTTAAACGGCGGACATGGGTATGAAATCTTAGAAGACAATACTAAAGTTTTAGAGGTCAAAAACGGCCCTTATTTGGGCGCTGAAAAAGACAGGAGAAGATTTTAGTATGCATTATTATACGTTCAGAAAAATAGCAAGCTACTTATTTAATAAAGTTAAAAAAGCAACCTGTGTTTTTTACGAAATTTCTTTTCCTTCGTTTGCTATTAATGAGGACGCCATCACTGAAAGCATAGAAGAATTCCATTTGGAAGGTGTTACCGTCAAGATTAAGACAGTGATGGATGGATTTGTTTTTGACGATGCCGATAATGTGGAGTATTCCGATAAGATGTTAAACTGGGTGGGCGCCGGGAAGCATCTTAAAAATAACTCTCTTTTTTTAAACCCGCCAAATGTGGCTGTAATAGATTTTCTTTTAAAGAACATTAAAAAAGATGCGGTTATTTTAGACTACGGATCCGGGCTTGGGCATTTGCTAGTTTATTTAAGAGGAATGGGTTTTAGGAATATATTTGGTTATGATAATTTTTCACAATTTAAAGAGGTTACCATAAAAAAATTCCTGGAACATTTTAATTTGGCTGGTATCGTATTGCCAAAAAGGGAGGCGATGCTTTTAAAACCCAATGTGATGGTTTGCATAAGTTATTTTTGGTCGCGACTGGATCAAGATTTGATTAACAAAGAAATTAATAATCCGGAGTTGGAATATATTTTATTGGATCATTATTACGCCTCTTATCATATTAAAAATTTTAAGATAATAGGGATTTATAAAAATTTACTGATAGTTTTTAAAAGAATATCATAATGAAAAATAAAAAAATTAACCAAATGGAGCCATGGATTGATGCCAAAGAGCAAAAAGCTATGGCCGAGTATTTAAAATCTGGTGCTTGGCTGACCGAATTTAAAAAGACCATGGAATTTGAACGGCGCATAGCAGATTATACCGGTTCAAAATATTGTGTAGTGGTAAATAATGGCACCGTAAGTTTGGCCGTTGCTTTAATGGCGATGGGAATAGGCCCCAAGGATGAAGTCATCGTGCCCGATTATACAATGATTGCTTCAGCTACGGCGATCACATTAGCCGGAGCCAAGCCGGTCTTTGTTGATATTAATACAAAAAATCTTTGCTTGGATTTTGATTTAACAAAGAAAGCAATAACCAAAAAAACAAAGGCCATAATGTTAGTTTCTATAAACGGTAGGTGCCCCGAGGTGGGAAAATTTGCAAAGCTAGCAAAAGAAAAAAGTATTTTTTTAATTGAAGATGCCGCCCAATCGTTAGGTTCAAAACATCATGGAAAATACTTGGGAACTTTTGGAGATATAGGTAGTTTTTCTTTTTCATACCCTAAAATAATAACCACCGGCCAGGGAGGAGCCTTGGTTACCGATGACAAAGATTTATACCAAAAAGTACTAAAAATAAAAGATTTTGGCAGGGAGAAATCCGGTGTGGATTACCACGAAGTTATGGGGTATAATTTCAAATTTACTGACTTGCAGGCGGTTATCGGCGTAGAGCAAATGAAAAAGCTTGCATGGAGAGTGGATAGGAAGAAAAAAATGGCTCAACTTTACGAAAAATTACTAAAAGGAGTGAAGGAAATTGAATGCGTAAAAACCAATTTTATCAGCACTGCGCCCTGGTTTATTGACATATTGGTGCCCAAAGATAAAAGGGCGGAGCTAATGGCATTTTTGGCTGAGAATAATGTTGGTACCAGGCCATTCTATCCTGCCATCCATACCCAGCCACCATATGCTTGGGTTAAAGGTAAATTTAAAAATTCAGATGAAATTTCAGCCAGGGGATTGTGGTTGCCATCTTCATCGTTTTTAACCAATAAAGATATCGAACATATTTGTGGTTTGATTGTAAAGTTTTTCAACGCTTAGTTATTTATGAAAATACTTTTTATTGCATGCAAGTATGATTATGGAAAACCTGAATTGGGTTTGAGTTTTGAATATTACAATTTGTATGATTCATTGGTGAAAATGAATAATGGCGCACACCGGGTAGTACTATTCCCCTTTGACCAGGTGTCTTTGGAGCTGGGCAAAGATGAGATGAACCAAAAGCTATTGGAGGCGGTTGAAAAAGAAAAACCAGAGCTGTGTTTTTTCTTTCTTTTTGGCGACCAGATTAAAAAGGAAACTATAAGAAAAATAACTGAATCGGGTAAAACAATTACTTTCAACTGGTTTGCCGATGATAAGTGGCGCTTTGAAAACTTCAGTAGGAACTGGGCGCCGCTTTTTAACTGGGTTTCTACCGACCAAGAATCTTCCCTAAAAGATTATGCCAGAATTGATTATAAAAATGTAGTGGTGGGTGGCTGGGCGTGTAATGACGCTTTGTACAAACCTCTTGGTTTGCCTAAAATATATGATGTTAGTTTTGTGGGCCAGCCGCATGGCGACCGCAGAAAGATAGTACAGGCCCTACAAAGAGCCGGCATAAAAGTGGAATGTTTTGGCAGAGGATGGCCCAATGGCAAAGTTTCACAGGAAGACATGATAAAGATATTCAACCAAAGTAAAATAAACCTTAATTTTACCAAGTGTTCCGGGTCACTGAACTTAAAGTATATTGCTAATATATTTATTAAAAAACACGAAGACGGTTCCATCAAAGTAAATCCAGTTTCCCAGTGGCTACCAAACGTTAAATCCCTTTTAGCTCGTCAGCAAAATGAAATCAAAGGCAGGAATTTTGAGATACCCGGATGCAAGACATTTATGATATCGGGTCAGGCCCCTGGATTGGAAAATTACTATCAACCGGGAAAAGAGCTGGTTTGTTTTTCTAATACAAAAGATTTAGTGAAGAAAATCAAATACTACTTGGAACACGACAAGGAGCGGGAGGAGATTGCCGGCGCGGCTTATAAAAAAACCATGGAAACGTATACCTACGAAAAAAAGTTTAACGAAATATTTAAGACTATCGGCCTTGCACGCGCCGACCAGATATGATTACCCATGCCAAGCGTTTTTTAAATTGGGCGTATGTAATAATTTTCCTTGACAGGACGGCAGTTGTTTCACTGGCCGAATATTATCATCTTCCCCAAAAAGAGGTGGTGTGGCTTTTAAAAAACGGAGGCAGGATTAACAATGATTTTTGGATGATGTTAAACCCCAAAACCGTCGATGAGAAAAAGCACTTTTACGAGATAACACCGTTTTATAATTTTGAACTTTCACTGTGGCATATGACCCGATACCAAAAAAAGTTCCGCCAGGCTGTTTTAGAAATCGCCAAAGGCAAAGTATTGGACTTTGGCGGAGGTATTGGAGATATGTCTTTGATGCTGGCAAAAAGGGGTTTTTTGGTAGAATACGCTGATGTTGCGGGGAATACTTACAACTATGCCAAATGGCAGTTTTCAAAGGCGAAACTGAATATCCCTATGATTGATTTGTCATCACAGACGGGAGTTCCGGCAGAGCCGGCAACTATCGCGTCTGGCCAAAAAATTTCCAGAAAGTATGACACTATCATCTGCATTGACGTAATAGAACATTTACCCAATGCTAAAGAAGTATTAAAATCTTTGGCAGACGCTCTAAACAGTGGCGGTAGCATGGTGGCGACCAACCTGACGATCTCTCAAGAATCGTCAAAATATCATCCTATGCACGAGAACGCAGATATCAACGAAGAATATATAACATCTTTAGGCCTTGCTTATTCCCAAAAACCTTGGCTTTTGCTAAAAAGATAATGTTAGTTTCTGTCATAATACCTACGTACAATAGGGAAAAATATATTAAAAAGGCGCTCGATAGCGTTTTTTTGCAGTCTTACCAAGATTTTGAGATAATTATCGTTGACGACGGTTCAACCGATGATACTAAAAACATTTTAGAACCTTACTTAAAAGACCCGAGAGTTTTTTATATCTACCAACAAAATCAAAAGGTAAGTAGGGCAAGGAATAACGGAATTAGGCGGGCCAGGGGAGAATATATTGCTCTTTTAGATTCTGACGATTATTGGTTGGACAATAAAAAATTAGAAAAACAAGTTAATTTTTTTAAAAATAATCCAGACTATCTTTTGACGAGCGGTGGTATCGTGAGAGTTGCGGAATCAGGGCAAGGAATTTCCAGAGTTTTAAACCCACAATCAGATGGCGCAATAAGAAAGTCAATGCTCTTTTCTTGTCTTTTCACCCCCTCTGGCGCAATGTTTAGGAAAAGTATTTTTGAGAAAATAGGCGGATTTAACGAAACATCTGATGTATCTGAAGATTGGGAGTTTTTCCTTCAAGTAGGTACATTTGGCAAGTTTTATAACTTCCAGGATTATTTTGTGGCGTATTTGCAGGGTTCCCAAAACAGGTCAAATTTAAACCGCCGGGATAATTTACGATACAACTTAGGGCTCATCAAGAAGTATAAAGATGCGTACCCTCATTTTACGAAGGCATATCTGATACACCTTTGTTACTACGGGTACTCATTTTTACCCTTTAAAGAGTTATTACTGCCTATTTTCTCAGTAATTAAAAAGACGGTTTTTGGAAAATCGTCTTATAGAGCAGGAGATTGAGTTTGTTATCCGTTAACCAATTCTTGCGTTATGGTTTGGGCAAAGTACTCAGCGGTAAAGGGGCGCATTTTTTCACTGCCCAAAAACTTTTTTATTTCTTGTAAATATTTTTCGTATTCACTGTCAGGCATATTTTTGATATATAGGTACAGCGCGTCATAGTTTTCGAATTTCCTTTTATCTATGAAAGTGGTTTCGGGAATATGGCTGCTGATATTACCGGCTCCCAGGTAAATTGGCACGCAAAACCCGAAAAAACAATCAAACACTTTTTCCGTAACGTAGTTGTCAAATGCCGCATTTTCATAGCAAATTGCAAATCGGTAGTTTTTATAGGTTTGTTTTTTTTCTTCGGCCTGGCCGCGGTAGGATGGAAAGTTAGGCTTTAGCAATTTGGTTATGAATTTCAGCCGGTTGAGGTGGAAGAGCCTATTCTTAAAATAATAATGGTCCCATCCCGCCCCGTAGAGGTCAAAATCTTCAGGATAGTTTTCTTCAAACCAACGGATGGCTTTCATCCTTTCTGAATACAGTTCATTTTGATGCGATTGCATCTTGTGGCTGAAAATCGCGGTGCAAAGTTTACTTTTTTCATGCAGGTTATAGTCCAGTTCCCTTGGCACCAGTTGGGCGTAGTTTACTTTAAAATATTTCTTATTATCCACCAGTGTTTCATTCCAGGTGAAAATTTTTTTAAAAAAGATATGGTTTTTAATGTCTTGATTGGCTGGATTTTTAATGGGGGATTCGTATACGATTAAAAATTTATCAATGTTTTTGTGTTTTTGGAGGTAATAATCAATATTTTTAGGGAAATCAAAAAATAGCAAGGCATAATCCTTATCATTGCCTTCTTTTAAATAATCGTATGTGTTCAGGCTGATTCCCTTGGCTGCCAACTCCTTTTGCAAAAGGTAGTATGGATAAAGGCAGTTATCCCTATTGTCGGGATTATCCAGCTTGAATATCTTGTTTTGATAAAAAACCTTATTAGAACAAACTAAAAAAACATTTTTCATATATATCTTGTGCGCCCACTATCACCCATTGTACTATAAGGCCGTCCATTTGTCTTCATAAACCTGCATATTCGGCCCTTTAAATCCATCTAATTGTGTGCTAGAATTCCATAACATTATGCAAAAGACTGTGGTTTTTTTTATTCCGACATTGGAAGCCGGTGGGGCAGAAAAAAATGTGGTTAACATTCTTTCTGGCATTAACAGAGAAAAATACGAAGTGGCGCTTCTTGTGTGTAAAAGAAGGGGGCACTTTTTGAAAGATATACCCAAATCTATCCCAGTTTTTGAATTGGGGAGTTTAAGCTCTGCTATAGTTTTCTTCAAGGTTATTATGTTCCTTAGGCGGCAAAAACCAGATTTGTTTATTTCAAATCTTTCCCGCTTCAACGTTATTAATCTTTTGGCCATACTTGTTTCCGGCAGCAAATCAAAAATTATTGTAGTGGAACATACTCAAGTTTCACTTCTTGCGCTTACCGCAAAATCTTTTTTCCACCGCATAGCCGCCTATTTTCTTTTTCCCGGATTAGCCAAATTTTTATACAAGACTGCCGATTGTGTTATA
>CAYJSA010000006.1:0-25223 GCA_964372785.1 uncultured Candidatus Saccharibacteria bacterium
AATATTGACAATTTTGATCATAGGATTTATTGCGGGACCAGCTGTATCCTTACTAGGATCTCCGACGGTGTCTCCGGTAACCGCTGCCTGGTGGGCAAAACTGCCCTTTCCGCCTAAGTTTCCCTCTTCTATGTACTTTTTAGCATTGTCCCAGGCGGCGCCTCCGGTGGTCATGGAAATACCTACAAACAAGCCGGTAACCGTGGCTCCAATTAACAAACCTCCAAGCGCCTGCACTCCCAAAAATACACCCACCAAAATAGGGGCAACTACGGGAATTAAGGCTGGAATCATCATTTCTTTGATGGCGGCCTTGGTGACAATATCAACGCATTTTCCGTATTCCGGTTTTGCGGTGCCTTCCATTAAACCTTTAATATCGCGGAATTGTCGGCGCACTTCTTCAACTACTTTGCCAGCAGTTTTTCCCACGGCGCCCATTAAGAAGCTGGCGAATAAATAAGGGAGCAAACCTCCAATCAGTAAACCAACAATCACTTTCGGATTTGAAAGGTCAAAGACTACCGCGCCCCCGCCAATTTTATTTGAAACTTCTTGAGTGTAAGCTGAAAATAATACCAACGCGGCCAGTCCGGCGGAAGCAATGGCGTAGCCTTTAGTAACGGCTTTGGTGGTATTTCCAACGGCGTCCAACGCATCTGTGATTTTTCTGATTTCCGGTGGCATGCCGCTCATTTCGGCAATTCCGCCGGCGTTGTCAGTGATTGGGCCATAAGCATCAACTCCAACCACAATGCCTGAAATGGATAGCATTGAAACTACCGCCAACGCCACTCCATAAACTCCCGCCAGCTGGAAACTAATCATGGTTCCGGCGGCGATTAACAAAACTGGAAAAGCGGTGGATTGCATACCCAAGCCAATTCCTCGGATAATATTGGTGCCATGTCCTGTTTCTGATGCCTTGGCAATTGACCTTACCGGCATATACTTTTTTGAAGTGTAGTATTCGGTAATAACAAACATTCCAACGGCGATTACCAAGCCAACCAAGGTGGAAAGATACAAATTCATAACGGAAATATCCTGGCCTTTCATCATGTTGGAAATTAATGGATAAAAGGCCGCCGCTGACAAAACCACGGAAACCGCTAAGCCTTTATACATAGAACCCATAATTGATTTGCTTTTGCCAAGTTTTACAAAAAAACTTCCAATGATGCTGGTTAACATGGAAACGCTCGCCAACATTAATGGGAGCAAAATAAACTGCGGAGCTCTTGGGAATAAAAGCGCGCCCAAAATCATGGTGGCTACCATGGCCACGGCGTATGTTTCAAAAATGTCAGCGGCCATGCCGGCGCAGTCTCCCACATTGTCTCCCACTTGGTCGGCAATGACGCCCGGGTTTCGAGGATCGTCTTCGGGGATTCCTTTTTCAATTTTACCTACCATGTCAGTGCCTACGTCAGCGGCTTTGGTATAAATTCCGCCACCGACACGAGCGAACACTGAAATCAAGCTGGCACCAAATCCCAAACCAATTAAACCTTCAATTCCGGTGGCAAAATAGTACCCGGCAACGGCTAAAAGCCCAAGCGAAACTACCATTAAGCCGGTAATTAAACCCCCCTTAAATGAAATGTCCAGGGCGTGGTCCATGCTTCTTTCAGCGGCTTTGGCAACACGAGTATTAGCTTGTGTTGAAACAATCATGCCAATAAATCCGGAAACTGCTGATAAAATTGCGCCAATTAAAAATCCAATGGCAATTTTCCAACCCAAAAAAATCCAAAGGGCGATGAATAAAACTACAGCAACCACCGCCACCGTTTTATACTGCCGTTTCAAATAAGACATGGCGCCTTCTTGAATGGCGGCGGTGATGGCCACAGCCTTATCTTTGGCAGCTGGTGATTTTTGAATTTGCATTACCAAAAAAATCACGAATGCGATGGTAAAGAGCGAAACGATAATTGGAAAGTATTGTATGAGTGGCATAATGTTAGAATCTAGAATCTAGAAAATAGAATCTAGAATTAATTGTTTTTAATATTAATTATTTTGTGAATTTAAAGGTGGAAAGCATTTTGTTAAATATATCTTGGTTTCCAGATGAAGTGTTGAAAAGATAATAATAGTTTCCTTGATTAAAACCTAGATATATTGACATAGAATCTCTGCTATTTTCGTTTTTGATTTTTTCATGAAATAGGAAAAGTGAAATTTGTTCTGAATTTCCATTACAGTTGGTGAGTGCGCCGGGTCTAGGCGAGCAAAAAGAAATAGCATACAAATTATCAGTTGCAGATCTTACATCGTAAAGCCTCTGAGATTCTTCAGAAACCCACATGCTAGGATATTGTATCTCAAATCCATATTCATTGTTTGTATATGTTTTCCATCCAACAATTCGGGAAGGCTGTTCTTCAGGAGCGAATACATTTCCCCACTGAGAAACAATAAACTGCTGGTACACAAAAGCTCCCCCGACTAAAACAATGCCTACGATAACAATAATGATAATCCCTGTTAATGTAGAAATCTTTTTCATATTATTCTTTTGGAGCTTCTTCAGTTTTCTCCTCGACTGGAGTTTCTTCTGCTTTTTCTTCGACAACTTCTTCTTTTTTAACTTTCTTAGTTTTCTTCGGTTTTTTCCCGCCTTCGGACGGGACCCCGCCATCGGCGGTGGCTTCCGCTTCGTTCGTGTCTGCGTCAGTCTGCGTACTGTCTGCGCTAGTCTGCGCTTCAGCTTTAGCTGAAGGCTTAATGTCTATTTTCCAGCCGGTTAACTGCGCCGCCAGCCTTACATTCCTGCCTTCTTTTCCAATGGCCAGTGAAAGTTGGTCGTCTGGCACAAAAACCGTAGCAGAATTATTTTCATTAATTTGGACTTTGGCGATTTTAGCGGGTGAAAGGGAATTGGCAACATATTTTTCTGCATCCTCACTCCACGCAATCACGTCAATCTTTTCTCCGCCCAATTCATTGATAACCGCCATGATTCTCGTGCCCCTTTGACCAACGCAGGATCCTATCGGATCGATACGTTCTTCAGTTGAGGCAACGGCAATTTTTGTCCTGTAGCCGGGCTCACGGGCAATTGACTTTATCACCACAATCCCGCCGGAAACTTCCGGTACTTCCAGTTCAAATAGCCGTGAAACTAATTTTGGATATGCCCTTGAAAGCAACACCACAGAACCTTTTGGAGTTTCCTCAACCTTCAAAATGTATAATTTTAACCTTTGCCCTTGCCTGTAAAATTCTCCAGGGATTTGCTCTTCCCGATTTAAAATTCCCAAGGTTTTTCCGATATCAATTAAAATGGTACTGCCTTCTATTCTTTGCACTACTCCGGAAATAATTTCACTTTCTTTTGACTTATATTCGGCGGCAATGACATCTTTTTCTGCTTCCCGGATTTTTTGCAAAATAACCTGCTTGGCGGTTTGAGCGGCGATTCGGCCATAATCTTGTTTTGATACCAATGGAATTTCCAATTCTTCTCCCAACTGGATTTTTTTATCTTTTTTCTTGGCGTCTTCAATCATAATATGCTTTTCAGGGTTGAAAATAACTTTTTTAGGAGGTTCTTCGCCCTCTGCAACGCGATCAAAGTCTTCCGAAGGAGTCAGCTTTTTACTTTTCATTTCTTCTATCTCTCCCTCGGTATAGAGCATCGATTCGTCAACTACCAGTTTTAACTGCCAGAATTTAGCATCTCCTGAAACAGGATTAAATTTGGCTTTTATTTTCTGCCCCTTTTGCCCATAGTCTTTTTTGTATGCAGTAGCCAGCGCTGCTTCCAGCGTTTCTATAATAGATTCCGGCGAAATACCGCGAGCTTCCGCAATCTGCGCCAACGCCCTTTGAAAGTTTTTTATATCCATTTTGTGACGAATTATCACGAATTCACTAAAAACGAATTTTCACGAAGGCACGAATTCGGGATTCGTGTTAATTCGTTCGTCAATTCGCGGGATTCGTTGATTTTTTTATTATAAAAAAATCCGTTGGTCAGACGGACAGAAATTAATTCAGGTTATTATTTAATTGAAGTGTAGCAAAACTGGAGCTGAGTGTCAACCCCGTTAGAAGTTCACCCATGCTTCACTGAGCAGAATCAACTAAGGCGAAGCCGCCTTTCGGCTACTTTTTACTTGTTAACAAAGCATCGCTGAAAACTTCTAACGGGGTCAATTATCCCTTAACCGCGTTGGGAAAGTATTCTATGTCTGAATATCTGGTTTCTTCGTTAATCAAAACCCCGATGATATCAATTTGGTAGGGGAAATCTTGTGGATAACGCTGTTTTTTCAGCCAAATTTCGGCAAGCTGTTTTATCTTTCTTTGCTTGTGATAATCAGCGTGCTGTTCAGGAAACCAGCCTTGGATTAATTTAGGATGCAGGTTAGCTTGTGATTTAAGAGCTTTTACCTCCACAAAATGAATTGGCCTTGGTGCGCGCGAAAAAAATCGCCAAAACGGCGACTTTTTTCGCGCAATAATATCAATTTCTCCCCAATTTATCTCCCAGTTTCTCCCCAGAATCACAAACCCCTTTTCAACAAGATATTCACAGGCCAATTTTTCTCCTAAATTGCCGAGCTCTTTGGTGGTCATATCCGTATCAACGAATTTACGAATAGATTACGAATTTTCGAATTTACAAATATGCCGTTCGCCCGATTCGTACATTCGTAAATTCGCAAGGAATTCGTAAATTCGTTGATTATTTATTTTCCCTTATTTAATGGCGGGTATAACTGCTGGTCAATAACTCTTTTAAAACATACTCTGCCGGCTGTGTGGTCCCAAGTTTGAGAGTTTATGCCGTCATAGACAGGATACGGTACCGGCATAGATTTTACATTTGGCTGTTTGGCGCTGTCTGAATTAAATGTTGCGCACAATTCAAACGATGGCAGAACCGGATTTACACTAGAAACATACTCGTACGGCAGTTTTGTTTCAGGGTCAACTGGCACCATATATCCGGATATTGAATCGTTTAAATCAGTTAGCATTTGAGGTAATTCACCTTTGCGTTGCCAATAATTTACAATTTGCCACTGGATACTTTGCAGGTCATTTACCCGTTGCTGGTCAAACTGCTGCAATCTGGCAGTTTTCGGCGAACCGACAATAAAAAAGGCGCCAACAATGAAAGTTATAACAACCAAGGCAGATACTAACAAAAAATATTTTCCTAATTTTGATGGCGCGTTTCTTCTTACATCATCTAAGTAATAGCCAAAAATGACCAGGGCCACAACCAACACTGAAAAGGCTTTTAGAATAAACCTGGCGGTTAAATCGCCACCCAAAAAAGTATTAATAATATATACCAGGTCGCCAATAGTGACCAAGGCCGCAACAAATAATGTTAAATAAATAAGCCATTTGCGGATTTTAGATTCACGCACTGCTGATTCTTTAGCGTAAATTTTATTTAAAAACCACGAAACAATCAAAAAAATAGGAAAAACGATAATAAGTGACGCCATGGCAAACCTGATAGAACCACTAAAATCGTAATAACCGTAGTTTAAAACATCGGGGTAAAAGTAGTTAACATATTGCCAACACAATGTGATGAAACTAACAGCTGACCAGTACAGCGCAACCATCCCCAGAAGATGCAAAAAAACATCCCGCGGTAGATTACGTTTTGCATACATTGGAACGAACGTTTGCATATTGTCTGTCATATATTTTTTAAATATTATTATTGATATATTTATAATAGATGTTATACTGGAAAAGTAAACCCCTCACCACTTTTACCGCACGGCCAAAAAACTATAACTTTTGTTGATTTGATTAAAAATAACAATAGATATTGGATACTTGGCAAAAGTGGCGAGGGGTGAAAGACAAAGGTCGTCTGTTATTAATACAAATTTAATTTTAAAAACATGGAAGAAGATACAAACAAATGCGCTTGCGGTTCAGGAAAAGATGCGGCAATGTGCTGCGCTCCTTGCAAGTGCGGTTCTGGTAAAAAAGCTTGCGAATGCTGCGCCAAATCACCGGAAACTCATGATGCGCCAACAGATACGCCAGCCGCATAATAGTTGTTTACCAACTATCTAACAAAAAACTGCCCGTAGACGGGAATTCCGGTAAAGCCGGCAATTCTCGCGTCTCGAAGGCAGTTTTTTGTTACTCAAAATGTAAAATCATCGGCAAGTGGTCGGAGATGGGAATATTGGGAACCTGGAAATCAGAAACTTTAATATCGGGGGAAGTTAAAATATAATCCGCGTATTTTTGTTCATCGACCGTACCGTAGTAATCGGAGAGACTGCTACGGGTGCGCGGAATGTTAAATGTTGAAATTAAGTTTTCCATATTTTTTTCAAGCATTTTCAAACTCTGCGTGCCTGGCATTAAGTTAAGGTCGCCACAAAGAATGCTACCCGCTTTATGCCTGTCCAAAAAATCCACTATTTTTTGTGATTGCTCACGGCGACCTGGCGTATCAAGTTTGTCACCGGGATAAGCATAGGCATGAATATTGCATACCATATATTCTTTTTTACCTAATTGTATTTTTGTGCAAAGCATATTAGCCGGCATGGTGGTGGGGTCTTCCAAATTAGTGCCATTTTTTTCTCCGTAAATAAAAATGTTTTCTGAAGACAGCACTTTTATGGGTTTTCTTACAAACGTGGCAAGTCCCGTGGTAGCTTCAAAATCCACCGGCCCCTCATTATCAAAATTATCTTGCGCCCAACCAAAAAATACATCAAAGTCCGGGAGAAGGCGTTTAATATCTTCCAAAATATTCATGTGCGTGCCGTGGCTAGTTCCCACGCCAGAAGATGACCGAAATACTTCTTGTAAACAAAAAATGTCCGTATTAGAAGCGTGTTCTTTTATGAATTCTAGGAGGGGTTCAAAAACCTGCCCACCCCAAATGTTAAGTGATACCAGTTTCATCTTTTTTTGAAAATACCATTTTTAACGCCTGTTTGATGGTGTCATAGATAACGGGCAATTCCAAGTAATCAATGCCGATTGCCACCCATGCCAGCCAAAGAGGAAGATATCCAATGTGCGCGCCCGCAAAGCGCTCTATCACAAATTCGTCGGTAATCCAAAAAAGATGCAGCCATTGGGAATTGAGAAAAATCAGATAGAGCAAGCTTTTAAAACTGTATTGTTTTCTTAGTTCGTTAACGTAGATCAACGATACCGATACTAGGGCTGGGACTTCCGTGTAATCCACTAGAATAATGACGTTTTGCCAAAAACCATTCAGGGTAATTAGGGGTGCGCCAAACAACTTGCCAGCTACAACGTGCAACGTTAGCCAAACAAGGTGAAAGATTTGCCAAGTGAAAAGAAACGAGGCCAATGTCACATTGGCTTTCAAGTTTTTTTCATACCATCGCCAAAAAATTTGCATCATGGTTTATATGTCAGGCCAGAGTGAATCGAACACCTTGTGTTTTTATAATTTCAAAAGTACTTCTTAAACACTTTCTGAAATTCTTAGAAAAAAGTTCCGATGGGTAAATTTCTATAAGATTTAGACCGTTCTCTTCGCAAAATTTTCTTTTTTTACTGATGGCAAAATCATAAATTTGGCTACTCCCCACAAGACCAAAGTATTCCACTCTAGTACTGCCAATCACAAAATCAGCAGTCATTTTAGTGTCACCATACGGCACATTTCTCAAGTGACTAATTTTGTTCTTAAACATCCAGTCATCAAGAATCTTCTCGGCAAACGAATCACAAATATGGCCATCGTTTGCGGTGTGTTTCTGTGAAAATACGACTTCATTTGGCATAAATCCAGCTAACCGTATCGCATTATTCCAACTCCCAAAAACTTTTTGGTACTCTTTGTGCATATTAAATTCTCGCTTCAAGGGTATTCTGCCCTTATTCAAATAAAACGATTTAATCCTCCCAAGAAGCTCTTCTTTTGAATAAGGTTTTTTCCAAAACTTTGCCAGACGATCAACGGCCTGTTGGCTCAATTGCATCCTCCTTTCTTTAGTAAAAGTAGGTTTTATCCTTCTTTCAATTAAAGATTCTTTTTGAATGGATGTCAGCTCTACCCCCTTGGCCCAATCGTGGATTGTGCCCAATGATATATTTGTTTGTTCTGATATTTCTCGATACGAAAAACCGCTATTTCTCAAAGACATCACCCAATTTTTTTCTATTTGAGAATACATACTGCTTGAATTTATCCGGTATTACTATATTATACTACTAAACGGAGAGTAGTATAGTGGTAGTACGCATGGCTGGGGGTCATGCAGCCCGGGTTCAATCCCCGGCTCTCCGAAATGAAATTTAAAAAACGTCAATATTGACGTTTTTTAAGTGTCGTGGCACTGGGATTTGCACCCAGAGTCGCGCGAACTCGAATCATGAATGTTGCTATTACGCTACGCCTCGTTTTTACACTCCCAACTGTTTTTTCATTGCCTGCATTTTAACCGGATCCAACCTTGCTTCTAATAACTTTATTTTCAACTGCTCGTCTCGCTCCTGCGATGCTGTTTCAACAAACTGGTCAAAATCCAAAAATAATAATTCCACCTTTTCCGCGCCATCTAAATTCTGCTCTGCAACTTTCTTGCAACCTCTGGCAATGAAAATATATACCGCCCAGTCTATTTTACTTACCGACTGACCTGCGTCAAATAATTCCCAATCCGTAGATTCGTAGCCCGTTTCTTCCAATAATTCACGCTTGGCCGCCTCCAAAGGCTCTTCGCCTTCATCAACCCTACCACCCACCAACCCAATAAAAGGTTCTTTTCCTGGCTGCTCTTGCTTGGCAATAATTATTTTTCTTCGCCCCGCCGAAGCTTCATGCGAAGGGGGGACGTCTTTTGTGACAGGAATAACCAATACCGTATCGGGTCTTTTTAGTTTTTCAAATGTCCTGGTTTTTCCATCGTAACCAGTCAGCTCCCACTGATAGACATCAAAAATCACACCTTTAAAAACTTTTTTAGCATCTTTTGGAATCGGCTGGCTTGAAACAGGTTTTTTTATCATTTTTGCTTGGCAAAAATCGCTGAATTCCGCGGCATGATGACTTGCCGTCACTGTCTGCGCTAGTCAGCGTGAAGTCTGCGATGGTCTGAGAATTTCGTTGCTTGCGACGAAATTGGGTTATTTCACCCAATATTTATCCTTAATCACCTTGTCTTCTTGCGTTTGCGCTTCGGTTTTTTCTTCTTTTGACTCTGTGGCTAACTGTACCAATTTCTTTTCATCCATGGTTCCTAATTTCTTAATTTCTACTTCCAAAAACTTTTTGGTATTCTTTTTTGGGTCATCTAACACATAGCTTAATAGGACATCTAATATTTGTCCTATCTTTGGCCCGGGTGCTTGTCCTAACAAATCCATCACATCTTTCCCATCGACTTTCAACATTTTTACCGAAATCGGATCTTTGGAAACTTTTTCAATGATAAACTTTAAGTGGCGCAGTTTATATGGCTCGGCTTTGGGTACACCACTGCCAATCCGGTCAGCTTCCCGCACCTGCATCAGCTCATCAATGCTTTCGGGCCCCACATTTCTTACCAGCCGACGCACGGATGATTCGGTCACTTCATCCACATTGTAATAAAACATGTGGTAGCGGATTAGGGTTACGATTTTCTCCACATCTTTGTTGGAAAATTTCAGGCGCTGTAAAATCTGGAACGCCATTTTAGCGCCAATTATTTCATGATTATAGAAGGTGGATTCTTTGCCCTGACCAGATTTTGAGCGGGGCTTGCCAACATCATGCAACAACGCGGCAATTCGCACCTGCAAATTATATTTTTTCTTAGCGGTATATTCTAAAGCTTTGAGCGCATGCGTGTAGCAATCGTAAATATGATGTTTGTTTTGGCCAACGCCATAGTTTTCTAAAAGTTCGGGAACAATATATTTTAGTAAATTAAGCTGGCGCAACAGTTCAATACCATCTGCGGCATTGTCAGACATAATGATTTTCACCAATTCATCACGAACGCGTTCTTTTGAAATGGCTTCCAGCCAAAGGCTATTTTTTTTAATCGCATCAGCAGTTTTTTCCCCGCCTTTGGACGGGGCCCCGCCATCGGCGGTGGCTTCAATGGTAAAACCGAGCGTGGTGGCAAACCGCACCGCCCGAAGCATTCGCAAAGCATCTTCGCCAAACCGTTCATTAGCACCGCCAACCGTTCTGATAATTTTATTTTTCAAATCCTCTTGCCCGCCAAAAAAATCACTGATTTTTTTGGCGGAATCCATCGCCATTGCATTTACCGCAAAATCCCTCCTTGATAAATCTTCTTGAAGGGTTTTTGCATATTGCACCGCATCGGGATGACGCTTATCTGAGTATTTTGCCTCGGATCTGAATGTGGTAACTTCAATTTCCGCTAATTCCGGTTTTTTGGCACCAGTTCTAACGGTAACGGTTAAAAAATTATTTTCATAAAAACTATCGGGAAATACTTTTTGGATTTCTTCGGGTTTGGCATTGGTGGTGATATCCCAATCCTTGGGCTTATTGCCCAGTAAAAAATCGCGGACGCATCCGCCCACGATATAGGCTTCAAAACCGGCTTTTTTCAACGCGGCAAGAATATTTTTAATTTCTTTGGGGATTGTCATTTTGATAATATTACTCTAAAAATTGATTAATTTCAAATAACCTGGTAAAATAATCTAACGATTTGAGGTTATCGCACTCCCGTGGTGAAACCTTGCCCGCCTAAGTTTTGCCTCCGTGGTGAAATGGATATCACGACAGGCTTCGAACCTGTTATTGGGAGTTCGAATCTCTCCGGAGGCACCCTTTATTGACTACTTAATCTAAACCAATCAAAATTTTAAAACTTATGAACAAAATCCTTGTAATATTTTTCGTATCAGTTGGCTTTTTAATCTTATCCTCGGGAGTCGCCCAAGCAGCGGCGCTATGCATAGACCGTGCGACTGGAATCATGAATAACAACGTGCAAAATTTCATAAATAACGGCAATGGAATTGTCCCCTGTGGAACAAGTGTCATATCATACAATGCAGGGGTTTTGATGACCGGATGTCCCTGCGAACTCGGACATTTTTTTGTGATGCTGTTAAAGATATTTAGATTTTTACTATGGAATCTTGCCACACCCATAGCGGGTCTGATGATAGTAATAGGCGGGTTGTTAATCCTTCTCTCTGGAGGACCCGGTGGCAATAATCCAGTTACGGGCATAGCAAGTCCCAATATGTACAGCACGGGGAAAAAAATTATAATGTTTTCAATTATGGGAGTAGTTACAATGTTCTGTGCATGGGTGATAATTAATGTCCTCATGACAAGAATCATCGGCATTAATGGCTGGAGCATACTTCCGTTTTAAATGGTGCAATGGGTTGATGCAATGTTTGGGATAAAAGCCAGAGATTTAAAGGCTCGGCTAAATATTTACCCTTAACAGAATAATCAAGAAATAAAGCAATCCTGGTCAGACTTAATTGGAATTCCCGTGGAAAGATTTGGAAAAAACTTTGTGAAACCGTTTAGCAAAAATTACAAAAAAAATAACTTATACTACGGAACTACAAAGGTTGAAGTGCCCAAAAGTGTAAATATAAAACATAGAATATTCGGATGGATACAAGCAGTTCTTGTGGATAACTCTAAGGTGGTAGCAACCCAACGAAAATGGGAAACACTTTCTAATGCTGAACGGCTGATTCCAGTAAATTTAGATTGATTATCGCCTCCATAGCTCAACTGGTAGAGCAGGGCCCTCTTAAGGCCAAGGTTTCAGGTTCGAGCCCTGATGGAGGCACATTTCGCTTTGCTTAGTGTAAACTAAAAATGCTTTACCCCGTTAGAGGTTTTTTTACAAAAAAACCTCTAACGGGGTTTACAAATAGCCCAAAGTATAATATAGTATTGGAAGAAAGCCGTTAGCTTTCTTTTCTATTTAAATATATAATTAAGTAACAACCAGCTAAAAAGTATGTTAAAAAAAGAAACAAAAGCAAAGTTGGTCAAAGAACACGGCATCCATGAAAAAGATACCGGCTCTTCGGATGTTCAGATTGGTCTTTTATCACAAGAAATTGAAAGCTTGGTGGCGCATTTAAAAGACCACCCCAAAGACCTCCATTCAAAACGAGGCTTGATTAGGATGGTTATTAAAAGAAAAAAACTACTGGCCTATTTGCAAAAAGAGAACGAAAAAAGATATAGGGACATCATTAAAAAAATCGGCCTCAAGAAATAAAATTAGAAAATAGAAGTTAGTAAATAGAAAATAGAATTTTAACGTTTCGTATTCTAGATTCTACTTTCTAGATTCTAGATTCTCACACAATGGCCGTAAAACCAAAAGAACAACGGGTGGAAGTATTAATAGACGTGCAGAATTTGTATTATTCGGCGCGCAATTTGTATAGCAAAAAAGTCAATTTCGGCAAGGTGCTGGAAGAAGGCGTGGCGGGACGTAAGTTTATCCGAGCATTTGCCTATGTTGTGCGCACTAAAACCGGCGAAGAAAAACCTTTTTTTGAAGCATTAACCAAGCTGGGCATTGAAACCCGCGTACGCGATTTGCAAGAATTTTACGACGGCACCAAAAAAGCCGACTGGGATGTGGGAATTGTGATAGATGCCATACGAACTGCTGCTAGTCTGGATGTAATTGTGCTAGCTTCCGGTGACGGGGATTTCATCCCATTGGTAGAATACCTAAAAAACCAGGGTAAACGAGTGGAAGTAATGGCCTTTGGCAAAACCACATCACTGAAATTAAAAGAAGCCGCTGATGAATTTATTGATTTAGACCAAGATTTAAATAAATTTTTATTAAAAAGGTAAAACATCAACGAATAACGAATATCTTTCGAATTTACGAATGACGGATATAAAACGTCCATATTCGCAAATTCGCAACTGATTCGCAAATTCGTTGATAATTTCATGCAAAAAGATGTATTTGAGCTAGAGGTGGGGGGTAAGATGTTAAAAATTAAATTGACGGACTGGGCTTCACAGGCTTCGGGGTCTTGTCTAGTCCAGTATGGCGAAACAGAACTGATTGCCACGGCCACCATGAGTAATAAAGACGTTTCGGGGCAGGACTTTTTCCCGCTCTCTGTTGACTACGAAGAAAAGTTTTACGCCGCGGGAAAAATTTATGGTTCACGGTTTTTAAAACGCGAAAGCCGGCCAACCGACGAAGCCATTTTAACCAGCCGCATGATTGACCGCGCCATCCGCCCACTCTTCCCCAAAGACTTTAAAAAAGAAGTGCAGGTAATTTGCACGTGCTTGTCGTGGGATGGCGAAAACGACGCGGACTTTGCTGCGTTTATTGGAGCTTCATTCGCCCTAGCCACTTCAAATATTCCTTGGAATGGCCCATTAGGAGCTATTCGCGTTGGTCGCAGTAATGGAAAGTTTATCATAAATCCAACCTACAAAGAACGCGCCGAGGGAGATATGGAAATAGCCCTCACTGCCCTAGAAAAAGACGGTGAAATTTTGATTAACATGATTGAAATGGGGGCCAAAGAAGTTTCTGAAACAGATATCATGCAAGCCACCGCCTTTGCTGATGAGTTTTTCAAAAAGATTATCGCCTTCCAAAAAGATATTATTGCAAAAATTGGAAAAGAAAAAATGGCATTTACGCCAGCGGTTGAATTAGATATTTATAAAGATATCAAAGAATTTTTAGGCGATAGACTCGATGACGCCGTTACCCAAGCCGCGCCGGGAGAAAAAAATATGGAGGCCACGGAGGTATTAAAAGAAGAGCTGAAAAAGTTTATCATCGAAAAGTATCCAGATGAGGGCAAAGAAAAACAAGTACTGCCGTATTTCGAAAAGGAGATCGAACGCATTCTCATTAGAAATATTATTGAAAAAAACCAACGGCCGGATGGCAGAAAAGCTGATGAAATTCGGCCCTTGGCCGCTGAAGTCGGCGTTTTGCCAAGAACTCATGGTAGCGGAGTGTTCCACCGAGGACTTACCAAGGTGCTTTCTATTTTAACTTTGGGCGGACCGGGCGACCAGCAAATTTTAGAGGGCATGGAAGTGGTGGGGAAGAAACGCTTCATGCACCACTACAACTTCCCTCCATTTTCAACCGGCGAAACCGGATTTATGCGCGGACCAAAACGGCGCGAAATCGGCCACGGCCACCTTGCCGAAAAGGCTTTGCTGCCATTAATTCCTGAACCAGTAATTTTTCCCTACACTATTAGAATTGTTTCTGAAGCCCTATCAAGCAATGGGTCAACTTCCATGGCTTCGGTTTGCGCCGCTACTATTGCGTTAATGGACGCCGGAGTACCCATAAAGGCACCCGTAGCAGGTATTTCTATTGGGTTAGCCAAAGATGAAGAATCGGGAAAATACCGCGTCTTAACCGATATTCAGGGACCCGAAGATCATTTTGGCGATATGGACTTTAAAGTAGCGGGGACCACTCAAGGCGTTACTGCCATACAACTTGATGTTAAAATTGACGGCATTACCAAAGCCATTATGCAAGAGGCTTTGGAGCGGGCAAAAGATGCAAGATTAAAAATTCTTGATATAATAAAAACACAGATTGCAGAACCTCGCGCCCAGCTTTCACCGTACGCGCCGAAGATTGCTTCATTTATGATTAATCCTTCAAAGATTGGCGAGGTCGTAGGGCCAAAGGGCAGTGTTATCAATAAGCTTATTGAAGAGTTCGGAGTTCAAATAGATATCGAAGATTCGGGATTAGTAAGTATCACCGGCCAAGACCAAGCAAAGGTAGACGGCTGTGCTACAAAAATTAAGGGAATTGTCAAAGAGGTAATGGTAGGAGAAATCTTCCAGGGGACGGTACGAAAAATCATGGACTTTGGGGCATTTGTTGACGTGTTACCCGGACAATCAGGGTTGGTGCACATATCCAAGTTTGTTCCCTATCAAATAAAAAATGTTCAAGAAGTAGTAAAAGAAGGAGAGGTCATCCCGGTAAAAGTGGTTGGCATTGATGAGCTGGGAAGAATTAATCTTTCGGCAATGGATGCGGGATTTACACCTAAAACTAGAAAGTAGAAGTTAGAAAAATAGAAAATAGAATTCCGGAAGGCATATTCTATTTTTCTACTTTCTATTTTCTAGATTCTAACATTATGGCTATAGATCAAAAAGACACGCAAGCAAAAGAATTCTTGGATAGAGTTGATATTGTAACGATGAAAAAGGATATCAAGCGCCTAAGAGAGGCCGATACTTTTAAAGAAAGCGCAAAAATAACGATGGCTCCGATTACAAGCCAATCAGCCAAGACGCCGGAAACGGTAAGCTCATTAGATGCAAGTCCTCGACTTGAACCGAAAAAAGATTTCTCAAGAAAAATCACCATTGAACCGGCCCAAAAAAGCCCCGGGCTGCCAACTTCAAAAGTGTCTGGTGATACAAAAAACGCCACCGAAGAAGAAAAACAAAAGATTTTTTCACTTGAATCGCAAAGAACCCAGGCAGAAAAAGAAATTCAGTTATCAGGCGAAAAAGAACACTCCCTTGATTCGGAAAAAAATGCCATACAACAGGAACGAGAAGACTGGCAAACCAAACTTAACACTATGAGAGAAGATGGCCAGGCCGGTTCAGAAGAACAAAAAGAAGAGCTTGAGAAAAAGCGTTGGCCGGTGGAAAATGAGTTAGAGAAAATTGAAAATCGCATCAAAGATATTGATGCAAAACACAAAGAAATAGAAGCTTCAAAAGGCCAGCTGAATCAAAAAGTTACCCAGATTGATAACTCTTTAAAAGAGATTTATTCGGGTATTGAAAAAAGAATTCAAGAGACAAAGAAGACAGAAACAGTAAACCAACAACCGATAGCTCCAAAAGTTGAAAAATCCCGGTCGCAAAGCGACCGAGGATCCTCGATGGTTTCGCCATCGGGACAAACTACTCAAACACCGCAAGAACCTGAAAAAGCGTATTTAAAGAACATCCCAGCAGCTGCAAAAGAAAAACTGGCGCAATCATTTAATTCCGAAGAAGCACAGCGAAGGAAGTTTTTAGAAGATATTGACAAGTGGGCCTCGTTTAACAATAAAGAAGAACAAAAGTAGTAATTATTAAACGTAAATATGGACAAAAAATTTGTTGAAGAGTTAAAAGGAAAATTAGAAGAGGGAAAGCGAGCGCTGGAAAAAGAACTGGAAACTTTTGCCACAGAAGACAAAAATTTAAAAGGAAACTGGGATGCCAAACGCATCAATGCCGAAGACACCGACATGGAAGAAAAGGCCGACGAAGTGGAAGAATACGATAATAAGTTATCGCTGGAACACAGCCTTGAATTAAGACTTAAAGACATAAATGGCGCCTTGGAAAAAATGTCCAATAACCAATACGGAACTTGTGAAAAATGCAATAAGGAAATTGGCCAAGAACGTTTGCTTGTATGTCCGGAGGCAAAACTGTGCATGGGGTGCAACAAATAGCATTAAAACGAATCCCACGAATCAGGCCCACTGGCCACGAATTTTCACGAACCACGAATACTGGAAAAGTTCACATTCGTGATTCGCAAAGATTCGCCATGAATTCGCGGGATTAGTATTTTTCAATGCCTTCAAAAGTTTTTTCGGGCGCTATAACGGGACTGGATGCTCAACTAGTAGAAGTTGAAATTGATGTGTCGCATGGATTGCGATCTTTTACCATTGTGGGGTTGCCAGATAAAACTGTTGAAGAATCAAAAGAACGGATAGAATCTGCCATAAAAAGTTCAAAATTATTGTCACCGCATGGCAGAACCTTTAAAATTCTGGTTAACCTGGCGCCGGCTGATGTAAAAAAAGAAGGGTCATTATACGACTTGCCAATTGCCTTGGCTTTTTTAATTGCTTCAAAACAAACCAGCTTTAACCCAAAAGGTAAGATATTTTTAGGAGAATTATCTTTAAATGGTGACTTGCGACCCATAAAGGGAGCCCTGTCTTTTGCCCTACTCGCAAAAAAACAGGGTTTTAAAGAAATTATTTTGCCAAAACAAAATGCCGCCGAGGCGAGCTTGATAAAAGAAGTGAACGCAATCGGTGTTGATTCTTTATCACAAGCCTTAGCGTACCTGGAAAATAGGGTGGAAATTGAGCCATCCACACCGCCGAAAGAACCTGCTACCAACCAAGAGGGTTCCATAGATATCAGTTGGGTAAAAGGCCAAGAGTATGCAAAACGGGCACTAGAGATTACCGCAGCCGGAGCTCATAATTTATTTTTTTCCGGCCCGCCCGGAGGTGGAAAAAGTTTGTTAGCAAAGGCGTTGCCTTCAATATTACCGCCATTAAATTTCGCCGAATCTTTAGAAGTTACAAAAATATACAGCGTTGCCGGACTTTTACAAGAAAACCAAACAATTGTGAATTCAAGGCCGTTCCGGTCGCCCCACCACATTGCCTCCGAAGCTTCACTAATGGGTGGAGGAAATCCATTGCGCCCAGGGGAAATAACATTGGCTCACAGGGGAGTGTTGTTTCTAGACGAATTTCCGGAATTTCACCGGGATGTGTTAGAGTCCTTGCGTCAGCCGATTGAAGAGGGCAAAATTACCATCTCCCGCGCAAAAAACACCTTTACATTCCCCAGTCGCTTTATGTTAGTGGGGGCTTCAAACCCTTGCCCTTGCGGATTTTTAAATAGCCCCGAAAAACCGTGCATTTGCTCGCCTTCGCAAATTTCAATGTATAGGCGTAAACTTTCTGGGCCTTTAATGGATAGAATTGATATTTTCATTGAAGTCCCCGCCGTAAAGTATGAAAAACTAGCGGGCGAAAATGCAGAAAACCAAAGCGCGGCTTTACGGGAGAAAATACAAAAGGCCAGAGAAGTTCAAAAAGAAAGGTTTAAAAATGATCGAATTCTGGTTAACTCCGAAATGCAAATCCCCGAAATAAAAAAATACTGCGCACATGATGTAAAATCTCAAGCCTTGTTAAAACAGTATGTTGACTCGGGGAAATTATCGGCTCGAGGCTACCACAGAATATTAAAAGTAGCCCGGACTATTGCGGACCTGGCAGGAGTAGAAAATATAAGCCACGATCATATCGCAGAAGCTTTAATGTATCGGTTAAAAGATTAAATAGCATGTATATCAATTTTAATAGTATATCAAACTTTAATTTTAACAATTTTAATTTTAACAACTTGTTTGCTATAAACGACGTACGTCGTTTATAGCAAACAACCACCATGCATAGCCCACGAAAAGATTCTCTTATTAATAAATCTTTGATTTACCTGCAAGAAACATCCAAAAGTCTTTTTGATTTAAGTGTGGATATACTACTTGATCCTAAAAAATTAACACGTGGAATGGGTATGTATACAGACTATAATAAAAATCCTATTTTTTATAGAAAGTTTCATAATTTAAAAAGAAGCTCATATTTTACCAAAAAAAATAACAACATTTATCTTACTGTCAATGGCCGTATAAAAATTATAAAAAATATTATAAAAGAAAAGAATGCACCTAAAAAATGGAATGGGAAGTGGATAGCAATGATTTTTGATATACCTGAAAAGAATAGGCGGGAAAGAAATTTTTTAAGATCTGAATTAAAATGGATCGGATTTAAGGAGCTCCAAAAAAGTATCTGGATATTTCCTTTTGATATTAAAAGGGAGTTATTAACATTATTAAAACTTTGGCATAAGGATTTTACGGGAGATATAAGGATTTTAATCATTGATGAAATTATCAAAGATACACATCTTAAAAAAGATTTTAATTTGTAATAAACGACGTACGTCGTTTATTAAGCGCGCAAGGCAAATACACGGGGATTAAAAAATCAGGAGAGTAATTCTCCTGACTTTTTCCACACACCACACACTATACACCACACACTAAATTATTACTTATATTTAATCGTAGTTCCAACCAAGTATTTTACCAATGGGTTTTTGGCTCCCACAACTTCAAAGTGAACATGACATCCCGTTGAATTTCCAGTGGTTCCCATCAGAGCAATCCTGTCTCCAACCTTGACGGCATCTCCTGGTTTTACGAACACTGTCATGAGGTGACCATAGTAACTAACAACTCCTCCGGAATGCAAAATGGTTATATAATTTCCCATACCGGCATTCCATTTGCCGTTCCCCACAGCTCGCTGGACCGTTCCAGTCGCAGCTGCGTAGATGGGGGTTCCGCATTTATTACCAACATCCACTCCTCGGCCAAAATGGTGCGCACCTTGAGTAATTTTGCCCTCCGCAGCAAAGATAAAGAAGTTATCGGCCAAGGTTGCAACCGCAGAAACCGAAGGTTTTGCCGGCATTACGCCACTGGGAATAGTTAGAATGTCTCCAATAAAAATATCCCCCTCGTCTGCAAGATTGTTAAAGGCGATAATATCGTCTGGGGTTGCCTTATAAATTCTGGCTATTTCACTTATCGTATCACCCGATTTTACAACATGCGAAAGCCCTGAAACAGGCAGGATTGTAAGGGTTTGGCCAACCTTAAGGGCTGAACTCTTTGATATTCCATTTGCCCAGGCGATAGTATTCTCCGATATACCGAATTTTTCAGCAAGCAGAGCGATCGTGTCTCCGGGCTGGACAGAGATTTCTATTATGTCTTTTTTATCAAAATATGATGATTCTCCAAAAATAGAACCGAGGGTTTGTGTTGTTAAAATACGAGGGGTAGAGATGCCGTAGACAGAATTTCCTTCAATCATTTTTAAATCGGGGGTTTCAATGGCTAATGTCTTATTTTTAAGTAAAAATAAGTCGTTATTCTCTGAGTTGTTGGCTGTTTTAAAGAATGGGTTAAAAAATACTGCCTGGCTACTGGTAGTGTACTGTAATTCTGCGAAATTGCCAGAGCCAAAAAACAGCAACGCCAGCAGGACAACAGAGAAAAACCCAAAGTAAAAGGACGGGTTTCCCAAAAAACCCCTTGTTTGTTTTGATTGAGGCACCCATTGAGTCAAAATTCCCTTAATTTTAACCGAACCCTTAAGAAAAAGGCTCTTCAATTGGATGATTTTCCTATTAAAAAATATCAATAAAGTATTTTTAATAATGCATTAAATTTATCATTTTTAAGACACTAAGTCAACCCTTCACCATCCACAGGTCACTTTATCAAAAAAACACGAAAAATACTGATATTTTCACTATTTCTATACAGACATGTCATCCTTTTAGTGGTGAAGGGTCAATATTTTATCCACAGCCCATCCACAGGCAATTTTTGGCAAAAAATGCCCATTTCGGGCAAAATTGAAAATTTCATGTGGTATAATCCCATATATGAATTTGCAATCAAAAGATACCATTAAAACACTACTCGCAAAATACAATACAAAGCCATCAAAAATGATGGGGCAGAATTTTTTAATAGATAAATCTGTCCTTAGTAAAGTCGTAGAAACGGCCCAGCTAGACCAAAAAGATATTGTTCTAGAAATTGGACCGGGCATAGGCACCTTGACCCAGGCATTGGCGAAAACGACCAAAAAGGTAATTGGCATAGAAAAAGACCGGGTTATGATAAAAATTTTACAAGAAACTCTTCGGGATTTTAACAATACTGAAATAATCCAGGAAAACGCTTTAAAATTTAACCCCGCAACTTGCGACTTAAGGCCTGGTGGCTATAAAGTGGTGGCAAACATCCCGTATTATCTAACCTCTCCCATCATCAGAAAATTCTTAGAAGAAACTATCCCGCCCAAGGAAATGGTGCTTATGGTGCAAAAAGAAGTGGCGCAAAGAATTTGCGCGAGGCCTCCAGATATGAGCTTGCTGGCTGTATCGGTGCAATTTTATGCCAATGCAAAAATCATTTCGTATGTTTCAAAAAACTGCTTCTGGCCAGCACCAAAAGTTGATTCAGCCATTATTGCGATAAGGCCGCAAAACGACCTGCCTGCGCAGGCAGGTGCGGAGATTAACGCGGAACGACGCAAAAAAATCGATACTAATTTGTTTTTTAAAATTGTGAAAGCCGGGTTTTCTCAGCCTCGCAAACAATTGGCTGGAAATTTGGCAAAAGCCTTAAAAGTGGATAAAGGGGGGATAACTACCTGGCTTTTAAAAAATAACATACAACCCACCCAGAGGGCAGAAACGCTAAGCGTAGACGAATGGATCGGGCTAGTCTCCACAAACCCTTGACAAACACCTTGAATCCCTTATAGAATTAACTTAGTTCTCCAAATAGTGTATTTTTGCATACCCATTTTCACCCTTGTTTCAAGAGGAGTAAGAAGAGATGGCCACAGCCACACAAACTGGGAAAATTGAGCTCAGGGGCGACGACGTCTACAGGGACGGCAAGCTTGTCGGCCGAAAGGACGCAAACGGCGACATCTGGCGTGGTGGTAAAAAGGTCGGGCATTTAAACCTGACCCGGAAACCCCGACTCAAGACGCCAGCATCAGTTGCTTCCGTCGCCACACAAACAACGACGACGGCCAAAAGCGCACCGCCGAAGAAAAAAGGCTTGACTCTCGCGCGGGTCCTGATCGTCAGCGCTACGGTGATTTTCGGCCTGGTGTTGGTTGTTCCGGCAGTCGTGGGCGTTACTTACTTCGCCTACATCAGGAATACCAGTCCAAACACCCAGGCAACCGCCCCCGCTAACACCCCAGCAGACGCCACGTCCGGCGCAAACGTGGTCGGCCGACTCAATGTCGACTACACCCTCAATGGCCAAGTTGACATGAGTGAGTCAGACCCAACGAGCGGCCACGCCACCGTGGATGTCTGGATCAAGGGCCGTGTACGAGCGGGCGAGAAATACGAACTGGTTTTCGTCAAAAACGAGAATACTCCTCTTTCCAAGGGGCAACAGGTCGCGATTATCGCCAAGGGTTTGGTGGGTGACGAAGAAGAACAGGTGGTCCACCCCCTGTTCAGTGTTGAATTCAACACGTCGCGGCCGGGCGCATACTTTGCCCTCCGGGATTACAAAACCGGGCAGCTGGTCAGCAAAAAGACCATCAAACTGCCATCGTGAAATCCACCCCATCGGGAGGATGCGCAAAGACTGTTTTTACACAGTCTTTTTTTGTTACAAAAATTGCTCCACATTAAGTTGTGGATTACTCGTTTGGTTGTTGACTTTTAATTTATGGTATAATGAGAAAATATCTTATGCTCAAAGTTTTCTCATACCTTTCCAAACAAAAAAAGATAGTGTTTTGGGTTGTTTTAGTTTTTGTCCTAGCCGGCGTTGTGTTGCCTCAGGCCACGCTAGCTGGCCAAAACAACCCTTTTGCCACCAGCGTTCCGACTAACCCGTGCAGTAATTTTGATATTAAGTGTAATGTTGTATGGGTTATCACCGCTCTTATAAGCTACGGCTTTAAGTTTGCGCTTGCGCCAACAATTATACTCCCCCTGTTAATTTTGGACCTCCTTACCACCATTATGGCGTTTTTGGCCACAACTATATTTAAGTGGATTTTGGCGCTATCAGTTGCGGGAGTGGCTTATACCAGTTTAAACCCGGCAGTGAGCCCGGCGGTTGCCATAGGTTGGCCCATAGCCAGGAATTTTGCCAACATGATTGTCGTATTAGGATTTATTGTAATAGCGGTGGCAACTATTTTAAGAATCAAAGAATATGAAGCAAAGGCATTGTTAGCAAAATTGGTGATAGCTGCGCTCTTGGTTAACTTTTCTTTGGTAATATGCGGCATTGTTATTGATGTGTCTAATATAACAATGAACTTTTTTATCAATGGAACTAATACTACTTTATGGAACAATTTCCTTGACCTAAATACGTTAAGAGCCATGATAGAAAGGTTTGTATCCGTTTTCATTCCAAATACTAATATCTTTGATATCATGGCCAGGTACGCGGGGGGTATTTTCTACAATATTATGAATATTGTAGTGATGTTGCTGTATATCTTTTTGTTTTTATTTAGGATTATCGTGCTTTGGATCTTAGTAATCGTTTCTCCACTGGCGTTTGTGTGTTATGTGTTCCCCATCACCAAAGGCATGGTGTTTGACAAGTGGTGGAATAATTTTTTCCAATGGTGTTTTGTGGGAGTATTTGGCGCCTTTTTCCTTTTTATTGGAACAGAATTAAATTACTACATGGCTTCAAACCGCCAATTACTAAGAATAGAAAACTTGGTAACGGGTGCTGCCGAATGGGGCCAGGTCGCCCTGATGATGCTTAGATACCTTACAAACTTGTTCCAATTCATTGTTCCGGGGATGTTTTTAGTGATAGGTTTTATATTCTCACTGCAAATGTCAGCTATGGGAGGCAGTGCGGCCATTGGAGCGTTTAAGGGAGCTGCAAAATTAGCAAAAGTTGGGGGCAAGTGGGGGGCCGATAAAACGGGTTTGACAAAAAATGCCCAAAAAATCGGGGATAGAATGACCCAAGCTTTTGAAGGATCATTGTTACCCCGTGGTTACACTGAGGCAAGTAAAAGAAGGCGACAACAACCATCACGAGACGCCGAGGATGCAGCAGCAGCCAATACGGCTCAACAAAGAATGGATGTGGTTAATGCTGGTCCAGGCAGAGGCACTAAGTCCACCGAAGAATGGATGGCAAATTTTGAGCGGATGGAACAAAATGGGGAGCTTGCAAATATGAACTCGGCAGATCTTAGAAGGGCACAGGATACTCGTGTTCAAGAAACTGGCAGAACTGGCGCATACTCACTAACTCCAGAAACAGCAATACTAGATACTGACAGGGCCGCAGAGCTTAGAGCAGAGTACAAACAGGATGGAACTGAAAGCAACGTGGATTATATGTTTAGAATAAATGACATGTTAACCAAAGAAGCTAACGATAATATGAATACCAAGAAGATAGACAAGATGACCGATACGGAACTTTCTAGGTTAAGCAATGAAAGAAACAGTAAGGGATCAAAAGCAACGGAAAAACTTATCAAAGACGGAAAAAAGCACCTGGTTCGAGGAGGCACTGCCACAGATGTTGAAGCCGCTATTGATGACGCACAGCTACACGGAGCTTCAACCAGTTTGTACTCCAAGGCCAGCCCCGACTTGGCAACCAAGGATGAAGATAAAATCAAAGAACTTCTTGCCAAGAAAGGAAAGACCAGGGCGACTGCAAATCCTACTGAGATAGCAGATGCGGAAAAAGTTGCAACAAGAGAAGCTTACGACCGCATGGATACTAAAGACATCAAGGCCATGAATGACACTGATCTTGTCAAGTTAGCTGAGGAAAAAACAGCAGAGGGAGCAAAGGCTCTGGAAATAGCAATTGAACGAGGCATTGTTGATAGAGTTAAGGGCGGCAACATTGATCAACAGCTCGAACTCCTTGGCCGAGCCAAAACAAATTATGGCTCTGGTGCTAAAAAATCTGCAGCCAAAGTAGATCCTCGACTAGCTGGATTTAGTATGGATGAAATGGCAGATAGAATGGATGAACTTGAAAATGACCCTTATGGACCTGGCACTTCTCTTGATCCCGCTACATCTACAGACCAAGCCAAGAGAGAATCTGTCCAGAAAGTCAGTGAGGCTTATGAAAAACTTTCACCCGATGAAATGAGCAAGCTCTCTAAGGATGCGATTAATATGGATTTGGTAGAAAATACTACTGCAAAAAAGATTCGAGAGGCGGGTAAAAAATTGAAAAAAGAGCAGATTAAAAACCTCAAAGACTTATTAAATGATATTGAAAATGAAATTAACACAACCACCGATCCTGAGAGAAAGGCAGATTTGGAGGAGAAGTTTGAAGAAATTCTATTCTTAAAATAAACTTTTATGGAGGAGAATAAAAGAATAATTTTTGATCTAAGCGGAGGTTTGTCAACCATTGAAGTTATTGAAAAAATACTAAAAACAAACGGATTAGAGGAGTCCTCTCATGACTTTTTCCGTAGACACGTCTCCGGGAAGGAACCGCGAAAAATAATAGTCCAAGATGCCGCCCTCGCGCTTTTTGAAAAAAAAATTCCTGAAAAGAAACTGGCTGAATTTTTGGCAAAACACTTAGAAACTTCCATGGAAGTCGCAGAAAAAATCGTCAAAGATATCAAGGAAAAACTTATTCCTTTTGCCAAAATAATCGATTTAGATGAGCAGAAGAGGGAGGAAATGAAAAAACAACAAGAAGATTCCACTCTTGCTGAAGCTTCGGAAGATGCTGTGGCGGAAAAAGAGAAAAAAGAGACATTTAGTAAAGCCAAAGAAGAACTACTAAAAAAAGTGGGCGCCAGCACTAGCACCCCAGAACCAACGCCAC
>CAYJSA010000007.1:0-4326 GCA_964372785.1 uncultured Candidatus Saccharibacteria bacterium
AAAAAAGCTCTGACCGTAGTCGAGCTTTGTAATTGAAACGATGAGCTCAATTACCTGGTGCTCTCTGTGGATTAGGTGGGCCGGGCTTTACTCGGCCGAGGGCAAACCCCATGAATTGTATCACGAGGAGCATGATGGCAAAAATTGCCAACACCATAAGGAACACGAAGAGTTCGGCTCCTTGCCGAGCCCATTCAACAATTCCACTGGCTTTGGTTATCCAGTTCACGACTGTTTCCTCCGAGAGGGGGTTTGGGGTTCCACTGGGCTATTTATAGTACACATAAAAAATTTAGTCAACCTCTAAAAATTATCACTCTCACTTGCACTCTGCTAACTTTTGATATACAATTGAATTGAAATACGTCATAATAATAGTAATGTAATTATATGATGCAACCAGGCGGAGCAAATTTTACTAATAAAGCCCAAGAAGCGATTATGACGGCCCAACAAGTCGCCCAAGAACGGGGTCAACAGCAAATTGACGCCCTACATCTTTTGTATGTATTGCTTTCGCAGGAAGGTTCTATTGTTTTGACCATCATGCAAAAATTGGGGGCTGATATTGATAGTTTAAAAAGGAAAACCGAGGGACAGTTATCAAAAATTTCAGCCATGGTAAATCCCACTTCGTTTGGCCAGTTTTACCTAACCCAGGATATGGCAAAGGTGCTGGACCGGGCCCGCCAGGAATCAATGAAAATGCAGGATGAATTCATTTCTGTTGAACATTTATTTTTAGCGCTTTTGGATATTAAATCATTAGCTAAAGAAGTGTTAGAAAAAGCGGTTTTTTCAGGATTTGCAGGTGAGGAAAATAAAGCAAAGATGGACTATGAATCGGTATCAAAGATTTTGTCGCAAATCCGCGGTGGCCAAAGAATTACCGACCCCGAACCCGAATCAAAATACCAGGTCATAGAAAAGTACACTAGGAATCTGACTGATTTGGCCGCTGCCGGAAAAATTGACCCGATTATTGGCAGAGACAACGAAATTCGGAGGTTAATGCAAATTATTTCTCGCAGAACCAAGAATAACCCCGTGTTGATTGGAGAAGCCGGAGTAGGAAAGACTGCAATTGTGGAAGGCTTTGCCCAGCGTGTAGCCCGTGGCAATGTGCCGGAATTTTTACGCAATAAAGAAGTTATTTCTTTGGATTTGGGGGCGATTATTGCGGGTACAAAATACCGCGGTGAATTTGAAACCAGAATCAAAGCGTTGCTAAAAGAAATCAGCCGGACACCGGATAAATACATTTTATTCATTGATGAATTACATACTTTAGTTGGCGCGGGCGCCGCCGAAGGTGCGATTGATGCTTCAAATTTACTAAAACCGGCGTTAGCCCGTGGCGAACTTCGTGCTGTTGGAGCCACCACGTTAAAGGAATACCAAAAATATATTGAAAAAGATCCGGCGCTTGAAAGAAGGTTTCAACCCATTTATGTGCAAGAGCCTTCTATTGAAGATGCCACGGCAATTTTACGGGGAATTAAAGAAAAATACGAAGTGCATCATGGGGTGAGAATAAAAGACTCGGCCATTAAAGCCGCGGTTGAATTAAGTTCGCGCTATATTTCTGATAGATTTTTACCGGACAAAGCGGTGGATTTAATGGATGAAGCCGGTTCGGCGTTAAGGCTGGAAATTGAATCCGAGCCGCAGGAATTAGAAACGTTTGATGAAGAAATCACCAAACTGGAAATTGAAAAACAAGCATTGAAAAAGGAAAAAGATTCTGAAAAACGGTTAAAGGTAATTGCCAAAGAACTGGCTGAAATAAAAGAAAAAACCAAAGAACTGAGGGCAAAGTGGTCTGCCGAAAAAGAACTAATCAACAAAATTAAGGTTATCAGGCAGAAAATTGACGGGTTATATTACCAAACCGAAATTGCCCAGCGTGAAGCCGATTTGGAAAAGGTGGCGGAAATAAAATACGGGAAGATACCGACGTTGTTAAAGGAACAAAAGTCTATTGAGCAGAAATTGGTTAAACTGCAAAAAACCCATCACTTTTTGAAGGAAGAAGTGACCGAAGAAGATGTGGCCAGGGTGGTTTCACGATGGACGGGAATCCCCGTAATGCGCTTAATTACCGAGGAGGCAAAAAAGCTTGAGTTGATGGAACAAACGCTAAACAGGCGCGTTATTGGCCAAGAGGAGGCCATCAGCGCTATATCTCGCGCTATCCGTAGGGCTCGAGCTGGCATTTCTGAAGAGAATAAGCCATTGGGGAGCTTCCTATTTTTAGGGCCTACGGGAGTGGGCAAAACCGAGACGGCAAGGGCCTTGGCAGAGTTTTTATTTGACGATGAAAAGGCCATGATTCGTTTGGATATGTCAGAATATATGGAGCGCCACACGGTTTCAAAAATTATTGGTTCTCCGCCGGGTTACGTGGGCTATGAAGAAGCTGGGCAGTTAACCGAAAAAGTTCGCCGGCGCCCGTATTCGGTGATTTTGCTTGATGAAATTGAAAAGGCCCACCCTGAAGTGTTTAACATTTTGCTGCAAATTTTTGAAGATGGCAGATTAACTGATTCTAAGGGGCGCTTGGTTTCATTTAAAAACACCATTATCGTGTTGACCAGCAACGTTGGGTCCGACTACATCAACAAAATGTCATCAATTGGGTTTTCCAGCCAGCGAGATGTGGCTGAACGCGAATCAATGAAAGACAAGGTAATGAATTCACTGCGCGATCAATTCCGCCCGGAATTTATCAACCGAATTGATGAAATTGTGATATTTAATTATTTGAAGGCGCCGGAAATCAAAATGATTGTGGATTTGGAAATGTCAAAAGTTGAAAAACGCCTGGCGGCAAAAGAAATAACGATGAAAATTTCTGAAAAGGCCAAAGAGCTACTTTTAAAAGAGGGCTACGATGCAAATTTGGGCGCTCGGCCGTTAAAGCGCGTCATTCAGCGGTTAATTTTAGACCCATTGAGCATTAAAATTGTTACCAGCGAAATTGCCGAAGGTAGCCGGGTTTTGATTGATGAAGAGGGTGGTCAAATCACCTTTGAAACCCCCCGTCTTTTGCCCAAAATGGCTTCACCGGAAAAAGTTTCTTCAAGAAAGTAAATAAAAGCGGGCGCGTAATGCGCCCGCTTTTAAGTTGCAAAAAAATGGCGTCCGGATTCAGCGGGATTTTTTGTTTAAAATTATCCACTACAATCAACGAGGCCGGGTCTCGTTGATTTTTTTGAGTATGATACAATAAAGGTGTGCCCATGCGAAACTTACAATTTGCCAATGACGAATTTTATCATCTGATTAAGCGAGGAGTTGAGGAAAGAAAAATATTTCTTGACGATAAAGATAGAATTCGTTTTCTGAATAGCTTGCTTGTTTTTAATAATACCGAACCTGCCCCATGGGGTATGCGCGCTTTTTGGCATCAACGAGACCCGGCCTCGTTGATTATTAAAGAATACCAACAGCAGTCGCCTTTAATAGAAATTCATGCTTTCGCCCTGATGGATAATCATTTTCATCTTTTAGTTAAACAAGTGCGTGATAATGGGATTAGTAATTTAATGAATAAGCTTGGTGGCTATTCGTATTATTTTAATAGGAAATATCATAGAGTTGGCCCCTTGTTTCAGGGAAGATTCAAGGCGGTACTTATTAGAACCGACGAACAGTTAAAAAATGCTTTTGTGTATGTCAACACAAATCCCGTCGGGCTTCTTTATCCGGGCTGGAAAGAAAAGGGAGTGGGTAATTTTAAAAAAACCCAAGATTTTTTGGAAACGTATCGGTGGTCCAGCTACCCACTTTATTTGAAAGATATAGATTCTCCGTTAATTAAAAAAGAATTTTTCCTAGAAGTTTTTGGAAAAGTTTCTGATTGCAAAGATGAAATTGAGTCCTGGATAAAACACAAGGTGGATGTGGCAAAATACCAAAATATTGCTTTGGAGGTTGAATAAACAACGATAACAACGAGACCCGGCCTCGTTGTTTCTGTTTCTGCGTTAAAGTTATCCACTATATATCGGTGGGTTTTTTAATATAAAATGAAAGAATAAGGTTTTTGGACTATGTGCCAGCAGGTACTACGTTTTTAATTTTTGCAAAAATGAATAAAGTTTTTAAGGGAGTAATTTTTACAGCAAAGTTGATAGTGGTGCTTTCAATGTGTTACCTTTTTTACTTGACATGGCAGTTTAAGGGCAGGGCACATTATTGGATTGTTGCGTTTTCAATATCGGTAATTATTTTGGGTACGGTTTTTGATTTTTTTATTAAAAATTGGGCGATGGACAGATTCCCCAGGTTGCGATGGCTCTTTTGGACGTTTATTGTTTTTTA
>CAYJSA010000007.1:4426-23540 GCA_964372785.1 uncultured Candidatus Saccharibacteria bacterium
CGATGGACAGATTCCCCAGGTTGCGATGGCTCTTTTGGACGTTTATTGTTTTTTATACATTGGTATTTTTAGGTTTTGTTATATTTTCAATTAGGAGCATGTACATGCCAAATTAATGAAATTTATTAGGCCCTTAATAATTCTGCTCATTTTAGGTTCAGTTTCTGGGCTTGTGTATACATATGGTTTTGCCGATGCGAAATTGTTTGGCGCCAGCCTGGTTTCGCTTATCAATTTTCAAAAACCAGATTACCAAAACCCACCCCAAGAACTCGTGTATGTAAAACCAGAGGAGCCAGATTTGCAACCAGAGGTTGAAATTCCCCAAGAGCGTTTGGATGGTGTAGGTATAGTCGTTGAAAGCAACCAAGATAAAATAGACGATATTTTAGAAAAAATTGATATATTGCAACAGCGACTTCTTGAATTAGAAAGAGAACTAGAAGTTGATGGCTATCAAGGTGAATTAGTTAAGGAGCCGGTCATCGTGGCAACGAATACTGAAAAAGCCCAGCCCGTGGTCAGCATAGCGACGGTCGCGTTGGTTCCATCTCGCAGTAGCGGCGGCGGGGCAAACTATCCCAAAATTTTAATTTCCGAAGTACAAATTGAAGGACTAGCGGACTCAAAAGAAGAGTTCGTTGAATTATATAACCCGAATGCCACAGATGTGGATTTAACCAGTTGGTACTTACAAAGAAAAACAAAGAGCGGTTCAAGTTATGCAACGTTCGCGCCTAATACTTTATTTTCTGCCAAAAAAATAACCTCCAAAGGTTATTTTTTAATTGCCCGAGAGGGTTTTTTGTCTGGAGCGGCCGACATATTTGTTGAAAACCCCCTTACCGAGGATAATTCTTTAATTTTAAAAAATCCAAATGGAGAAATTTCAGATAAAGTTGGCTGGGGGCAAGCTCAGGATTTTGAATCTTTTCCTACCATAAACCCGATGCCAGGATACAGTATTGGTAGAAACGGGGACGAGCAGGATACCAATATGAATTCAGTTGATTTTACGGCAACCAACCCTACTCCCAAAGCCAAAAATTTTCCTTATGTACCGCCGGTCCAAACGCCCGTTGAGTTAAAAGACACCATCGCCCCCGAAGTTGTTTTTAATATTAGCTCAATACAAAAAGAACTTTCCTTTCCAGTTAATTTCACGATAACTGATCCTACGGGAGCGGTTTCTGGCTCGGGTATCGGGGCTTTTGCGTTTAAGTGGAAAGAGGAATCGGGTGAGTGGCAAGAAGGAGTCTATGAGAGTGTTAATGGGAATCCTGCGGTATTTTCACCTGCGAAAGAATTTTCTGGATCAGATGAAAAAACCTATTACTTTCAAGTGAAAGCGAAAGATGTTGTGGGAAATGAATCAGATTGGTTGCCGGAGGCGCCTGCAACTACCAAAATTAGTGTTTTTAAGAAAGTGCTTATTAATGAGGTTCAGACGGCGGGAGTAACTACTAAAGATGAATTTGTCATATTGTACAATCCTAACGCAGTTGATATGAATTTGGCGGGTTTTGCCCTAAAAAAGAAAACTGCAACCGGGACAGAAAGTAACTTGGTAAGTGCCGGTGTTTTTTCGGGGACCATTTTAGCCGGTAGGTACTTTTTGATAGCCCCTCAAGATAATGAAGATGGTACAAAAAATTATATGGGCCAGACGAATCCGGACTTGCGGTATTCGGGTAAAAGTTTTTCCATTGCTGATAACAATACCATTTTGTTATATAATGCTAGCGATCAATTGTTAGATAAAGTTGGATTTGGAAATGCAATTGATTTTGAAACGGCGCCAACCTCAAATCCCCCGAAAAATAAAAGCATTATAAGGGATGAGAATCATGGTGATGCCGATAACAACGCAACTGATTTTCATATCAAAGAAATAGATGCTACGGCTCCCATAATCTCAGATGGCGCGCCTGAGGGAAAGTTGGCCTCAGGAGTTACGCAGGTTAACTTACGTGTTGGAACTAATGAGAATGCAGAATGCAAATACTCAACCGTGCTTGGCCAGATATATGGCCAAATGCCAGTAGCATTTTCAACTACTGATGGTCTGGCACACACCGTAACCGTTGAAGGTTTAACTGACGGCAGCAGTTACTCATATTATATAAGGTGCGCAGACCTCGTGGGAAATGAAAACGCGGATGATTTTATTATTGCGTTCAGTATTGATTCTCCCGAACCAGAAATTCCGCCGACACCGCAAGTTGTAGCGATTAATGAAATTGCTTGGATGGGAACTACTGGTTCAGCCAATGACGAGTGGATGGAACTTTTTAATCCGGGGGACGAATCGGTGGACTTGACGGGTTGGGTTTTGAGCGCGGCCGATGATGTGCCGTTAATTCAATTGTCAGGTTTAATTGAGGCGCAGGGATTTTATTTGTTGGAGAGAACGGATGATGACTCTGTTTTGGGTATTGCCGCTGATAAAATCTATACGGGCGCCTTATCAAATAGCGGGGAGCGTCTATATTTGAAAGACGGCGCAGGTAACATTATAGATGAAGTTGATTGCGCGACAGGTTGGTTTGCAGGAGATAACGTAACTAAAAAAACCATGCAGCGAAAGGATGTTATGGTTTCCGGGAGTAGTTCTGAAAATTGGCAGACAAGCCAAGAAGTTGGTGGTTCGCCCGGGTTGTAGGCATGGTAATTATCCACATGTGAGGGGTTGGATTGTTTGTGCTACAATGAATAAACTCCTTTTTTTTGACTCATTGCCTCGTCAACTGATAATATTCGTTAGCAAATATTTAATTTTCGTAACGAATATTATCAGTTGACGGGGCTGGTCTTTTTTGATAGATTTAACGGAAAGATTTAATTAGGCAAAGAGTCAAAATATGGAAGACAATTTTGTAAAAATAACCAACGCGGTTTATCGGCTTTTGGATTTTTTTCCGGAAAATGATCCGTTAAAAAACAAAGCCAAAGAAAAGGCGCTGGAAATACTGGAAAATTCAAGGTTGGTGTTTGATGACCAAGGGTGGCTTTCTTTAAAAAAGTATCTTTCGCCCGAGCGCGAAAAGTTTGCTGAACGCTTATTTGATAGTATAGAAATTTTGGAAAGTTATCTGAAAGTTGGGAGAAATCAGGGTTGGATCAGCGATATCAATCTGTTAATTGTTATCAAAGAATATAATGGCATTAAAAAACAAATTGATGTTAAAAAAATAGTAGTTAGACCGGTAGAGATACTAGAAAAAAATCAGGATGCACAAGTAAGTAAAATTTTGCAGGTTATTCCTGAAACACCTGCCCACAGTGCTTCGGGCACAGCCTATGCGGGCGGGGAGAATAAAACTTCTTCAATCACTGAGAAAAAGCCGAACGATCAAGGCAAATATTCAGATAGGCAAGAGAAAATTATAAAAATGTTGACCAAAAGGGGGAAAGCCCAAGTTGCTGACATTATAAAAGAATTGCCGGATGTGACAAAAAGAACTATCAGGCGCGATTTGGACGATTTGTTGAAAAGAAATAAAGTACTAAGAATTGGGGAGTGGAATCAAGTTTCTTACCAGGTTAAATAGATAGTCGCCTCATCGGCGACCAGCCGGAGAGGTTGGGACATATAGATGTCCCATCAAATGAGTAAGATGTCCTACCTCTGTCCTATCTATAATTGACTTTACTTGGTATTTATAATATAATGTACCTTGAATTACGAAATGCTTTCTTGGTATTTTTGCCAAATTTGGCAATGAAAAACACGATAGAATTCCAAAACATAGCAAGCTACGTTTTGGAATTATTGCGCGTTTTTCATCCAAATTTGGCGAAAAGACCTGAAACTTGCCTTTCCAGAGGGCATTTCGTAATTCAAGATAATGTAGTCTTAATTGATGAATGGTGTCAGTGAACAATTCGGCCAGATTTACGACCAATATATTGAGAAAATATACCGGTTTGTGTATCTAAAGGTGAATTCCCAGGAAGTAGCCGAAGATATTACTTCTAGGGTGTTTTTAAGCGGATGGGAGGCCTACAAAAAAGACCAGGCTGGTATTAAGAATATGAACGCTTTCTTGTATCAGATAGCCCGTAATGCGGTCACAGACCATTATAGGGAAAAGGCCAAGAAAAGTACGGTTTCCCATGATGCGATTCCTGAAATCAGCGACAATAAGGCAAATTTGTATGAAAAAGCGGTTTTAAGCTCAGATATTGATGCAATCAAGGTGTCTATGCAGGGGTTAAAAAAAGAGTATCAAGATGTGCTTATTTGGCACTATTTGGAGGATATGCATCCAGAACAAATAGCGGAAATTTTAGACAAACCTGTTGGGACAGTAAGAGTAATGATCCATAGGGGCTTGAAGGCTCTTAAAGACCAAATAAGTAGGGAAGCCTAAATGAGTTCAAAATTGTAACAAACTATTCCTTTTTCCGTCTTCATTATAACGGCTAGCTTTTTAATCAAATGACAGAAAAGCAACTCATTTCTAAACTCCAGGTATTGAAGCAGATTAAGCCCAGAAAAGACTGGGTTCTTTTGACGAAAAACGAAATCTTGAAGAAAGAAGTGATTACCAGTCAACCTGCGCAGGCCAACTTCACCGGATTCTTCTCAAACGTATTCAAATTCGCCGATAACAACAAAATGGCATACTCCTTTGCAGCCTTGTTATTTGTATTTGCGGGAGCATTTGGGTTTACTCAGTATGTGCTTCCCCCAGATGCCTTATTATCAGTCGAAAAAATGACTGAACAGTCTCAAGCGGCTTTAACTGGAGAAACTGATATAAAAACTGCGTTTGAAATTATAAAGCAAAAATCCCAAGATTTAGCATTGGTAAAAACTCAAAAAGACGGGAATGTTTCTTCTGCTACCAAAGAGCTTAATGATGTTACAAAAAATTTAACAGATGCCATTGCCAAAGACCCATCATTAGCAAAAGAGGTGGCGATGGGTATAACCAACGACCAAACGTTAGCGGCGGTGTTTAGCGTGGATGATTTGAAAAAAACTTCAGATATTTTATACAAAGCTCTTGATGATCAAATGATAGAAGAGATTCAAAAATCAAAGGCAACCTTCACCCAGCAACGGCAAGATGCCATGGAAGAAGTTTTAGGATTATATAATGAGAAAAAGTATACAGAAGCGTTTGAAGAACTGGTATTGATGAACAATTAAGAAGGAGGTGAGGGTTTACCAAAATCGTATTTTGGTCCCGATAAATTTAATGAAATTAAATTAATACGGGATCCTCGATTTCTTATTGATTTTTACAATGAAAGTCGGGATAATTTACTTTAACATTTGATGAGTCGTTAACCCAGTTAAATAATTTCGCAAAGCAAAATTAAAATCCTTTGGATTTTATTTAACGGGGTGAATTCGTGGTTAATACGTAAAATCGCGAATAGCCTAAATTAATATTAATTTAGCACACGGTCGACGCGACGAGAAATAAAGATTATTAAAATAAACACACAAATTAAAAAATGAATATAAAACAAACAATTATATCAGCCACAGTTGCGTTAACTATGGTTGCATTAGTTGCTCCTGTTTCAGTCGGCGCAGTTACGGTTGCAGATTTACAAGCCCAGATTAATGCTTTGATGGCTCAATTGCAAATGTTGCAAAGCCCAACAGTATCATCTGGGACACCTGCTGCTTGCGTTGGCATGACTATCACGGACAACTTGACCCTAGGTTCTACGGGTTCTCAAGTGAAGTGCGTACAGGCAGCAATGAATGCTTGGGGCTATCCAGTCTCAGCATCAGGAGCAGGCTCACCTGGTTTGGAAACAATGACCTTTGGTCCAAAAACCTTGGCCGCTGTTCAAAAATACCAGTTAGCCGTTTTGGGAGTAATCGCAAGCCGAGTTGGTCCTATGACAAGGGCAAAAATAAATGCCACCTTGGGCGGTTTAACACCAGCTCCAACACCTACACCTACACCGACACCTACACCTACCCCAGGACCAGCTGGCTCATTAACAGTTAGCTTGGCCTATGATACTCCTGCTTCAGGTAGCGTACCTAATGCAGCTAACGGCAACTTTACCAAAGTCACTTTGACTGCCGGTTCAGGAGACGTTTCTATTAGCAAAATGTACATTACCCGAACCGGATTGTCATCAAACTCGGCCGTAGAAAACATCAAAGTTGTTGATGCCATGACCGGAGTTTATTCTGGAAGCATTGGAAGCTTAAACTCTGATAACAAGGCATTAATTACGTTCACTCAAAATGTAGTGGTTAAAGCCAATACATCTTGGAGTTTCTACATTAAAGCCGGGTTCGTTTCATCAACTACCACAGCCCCAGCCGGCAACACTGCCGCTTTGGGAATCGGTATGGCAAGCGATATCACATCAAATGCGACATCTGTAATGGGTTCATTCCCAATTACCGGTAATGCAATGACTGTGGTTAACTTGACTATCGGTACTGCTTCCGTTGAAGAAGACGGCGCAACAGTTGATTCTAAGCCGAACGTTGGAGATGTCGGAGTTACTTTGAATAACTTTAAAGTAACCGGCAGTTCAACAGAAGCTATCACCATAGAGGCAATCACTATGTTGAAAGCCGGAACCGTAAGCAATAACTACTTATCTAACCTTGAGCTCTGGGATGTTACTACCGGAAAGAGCTTGGGAGTAGTTGCCTCTCTGAATGGAGAGGGAAAAGCTTCTTGGTCTAAGCTAAACATTGTGATTGGGAAGGGAAACACCTACAGATTCAAAATCAGGACAACCATCGTTGATGGTCCCGGTTTGACAGCTAACGCTGACATTGTAGACGGCAGTGAAGTACTGATAGTAGTTAAGGGTAACACCTATGGCTATTACATCACTCCTACCGCTACAGGTTCATGGGCTGGTACAGGTACAAGCAACCAAACAATCAATTCGGGCGCTTTGGTTGTTTCCAAATCAGCTTCAACTCCTGCCACCGGAAATACTTCGGCAGGTAACGATAAAGTACTATCTGTATTTGACTTTGATGCTCGAGGAGAATCAGTAAAAATTTCATCTTTGAAATTTACTGCTACCTTAGGCACTATGGTTTATACTGAAGTTACTAACGTCGCTGTTTATGACGAGAATGGCAACATTGTAGCCGGTCCAAAGGATTTGGCTTCAGGTGCTACCGTTACATTCACTGACACCTTCATTGTCCCCGTCGGAGTACACAAGTACACGGTTAAAGCGAAAATCGCTGATGCCGTTTCAGCTTCTGATACTATTTTAGTTGGTATTGCGGCTGCATCAACCGATATCACGGCAAAGGGTATGACTTCAAATTCTAGCATCACGCCAACTCCTACTTCTGCTGTTAACGGTAATACATTGACGGTAAAGGCTGCCGCTTTGATTGTGACAACACAATCTAGCCCGGCCGGAAGGTCAGTGGCTCTTGGAACATCAGATTTCCTTTGGGCAACATTCAACTTGAGCGCAGTAAACTCGGGTGAAAATGTACAGGTTACCGCTATATCGGTATTGGACACTACTGTTAGTGGTGCCGATCCAGACGACCTAGACAATATGTCTTTGTGGGCTGACTTAACTCCTGCTAACAGCGCAAGGGGTGATGTCTACGAAACAAAAATCTCCAATACTGAAAATCCAACCGGAAATGCAGCTGGTGATGATGTAGCTCAAGCGTTCACATTGAATCAAACGGTTATTGTGCCAATGGGAGGATTCGTTAATGTAGGATTAGTTGCCAGCTTAAATGCAGGTGCTCTTACTACAGGAACTCCAACCCATGTGTTGGACATTGAGGGCGCAACTGCAACGGGTTTGGTAACATCTAATGGCGCTTCAACAGGAACATCCATTACTGAAACTTATGTTACTACCAGCAAGCAGACAATGACCAATTCAGGAGGAGGCGCATTAACCATTACCAAAGACGCTTCAACTCCGGTAGCTGACTTAATCTTGGGTAACAGCACGGTTACTATCGGCGTATTCAGGTTAGCTTCTTCAAACGTTGAAAACTTGGATGTTGACGATATAACATTGTCAGTAACCAATGGTACCGCCGTAAACACCTACTGGTTCTATAATGGAACTACATTGTTAGGGTCTGTTGCCGGTGGAACCACGCCTAAATTAGTATTAAACGATGGCCAATTAACCGTTCCCGCTAACGGAAACGTTAAGGTGACGGTTAAAGCCGCGTTATTGCCAGTTGACGGTTCAATCGTCACCGATGGCACTACATTGACTGCCACCATCCAAGGTTCAGACAAGGTTAATACTACCGGTATTGGTTCTGGAAGCCAGATTACTTCTGGAGTCCAATCAGCCATTGGAAACACCATGGTTATCGTAAACGGCAAACCAACCATCACGTTGGCTAGCGGTTCGCCATCGGGATCCATGGTTGCAAGCACTGCACAGCATTTGGCAACATTTGATGTAACAGCTTCCGGAGAAGATGATGTAACATTCTCTTCTTCCCAAACCAACCTGTTTGAGGTAAATATCTCAAGGTCAAGCTTCACATCTGATGCCACGGCTGGAAACTGGGTATTAAAGGATGAACAGGGTAACACATTGTCAACTATTTCTGTTGCCGATTCCGCTACATCTGTCATCTTCTTATTCGCCACCAAAGACTTTGAAGTTTCTGCCGGTTCACCAAAGAAACTGCTTGTCTATGGAGATACTCATGAGTTGACTACCGTAGGTAATACCATTCAATTGTCGTTAAGTGATTCTGCTGATTCTAAGTTAAGTTACTCAGTTGATCACGGAACAACCATTGCCGCTGGTACGAAAGTATTCAGAGGAATTATCTACGCTGGTTCGTTCGATAAGAAATAGTCTTATCTAACTTCTCTGGCATCTTGATTTATCAGGATAATGCCAAAAAACAAAAAACCGTCCCGACTTAGTCGCGGACGGTTTTTTGTTGGGGGTAATTTTAACGACTAACACGCCGTTTTAGCCGTTAAAACAGTCGTTTGAGCCGTTCAAAACGACGTTTGAGCCGTTAAAACCGTGAATTACGAAATAGTTTCTATTGACCATTTCGTAATTCGCGGTTAAAAAAGGTCAGTTGGGAAGGCCCCTCAAGAACTCTTCCACGTTTTGTCTTGAGGCAGGTGATAGCTTGATTACTTTCAATGCTTCGTCTCTGGCTTGGGCGTAAAGTCCTAAATTTTTATAGGTATATGCCAGTGACGCGTGATATTGGAAGTTATCCGGGTCTAGCTTCGCCAGTTTTTGGTACACCGGTAAAATTTGCTTATAAACATCTGTGTAGCCGGGGTTATTTGTCGCCACATTAATGTATGATTTTGCCAGATATTCCAATGCTTCCCTTGATTCGGTGTCATATCCTTTTTCTTTGGTAATGGCCAAATACTTCTCCACCTGAGCGGGATTTTTCAGGTAAATATAGGCGACAGCTTTATAGAAATAACAGTTATGGTCGTCAGGGTTGAGCGAAGCACAGATATCCGTTTTTTTAACCGCCTCCTGATAGTCTTTGATATGGATGTATTTTTTTGCCCATTCGGCGTATATTTCCGAATGGCCCGGTGACAGTTCAACAGATTTTGCAAAGTAGTAGTCGGATTCTTCATTCAGCGTTTTATCATCAGGATACATGTCCAACAATATATTTGAATAGGCCGCCAGATATATCCAGGCTCGCACATAATAAGGTTCTTTTGCCACCGCCTCTTTTAACAATATTACGCCCTTCCTGGCAATGTTCTCCTTTTCCTTTACGGTAATGGTTTTTTTAATGATGCAACTCCTTAATGCCCCTGCATATTCAAGCCGGATATTAGTATTAAGGAAGGTATTTTTTTGTAAGGCATTTTCCAACCCTTGTATATTGGTGCAATTACTAAAATAGTTTGCATAATTTACTTCTTTTTGTACCAGCATAGGTTGTATATTGTATTTGAAGATAAACCAGCATGCCAGAAGAGAAACAATGCCCAGAAGCACTACAGCGGAAGTTTTTGGAGTGATACTATTGGGACGTTCTATGGTGCCCGATGGTTTATTAGAAATCAGGTAAAACATGTAGCCTAGTAAAAGGAAAAATATCAAGTAGGTTGCGAACGTGTCAAAACTGAAAAGATTGTTGATAAAGTAGGCAACAAATACCGTTTGTAGCCCATGGTGTATTATATAGTGTTGATTGCCTTCTTTTCTTTTTTCTTTTTCCAATTTCCAAAATACTATTAAGTAAAAAAGAAGATATATGACTAGCCCCGGTATTCCTATGGCAAAAATCGTATCAAGGATGAAGTTATGGGCTTTATCCCACCAACTGCCGGAATTTTTATTAATGGAAGGCAACGAGGGGTCATAGTATTTATCAAATCCGATGTTAAAATTTTCAGGGCCGTATCCTAACAATGGCCGTTCTTTGAGCATTGGCATGGCAATATTTTTCCATACTACAACTCGCGCGTCGTTTTTGACTCCCTCTAACGAAAGACGTGTTATGAAGTTTTTAATTTGCGGGGTTTTTTCAATAAATGGTAAAAAGGCAGTTCTACTGTTGGCATAGTACACAAGCGACACTATCATCACGCATAACAAAACGGCTCCAATGATCCGCGCCCGTTTAAAATAAATGTTTCTTGGTTTATAAAAAAAGAGAAAGTAAAAAATTCCAGCTGCCACCCCCAAATACGCGGCTCGGCTTATGGTTAATACTATCACTGTAATGAAAAATAGAGCCGAACCGAAGTAAAACATTCTTTTTACATGGTGAGCTTCTTTTAGCCCTAAAACCAAGGCGGGAAAGAATAGAAGCAATAAGTAGGTTGCTAAAAAATCGGTGTTGCCTAAAGTTCCGGGGGGGCGATTGGCATAATGGATTAAGATATCATTATCTATAAGCCCAAATTGCTGAGAAATTGCTATGAGGCACACGATAACACCTCCTGCAAAGGCAACGTTTAACACTTTTTTCCAATCGTGTTCTTTTACTACCAAAAAAGTTAGTACGCCAAATATCTGCAATAAAAGGAAATTAAGAGTACCACCGGCTCTGGCGGGGTCTCCCCAAAAGCTAAAGTGGGGTTGCAGGGAAAAGATAGTGGCCAGAATGTAAGCAACGGAAATAAGCCCAAAGAACGTTAGGGGAAGCCAAGCCCGTCTTAATTTTACGATGACATCCCTCGCCGGTCTCACTTTCAATAGTACTTCCGCTATAAAAATAACTACCACCACGGTAAAAATGATCTTAAATAGGATTGATTGACCCCATGCAGCCGGGAAAAACAATGGTGGCACATTAAGTGCGGGAAGCAGTAGTATTGCAAAAAACCCGGCGAGGTAAGCCCAGTAAAATATACGCTGGTAATTATTGTTTTTCATGTTCATTTATGATATATATAAACAATATAAAAATCAACCAAACCCAATTAACGTTGGTGGTTTTTGTTGATAATTTCGCAATTTATATGGAAGAAAATAAAAAAATAATCATTACATCTGGTTTTTTCAATCCAATCCATATCGGCCATATCAACTTAATCCGAGAAGCCAAGGCTTTGGGAGATTTTTTAGTGGTTATAGTAAATAATGATGAACAAGTCAAACTAAAAGGAAGTACGCCCTTCATGTCGGAGCAGGAAAGGATTGAAATAATTAAAGCTCTAAGGTACGCCGATGATGTTGTTTTGGCGGTTGATGCTTTTTGCGAAGGCAAGGAGGTGCCTATTCCAAAATCATTGGAGATAGTGGCACTAAAATATGCGGGAGAGTTTATTTTCGCTAAAGGCGGAGATAGGAGTTTTGATAATATACCGCAGTCAGAGAAGGACGTATGCTTGAAATTCAACATTAAAGTGGTCAGCAATGTTGGCGGGGGGAAAATTCAGAGTTCTTCTTGGCTTTTGAAAAACACCCAAGACCAAAAAGCCTAGTTTTGCCGTATGAAAAAAAATAATTACCAAAATATAGGCATTCTGGGATATGGCGAAATCGGCAGTGCCATTGCCACTTTTTATAAAAACCCAAAAATTAAAGACTTAAAAAGAAACGACGGTTTATTGGACGTTGACGTTTTACACGTCTGCATACCTTGGACCGATAATTTTATTAAGATTTTGGAAAAGGAGTTGTGGCAAATAAAGCCCAAGCTGACTATTATTCATTCTACGGTAGTTCCCGGGACTACTAAAAAGCTGGCTGCAAAGTTTTCCGGAATGGTTGTCCATAGCCCCATTAGAGGAGTCCATCCGCATTTAGCCAAGGGCATTAAAACGTTTGTTAAATATGTGGGCGCCGATACAAAGAAAGCTGGATTGGCGGCTAAAAGACACTTAGAAAGTTTGGGAATAAAAACCCGAGTCTTTTTTCCCTCCGCTACCACCGAGCTGGGTAAAATTCTTGATACGACCTATTATGGGCTTTGTATTGCCTGGCATGGAGAGATGAAAAAAATAAGTGATAAAATGGGCGTTAACTTTGACCAGGCTGTTAGCGATTTCAATATTACCTATAACCAAGGCTACACGGCGTTGGGCAAACACAATGTTGTCAGACCCGTTCTTTTCGCTCCCCAAGGCCAGATTGGAGGCCATTGTGTAATACCAAACACGAAATTGCTCAAAAAGTATTTCCAGAGTCCAGCCATTGATTTAATTTTGAAGTATGAAGCAAAGCCTCCAAAATCTCAACGTTAATGAATAATTATATTACTCATTTTTTATTTCGGAACATCGGTATCAAACAGACCGTTTTTAAGAATACTTTTTGGCTTACCGTTGCAGAAATTATTGCCAGGGTTTTGGGGCTGGTTTTGGTAATTTATATTGTCAGGACCTTGGGTGCCCAGGAATACGGTAAATTTGTATTTGCGCTTTCATTCGCCTCGGTTCTTTCAATCTTTTCCGATCTTGGGATTATGGACATTTCAACCCGGGAATTCTCACGCGATAGGAATAACGAGCAACGTTTTAACAGTACTTTTACCTTAGAGCTATTGTTGTGTGCTATAACGTTTGTTATTTCGGTGGCGACTTCTTTTTTTATTGTTTCAGATTACTCAATCCGCATGATGGTATGGATTTTAACAGTTTTTGTTTTGAGTAATAGCTTATTTGCCATGGTCTTCTCGCTGTTAAGGGCTAGGCAAAAAATGGAATACGAGGCGGTTGTCAAGATAGTTCAAGCGGTGGCAAATACCGTGGTTGTCTGCGCGGTTATTTTCTTTGTGCCGTCGGCTCAAAACATAGGTTATGGTTACATGGTTTCAAATATCGTGGTTTTACTTTTCTTACTAGTTTTCTTCAGTATTTTCATCCAGCCGTTAAAATTCAAATGGGAAAAAAGTTCTTTAAATATTTTAAGAATATCTTGGCCGTTGAGTTTGGGTTTTATGGCAAGCTGGATTTATATGTCAATTAATTCAATTATGCTTGGTTATTTTAATTTAATTACGGAAAATGGCTGGTACGGGGCTGCTTTTAAAATCGCTATTGTCGCGGTTATTCCCGCTAATCTTATTATCAGAAGTTTTTACCCCTTATTGAGCAATTTTTTCGTTTCATCAAAGGAAAAACTCCAAAAAGCCTGGGATTATTTTACCGAATCAATGCTTTTTTTAACTATACCGACGGTAGTTGGGGGATATGTGTTGGCACCCAAAATTATAGAAACTTTTTATGGTAATGACTTTACCCCCTCCGTGGTTGCCCTTCAACTTTTAATGTTGGTAATTGGCATCAGCTTTTTAAATTATCCTTATACCATAATGTTAGTTGCTGCCGAGCAACAAAAAAAGAACTTTTTAATAATGGTTGGCGGAGCGCTGGTTAACGTTATTTTAAACTTAATTTTTATACCAAGGTACGGTTTTTCGGGAGCCATAATTTCTACCATAATATCTTCGGCGTTAGTATTTTTCTCAACTGTTGTTTTGTTCAAGTACACCACTCCTATTGTTGTTATCAACAAAAGGTTGATAAAAGTTTGTTTTATTTCGATTATTTCTAGTGTTGCCATGTATTATGTAATTACGCTTCACTTCATTTACAGTCTCAATGTGATTTTTACTTGCTTGATTGGTGCCTTGACGTACGGGATTATTTTACTCATTTTATACGGAGTTGTTGTGGGGAGGAATTTAATAAACACACAAACACATACATAATGGAACCACTTGTTTCAGTTATCATTCCTACTTACAATGGAGAAAAATACATCAAAAGGGCAATTGATAGTGTTTTTAAGCAAACATATAAAAATAGTGAAACAATTATTGTTGATGACGGTTCAACAGATGCCACGCCCGGCATTATCGGCCAGTTAAAAGGGCAAGATCCACGGATAACCATTGTCAGGCATGATAAAAATAAGGGGTTCGTTGAAAGTTTAAATCGGGGTTTGGCCGAGAGCAAGGGTTTGTATATAGCCCGGCTTGATGATGATGATTTCTGGGTTGATGATAAAAAATTGGAAAAGCAGGTAAGTTTTTTGCAAAAAAACCCAGCACATGTTATTGTGGGCGGCGGGTTGATAAAAATAGATAGCAATGGCAAAGAGGTAATTAGGTATCTGTTTCCCGAGCAAGATGACCAGATAAGAAAAACCATTTTAATCAGCAACTCTTTTGCCCATAGCGGTGTTTTGTTTAAAAAAAGCGCCATAGAAAAAGTAGGCGGCTATGACCAACGTTTTGGGTTTTTCGCGGATAGGGATTTGTGGCTGAAAATCGGCCGGGTGGGTAAGTTTTATAACTTTCCAGAATACTTTGTTTGTTACTTGGATAAGGAAGTGAATAATTACAATTATAACGGCAGAAACGCTCAAATCAGGAGAAAACTGATAGCCAACCTTGCCCTTAGAAAAAAGTATAAAAAAGATTACCCTGGGTATTGGCAATCCGTCATGCTTTGCATCGCCAGTTGGCTGTATTCTTACCTGCCATTCAGGTTACACCTTTGGCCGCTGGTATTTAAATTAAGGGTTTTAGTTTTCGGCCAGCCATCATACACCTATGTTGAAAACAATGAAAACATCTGACAAAAAAAATATTTGCGTTATTGGCACCGGATATGTGGGACTGGTTTCGGGAACTTGTTTGGCCAACATTGGCCACCGGGTTATTTGCGTAGACAATAACCAACAAAAAATAGAAAAGCTTAATAAGGGAATATCGCCCATTTACGAACCGGGGCTAGATGTACTGATTGCCAGGAACATGAAAAAGGGCAGGCTTTCTTTTACGGTGGACATAGAAAAGGCGGTAAAAAGTTCTGAAATTATTTTTATTGCTGTGAACACCCCGACAAAAGAAAACGGTGAAACAGACCTGACGTTCATAGAAAACGTTTCAAAAACAGTGGCGGCAGCCATAGACGGTTACAAGGTAGTGGTTTCCAAAAGCACCATGCCCGTAAAAACCGGAGAAAAGATAAAAGAAATACTAACCAAATTTAGTAAGAAGGGGATGCCATTCGATATTGTTTCTAATCCCGAATTTTTACGGGAAGGAACCGCCGTCAATGATTTTTTGTTCCCCGATAGGATTGTTATTGGGGTGGAAAGCCAAAGGGCTAAAAAAATCATGGGCGTGGTGTACCGGCCCATTAAAGCCCCCATTATTTTTACCGACATATCATCGGCCGAAATCATCAAGCATGCTTGCAATGCCTATTTGGCAACCAAGATTTCATTTATTAATGCCATTGCCAATATTTGCGAAAGAAACGGAGCCGATGTGGGCCAGGTGGCCCTTGCTATGGGGCTTGATGCCAGAATTGGGAAAACATTTTTAAAGGCCGGGTTGGGTTATGGCGGCAGCTGTCTACCAAAAGATATAAGCGCCTTTATCAATGTGGCTCAAAAAAGCGGGTATGAGTTCGGGCTTTTGCAAGAAGTCAAAAAAATAAACAAAAAACAGCGGGAAATTTTCATTAACAAGGTAAAAACTAAAATCTCTGGGTTCAGGGGCAAAAAGATCGCCGTGTTGGGATTAGCATTTAAGGCTGATACGGATGATATGCGTGAATCCCCATCAATTGACATTATCAACCGCTTTTTAAAGTCAGGGGCTAACGTTTTTACCTATGACCCCGTGGCCATGCACAAAGCTAAAGATATTTTTAAAAATCGTATTACCTATTGTAAAAATGCTTACCAGGCAGCCCACCATAGCGACGCCCTGATTGTCATTACCGATTGGCAGGAGTTTAAAACCCTGGATTTGCGAAAAATAAAGAAGTCAATGAAAAAGCCCGTTATCATTGATGGCAGGAACATATTTGACCCTAAAAAAATGGCTAAACTTGGTTTTGATTATACTTCAATTGGCAGACCAAGACAATTAATTATTGGCGCACAATCTTTATGAAACGTAATATTAAAAAAATTCTTATTACCGGGTCCAGCGGCACTATAGGTACACGACTTTTTGAGAAGCTTCTGGAAAGAGGGTACGAAGTGGTTGGTTTTGATAAAGAAAAAAATCAGTGGCATCATCATCTAAATAAATTGACTATCATAGGGGATCTTTTAAATAAAAGGCATTTAAGAAAAATACCAACCGATGTGGATATGATAGTCCATCTTGCTGCCAACGCCAGGGTTTATAATTTGGTGGTTAAGCCGGATTTAGCGCTTGATAATATTGTATCAACATATAATATATTAAATTTTGCCAAGAAGAACAATATCAAAAATATTATATTTTCCAGCAGCAGGGAAGTGTATGGCAATAAGAAGGAAATAGTTTCTAAAGAAGAGGATGTAAATTTAGAGTTATGTGAAAGCCCTTATTCGGCAAGCAAAATTTCAAGTGAAGCCCTGGTATACTCGTTTTTTAAGTGTTACGGTATCAATTACATTATTTGTCGTTTTTCTAATGTGTATGGAATGTATGATGATAGCGAAAGGTTTATACCGGTTATGATAAGAAAATTAAGAACTGGTAAAGATATCGCAATATTTGGAAAGGGCAAGATATTGGATTTTACCTATATAGATGATTGTATAGATGGAGTGATTAAATGTATCGAAAAATTTGAAATAGCAAGGAATAACGTATTTAATATCGCCACGGGTCACGGCCAAAAACTTATTGATGTGGCAAAAATAATAAGAAATACCCTATATAGTAAGAGTAAAATATCTTTAACTGAAAATAGAAAAGGTGAAGTAGTAAGATATATTGCCGATATATCAAAGGCTAAAAAAATACTGCACTACCAACCTAAATATTCTATTGAACGGGGCATACATTTATCCATTGATTGGTACAAAAAATTATGGAAGTAATAATAAAACCAAAAAAAGGATTGGCTAGCGTTAACTTTAAGGAACTGTGGAACTACAAGGGGCTTTTTTACTTTCTGGCTTGGAGAGATATTAAAGTGCGTTATAAACAGACGGTATTCGGAATTAGTTGGGCGATTTTACAGCCCTTTACTATGATGGTGGTTTTTTCTCTTATTTTTGGGAAAATGGCAAAAATACCCTCAGACGATATTCCTTACCCGGTTTTTGTCTATACTGGGCTTTTACTTTGGAACCTTTTTTCATCTGCGCTAGGAGGCATTAGCCAGAGTTTAGTAGGAAACGCTGCTATTATTCAAAAAGTGTATATTCCTAAACTAATCATTGCCACGTCGTCCGCTCTGGTTTACTTGATTGATTTTTTCTTTGCTACGTTGGTTTTAGCAGGAATAATGATTTATTACCATTTTTCGCCCGATATTAAAGGCTTGCTTCTTTTGCCACTAGTTCTTATGATTGTTTTACTGACTTCATTAGGTTTAGGTTTATTCTTAGCCGCCGTTAATGTCAGGTACCGTGATGTCCGCTATATTTTGCCTTTCTTCATACAGTTACTGATATTTGTTACCCCGGTCATTTACCCTATTTCGATTGTTCCTGGAAAGTTCCGCTGGTTGTTGTTGCTTAATCCTATGACGGGTGCCATAGAAATTTTCAAAGCCGGGTTTTTAGGCACTGGGTCAGTAAGTTGGCACGCCTTTTTCATTTCATTAGCTATCAGCGCCCTTTTTTTCCTTTTTGGCCTTTGGTATTTTCTTAAAACTGAAAAATTGTTTGCCGATGTAATATAAAATATCTTTTAAGATAGTAAAAGAAGTTATGTCTATTATAAAAGTAGAAAACTTATCAAAAAAATACAGGATTTCACATCAGGAGAACAAAGCGACATATGGCACCCTAACTGATGAAATCACCAATATCTTCAAGAAACCCTTTAAGTGGCTTAGGGGCCACAGAGATAAAAAGGAAGATATTTGGGCTATAAAAGATATTAACTTTTCTGTTAAGCCGGGAGAGATTTTGGGTATTATCGGGGCGAACGGTGCCGGTAAATCTACGCTGTTAAAAATTTTAACTAGAATTACTCCTCCTACCGAGGGTAGGGCTGTTATAAAAGGCAGGGTAAGCAGTTTATTGGAAGTGGGCGTGGGTTTTCACCCAGAACTTACCGGTAGAGACAACATCTACCTTAATGGCGCTATTTTGGGAATGCAGAGAGCCGAAATTAATAAAAGATTCAATGAAATTGTTGAATTTGCTGGTATAGATAAATTTTTAGATACACCGGTTAAGAGATACTCTTCCGGAATGTATGTTCGCTTGGCCTTTTCTGTGGCAGCTCATTTGGAGCCGGAAATTTTATTAGTTGATGAGGTTTTGGCAGTGGGAGACGCCGCTTTCCAAAAAAAATGTTTAGGAAAAATGAAAGATGTTTCCTCTGGGGGAAGAACAGTGTTGTTTGTCAGTCATAATATGGGAACCATCCAGCAACTGACAAAAAGGTGTTTGCTTCTGGAAGGCGGGAAACTGGTTATGGATGGTAAAACTTCTGATGTGGTTGAAAAATATTTAGCATCAACATCTGTTTCATCATCGCCCTCTCTGTTTGAATCAAAAACTGAAGTGGAAGGGTTGAGTGTTGAATCAATAGTATTAGATAAAAGTCAGTGGGAAAACGGCTTCAATAAGCCCCTTAAGTTTGATGTGCGCCTTAAGACAAAGAATATGTTGAGTGATTTATTGATACTTTTGCAGATTACCAACAGCGTTGGAATCAGAACGGTAGCCGCGAAGGTGACCATCCCCGAATTATTGCCGGGCGAGAGTGTGATTTCTATGGTAGTAAATAACC
>CAYJSA010000008.1:0-18744 GCA_964372785.1 uncultured Candidatus Saccharibacteria bacterium
CATTGTGATAAACATTGTCTGAAAGGCGGTAAATGTTATCTTTAACGCGTTGCACGGTTCTTTCATTTCCGGGAATAACCGAAGATGAAAAGATGATGGTATCTTCTTTTTTGATGCTGATGTATTTGTGGTTGCCGGCAATAATTCTGGGTAAGGCAGCCATTTCTTCGCCTTGGGCGCCGGTGCAAATGACAATAATTTTATTGTCTGGATATTCTTTGATTCTGTCTATGGGAATGACCACGTCTTTGGGAACTTTAATGTAACCCAGTTGGGTGGCCAGTTCAATATTCATTTTCATGGAAAAGCCATCCAGCGCCACTTTTTTGTTGTTAGCGGCGGCAAATTCCATCACCTGCTTAATTCTTTCTATCTGGGAAGAAAACGTGGCAATGATGGTGCGGCCCGGGGCGCTGCCGATGATTTTATGGATGTTGCCCATCATTTCTTGTTCGGTAACCGGAGGCTTATTATTGACTGCGCCAATGGCTTCCAACATTAAAATGGTTGGCCTTTTGAGGTTTGCCAATTGGTGATAATGCAACACATCGCGGCCAATGGGGTCTTTTTCAATCGTCCAGTCGCCAGGATGCACCACGGTAGCCACGGGGGTTTCGAAAATAACTCCGACCGCGTCCATAATGGCGTGGTCAATGGCAAAAAATGAAACTTTGAAATTTCCCAGCGTCAGTTTTTCATCAATGGATTTAATGTATTGAATTTGTAGCTTTTTAGAACTGCCCTTGTCATGGTCTTCCACCCGGTGCTTGATCATTTCCATAGTCAAAGGCCGGCCAATAATGGGCGGGTTGCCCAATTTTTTCAATAAAATGGCGGCGGCTCCAATGTGGTCTAAATGTCCGTGGCTGAAAATCACCGCTTTAATATTTTTTTCTTTGCCCTTTAAGTATTCCGTATTAGGAATAACATAATCAATTCCCGGCATGTCTTCTTCGGGGAATTGAAGCCCCATGTCTAAAATGACAATATCTTGGCCATATTCAAAGACGGTCATGTTTCTTCCAACTTCTTCCATTCCTCCCAGCGGAATGATTTTTAGGTTATCTTCCGGTTTCCATGGCATGGGTTTTAAACCATTTTCTTTCCAATTTTTACCAATAGCCGAGCGGTCAATCCGCCGGAATTTGCTACCACCGCCACCGCGCCGTGGCGGTCGGGATCTTTGGCCTTGTGATTGCACTGGGCTTTTCCCGCTTTTAGCGGGACCCCGCCATGGGCGGTGGTTTTGTTCTTGCTTTTGTATCATAAGTTTGTTTTTTTACCCTGGTTAAATAAAATCTTTCAGATTTTAATTTTTTCTATCGAAAAAAATTATTTAACTGGGTGAATCGCCATGTTATTTGAGTTCACATGTGCGAATTAATTTTTATTTTTTAGTTGAGGATTTCTTTGACAGTCGCTTCTGCTAGGATTTTCATGGTGTCATAAATTTTTAATGTTGGGTGATTCGGGATGAGTAGTTGCAGGTCTGTGCAAGCCAGAATAACACAATCTAAATTTTTATCTTCAAATCCATTAATGATATTGATAAGTTCTTGGCGGTCTTGGTTTTTTTGTTGGCCGGTGACCAAGTTCAAAATAAACTTTCCCATTTTAGCTTGGGCAAAGTCATCGGGCGTTACATAGTTAATGTTATTTTGAGCAAACGCATTTTCGTAAAGTTTATTTTTAATAGTTGCCGATGTTGAAATAATACCAACCTTTTTCATTTTTTCTTGTTGTAAGAACTTTACCATTTCTTCCACAATACTTAGTACGGGGATTTTCACCGCCCTCCTAATTTCTTCAATAAATATATGTAGAGAGTTGCATGGCATGACTATAAAATCAGCGCCTGATTTTTCCAGTCTTAGGGCTTCTGCGGTAAGAAATGGGATATATCGTTCCATGCCCTCACTTTTCAAAATTAAATCTTCCTCTATCTGATATGGCAGAGGAACGCTGGAAATAATAATTGCGGGTCTGGCAGTTCTGTCTAACTTTTGGCAAGAGAAAACAATGTCTAAATAAAATTCAGAAGTTGTTTCTGGTCCTAACCCTCCAATAATACCTACAGTTTTCATGTATTAATTTTTATTTCAGTTCTTAAATGTTTATTTCTACTTTCCAGTTCATGGGGATAATCGTAAGATTAATCGAATGCTGGAAGTTTTCTTCTTCTTTCCATTTATGCAAGCTTACTTTTATCTTCTCCATCATTTCTTTAATATTGTTAATTTTTTCAGCACTCATTTCAACAAATATTTCTATAGGGGCAATATGTATTTTGACTTGCGGACTATTTGCATAAACAAACACATCCTCTATGCTAGTAGCTTTTGATACGATTTTTTGAATTGATTCTGACAGCGATAAAATTTCTTTATTACTAACTTTTTCACCATCAAAATCTATGCGGATAATCGGCATGTTTTTATATTTTATTGAGTAAACTTTTGTGCCCGAGGAGGGACTCGAACCCTCAAGCCTTGCGGCATACGCTCCTGAAGCGTACGAGTTTCCCAATTTCTCCACCCGGGCTCGTCACAATTTACTTTTCCATTAAGCTCTTAAACTCTTCAACCATCGCTACAGGAGTCGGGTCAACATTGTTTTCCAACGCTGTATAGTAAGAAACCCAATCTCCTAACAGTAGCGTAGAAAATATTTTAAATAGATAAGAACCTTCTTGCATATTTACCATTTCAACTTTGGCGCCAGCTTTTTTAATTATTCCAGCTGTGAGTTTCATTCTTTTCAGTATTCTTTCGTGGTCTTGCAAATCCTGCAGAATAAGCACCTGGAATTTGGCGCCTGATTTTTCCAATCCCGTGTATCCCACCATTTCATTGTGGTTTAATTCCGGGAAATAATTATAAAAAGCAGGAATTTTTGAGTTTTCATTAAATTTAATCTTCCAGATTTGTGCTACCGCCTTAAATGCATCAGAGCTATATACAATAGGAATGCTCTTCCCAATTTTTTTAGCTAATTTTTTGCCTTCTTTCTCAAGTAGGGGATTTACCAAAGCTAACTGGGCGGAAGTCTTTACTATTTCCTCAGAAATATCCTCTATGAGACCCTTGCTGGCAAGTATCTTTGTTAAGGCCGAGAAAATATATCCCGTTGCACATCTTGGCTGTATTCCTGAAGGAATTTTAACGAGTGGAATATTATTTTCTTTACAAAGTTTTTCTACTTGCCCTCCGCTAGAAATTCCAATAGCGCTATATTTTTTACTAATGGCCTCTTTTAGGCTGGAAAGAGGTTCTTCTGTATTCCCGGAATAAGAAATGCAAATGATAAGACTGCCACGTTTAGCCACGATAGGCAAAGAATATGTTCTGTGAATGTAAATAGGGATGGTTGGTGTTACAACTGCACTTAGAATGTCTACCGGCCAGGCAGATCCACCAATTCCACAAATAATGACATTCTTGAAATCCCCCTCTATTTTTATATTTTTTGCCAGCGTTAAACCCTTTTTCAACTGTTCGGTTGAATCAATAATCACTTGCTTCATATTCGACTTATCTATTTCCATACTCTTTTAGTGGCCATATACCAATTAGTAATATTTGAAAATCTCTTTGCCGGGTCAATAATTTTTGCGGTATCCACGCCTTCAATTTTTTCTGATACCCAGTAGATATAATCGGGGTTATATAAAAATAGGGCAGGGGCGTCATTGATAATAACATCCTGTAACTTTTCGTATTTTTGGGTTTTTACTGTTTCATCCACCGCTTCTCGAGCCTCCTTTAGTAACTGGTCGGCGTTTTTACTTTCATAAGAGGAAAGATTTAACCCAGGGTCATTTTTTTGTGATGAATACCAAAATGGATAAAGATCGGGCTTTGCTCCTAGCGCTTCGCCATACAAAAGCGCGTCGTAATCCCTGCTTTTAATAATAGGTTTAATGTCAGTGATTGATAAAGCATTTATTTCCACGGTTATCCCGACGTTGCCCCAATATTTTTTAAGCATTTCGGCTGTCTTTAGTAATTGTGGCTGGTTGATGGTGGTTAATGTGAATTTCAACAACTGAGTATTTTCTGAGGGAGTTATACATAATTCATTCAGTTTTTTACGAGTAGCTGCTCCCGTTTCGCCAGTTGGTTTTGTATCAGGCAAATACTTTTTTTGGAACTCACTGACTGCTTGATCGGTGGCCTTGCCAAATGTTCCGTTCGTTTCGCCTTGCAGCAAATTTTTAAAGTTTTCATCTAACCGGGCCAGGCACGCCTGCAGTTGGGTGACTTGGGTTCCTTTTGAGCCTATTTTCAAGTAACTGGTAAACTGGAATGCGGGCTTTTTCGCCAAATCTTTTTTTCGTTGCCCCTGGCCATTATTCCCTAGGTCGCCATTGGCGACCGGGACCCCGGCCCCGTCGCGGGGCTTAGGGGCTTTGAAACCGGACTTATCCAAAAGTGCTTTGGCTTTTTCAATATCAAATCCATAGATAATGGCAGGCTGCTTATAGCCGAAAAAATCAGGCAATATCGGGGAATTGACAGTTGAAATATTGGTTTTTGTTTCAAGATTGATACTACCGACTAATTCATTTTTATTTACCGAATATGATAACGCTTTCCTTATGTTGGCATCTGCGAAAATAGAGGTTTTTTGACCCGCCTGCACAGGCAGGTTATTAAAAAATACGGCAAAATATCGGGGTAGAGAAAAAGAATATGCGGTAAACTTATCGCTTTTTTGCCAGCCTTGGCGTATATCTTTTTGGGCTGCGGCTTGATTATTTTCCATTGATGCCAAGGTAAATCCATCAATTTCCCGAATGTTGGCAGATTTAATTAGTTGTTCTTTCTTTTCAAAAAACTGGAATGATAATTTTGAAATATATGAAGGATGATTATAATACTTGCGATTTGATTCCAGATTAAGAGTTTTGATAAATCCTGTTTGGGTTTGGCTAAGGTCCACAAACGCAAAGGGACCCGAACCGATAGGCTGGAGGTTGTAGCTGGAAAGCGCGAAGTTCTCCGGTAATATATTTTCCCAGATGTGTTTTGGGATTATTTTAACCGTTGTGCTTTCAAGAAAAGAGTTATAGGGAACTTTAAGTATCAGCCTTACGGATTTCTCCGATGTTTTTTGGACATCAACGTCTATCCAACTGGCCCGCAAGGGGCTTTTGTAGTCCGAGTTTTGTATTGTTTTTATGGTGAATGCCACGTCATCTACCGTCAGAGGTTTGCCATCATGCCATAAGATGTTGTCTTTTAACCAAAATTCGTATACTTTGCCATTTTCTGAAACCGTGTAATTACTTGCCAAATCGGTTGTTATCTGCCCCTGGTTATCGTAGGTCATTAAACCGGAAAATACCAAACCAATCAAAGTTCTGTCAACGTCATTGGTTTCTCCATAAATAGGGTTGATAAACCTGGGCTGGCCCACAACGCCTTCGGTATATTGACCGCCGAGTGCCGGAACAACTTTGGTATGATCTATATAAAAATTTATTGCCAAAAAACTTAAAGAACCCAATGCCAGTATCAAAAATCCAATCAGCGCGTTTTTTTCTTTCTTGTGGAGTACTTTAAAAATTTGTTTCCATTGGGAAAAACTTGGAAATTCCAATTTAGGTTTTGGGTGCTGGGTTTTAGGTTTTAGAAACGTCGTTACGCTTTGTCTAACACCTAACACCTAGCACCTATTTTTTAGATGAGTATATTTAATATCCCCAGAATAATAAAGAGTGCAGCTGCTACTATTGTAGCATAATAGAGTTTTTTTTGAATGCCCCTCCTTGAAGAGTAAAATTCACCCCCGCCACCAAAGGCCGATCCTAGTGCAGCCCCCCGTTGCTGCAGTGCTATCAAAATAACCAATGCCACAGAATCAATAATTTGGATATAAAATAAATAGGTATTCATAATTACGAAGTAATTTCTATAATGGTTTAGTGTTCCTCCCTGGTTAAGATTTTTGCGATAATAGTATTGGCGGCAAACACAATAAGGGTGGTCCATAATAGCGGATAAAACAGCGGAGCGGAAAATTCTCTGAATGTGTAATCTACTACCCAAATAAGACCCATGTTGATGATAAAGCCGAAAACACCCAAGGTAATAATTCGTAGCGGAAGCGTTATGGTATCCAATATCGGTTTTACAAACAAGTTAAGCGCACCGATTACAACTCCCAAAAGCAAATACATTTGCCAGATTGCCGTTATGGGGAATCCGAAAAAATTTGAATTAGTATATAAACTCACCCAAACTCCCGGCACAAAGTATACCGCTATCCAAAGCCCTATAAAAGAGCCCGCTATGTAAGAAATAAGCTTTTTCATTACTTACTATTGTAGCAGATTTTTCAAAAAAAACAAGCCACAATCCTCGTGAGGTGTGGCTTAAGGAACTGCGGAGTCGCTTACGTTTGCAGGCGGCCCCTTTCTAAAAGTCGGAAAAAGGCTCTCGTGTTTTTAACTACGCCCAAACTAATCTTTCTGTTCTCGTCAAGTATGTCGCCGAGAATGAGCACCGCTTCTTCTCCCTGTTTGATTGGGTTACCAGTCTCAATGCACTTTCTGACCTGTGTTATCCCTTGATACCTTCCAAGGCATGGTTTAAGAACGAGAATATCTTTATTTCCCGAATCCGGAGCCATAGCCTTGTAATTTTCCAGGAGTTCTTTGGAGATACTCTCGTAGGCGTCGGCTTGTTGGGCGGTAAGCACTATCTCTTTGCATGTGAATCTTCCGCGGCGAGCCATCTTTTTTCTCCTTTGTGGTTTTGGGTTTGGGTATCCGACTTATATTATTTTAGTATACTTAAGCTTTATTGTCAAGCCCGAGCGCCTTCTTACGGAGTTTTTTATGATAAGTAATGTCGCTCGCCTTACCGCCCTCGCTTTGCTCGGGCTAGCTCTTCGGTTCCGGCTCGCTCCTTCAAAACCCTGAGACGGGAGTTCGGGCAGAGCCCGCAACTCTCGCGTCTTGCCGGTTTTGAATAATTTCCTACACGGGAGGATACCCAATCCTCCCGACCCCTCCTATGCATTTCGTCCCATAGTTTTCTTACTACGAAGAAATCTATGGTACGAAATGGCGAAACGGTGGGCTTCGTCGTCTAAATGAACAATTAGGTTATAAATTTCTTGGGGAAGGTCTTTAAGGGGAATGGGCTTTTTTTGCCCTTCAATAAACAACTCCCGTCGCCCTTTGGCAATGGAAATTATTTTGATATTTTTTAACTGTCTTACAAATCTGACGACCGTCGGATTCGTAAGACTTTTGTTTTTCACTTTTATTGCCACATTTAGCTGGGCAATTCCGCCATCAATTAACATAACCTCCGGATAGCCCCATTCAGGATGCAAAAGTCTTCGGGTTAAGACTTCTTTTAGCATTGCAATGTCATTAGGCTCATTTTTCATTTGGATGCGAAACTTTTTATACTGGCTTTTTTCCGGCACCCCATTTTTAAAAACCACCATGCTTCCGACGGCAAACTTCCCTTGGATATTGGAAATATCGTAGCACTCTATTCTTGTCCCGCGAAGCTTTAGCGGAGTGGGATTGATTCCTAATATTTTCTGCATTATTTTCCACGTATTGTCCCAATTGTCGTCGGTAATTTTAGAACCTTCAATTACATGGGTGTGTTCCATTACCTGTTGCAGGGTGCGCATTTTATCTCGCACCAATCCTGCTTCTTCAAATTTATGTTGTTTTGCTAAATCCTTCATTTCTTTTCGTAATCCGTAAAACGCGGTTTTCTTTTTGCCTTCTAAAATCAACGCTAATTTTTTTAAGTTTTTTTTGTACTCGGGTAAATTTAAAAAGGGTCCCGCCCCGTTAGAAACACCGCCCGCGCCATGCGCGCCCGAAGGGCCGGTGGGCGGGCTGTTTCTAACGGGGCCAGGGCAAAGGTCTAAGTGACACCAAGTACATTTATTTTTCGGATGTTTGGCCGAAGTATAAAAAGGAAAAACCCGTCGTAAATATTTTAATGTTTTTTTCAAAGCCACTCCTTCTACAAAAGGTCCAATAAAAGTGGCTTTGCCCCGCGAAGCTTCAGCGAAGTGGGGTTGATGAGTTATAAAAACATACGGCACTTTGTCTGCGTAGGTCTGCGTGCCAGTCTGCGTAAGTCTGCGGTTGCCGAAGGCAACGAAAAAATAATTTTTATCATCCTTCCAGACTACATTAAATTTTGGCAAGTTCTTCTTAATCAATTGGGCTTCTAAAACTAACGCCTCAATCTCCGAGTGGGTTTTTATAGAATCTATCTTGGTAACTTTGCTGATAAATAAATGATCCCGGTAGGTTGGCTGTTGGAAATGATTTTTGACGCGGTCTTTTATGTTGATGGCTTTTCCAATATAAGCAATTTCCTTTTTTATGTAAAACAAATAAACTCCCGCTGTCTTGGGTAGGTTATTAAAGGTATTTTCTAATTCAACATCAATCATGGATTCATTTAACGTTAAAAAGAGTATACTTTCAAGCAGTAAAAAACCCGAAAGAAACTGGTTCTGTCGGGTCGGTGGTAGTTAGCTTTCCAGCATCTCTACCTTGAAAATTTCGCCGCCGTCTATCGCGGCTCGGTCCAGCTTGGAGGTCGCAAGACCGCAGGCGCTGGCAATGATGAAGAATATCGTGATGACGTGCGCCGCGTTGCTGATGCCTTCGCTGGGCCGTGGCAACAGCGTTTTTTCTCCTTCATTGTCGGCCAGAAGGCTACCGTCGTTATTGGGGCGGAAGAACCGCAGTTGCGGTGCTTCTCCGTTGCGGAATTCGATTTGCACGAAGTCTCCTGCCTGTAATCGTGTTTTACTCACGGTGCTTCGTTTCGTTGCGATCACGGGGGATCTCCTTATCAGTAAGAACAGTGGGTTGTCCTGACGTTTATACTATTATTAAATTTTGCGCATGTCAATCTAATGTTTTTCAAATAAAAAAGCCCAGCAACAGCAAGCTGTCATGGGCCTATGGAAGCCAAGGCGCACTGGGTGTTTGGAATATTAGTGAAACAGAATAGACTCTGGGGTAGTCTTTCTGCTCAATCCTAATGTCCTTCACCTTTGCCTGGGGGTTTTGTTGTTGCCACTTTTCTGCCTCGTCGTTGACTTTGTCCAAGATGATTTCCGGCGTTTCGCGTTCGGGCAGAAGGTGAAAGAAGACGATCTCTTTCTCCGACTTCAGAACCCTTACCCGAATTTGAATGTCGTCTTTGACGACGGGCTGGTAGTTGCTCTGGCATTCCGGAGCACTTTTTGTCGCGCGCCCCAGAAGAAAACATGCCGGGCCTAGTATCAGGATGAGTACTAGGATTGCGACAAACCTTTGCATGGCGGTTCCTTTCGCGCTAGAGGTAATGAAATCAAGTGTACCACAAGTGGTGTGTAATAGTTTTAGCACATTATATAATATTGTCAATTGTCCCCTGGCCCTGATGCTTTGCTGCTGGAGTTTAGAGTATTGAACTATCCAAATAAAAAATGTATAATAACAATCCATAATTCATTTTATGAAAAACGATTTCATCAAGATACGCGGAGCGCGGGTCCACCTCAGTGGTAGTCCCGCTAAGCGGGACACTACAGGGCAAGCAATTTAAAAAATACATGAAGAATGATTTCATTAGAATCCGTGGTGCCAGGGTGCATAACCTTAAAAATATTGACCTGGATATTCCCAAAAATAAACTGGTAGTAATTACCGGTTTGTCGGGCTCGGGGAAATCTTCATTGGCGTTTGATACGCTCTACGCCGAAGGTCAACGAAGGTATGTTGAAAGTTTGTCGGCGTATGCCAGGCAGTTTTTGGGTGTGATGGACAAGCCCGATGTAGATAAAATAGAAGGCATCAGCCCGGCTATTGCCATTGACCAGCGCAAATCAACTCACAATCCCCGTTCAACTGTGGGAACTACTACAGAAATTTATGATTACCTGCGTCTTTTATTCGCCAGAATCGGAAAACCGCACTGCCCCAATTGTGGCAAGTTAATCGCCAAACAAACCATAGATCAAATTGTAGAGCAGGTAATGAAACTATCTAAGGAAAGCGAGACCAGAGCACCAAGACGCATTAAAAATGCGCTTAGTACTCGGCCGAGCACCGTCGATGAAATCGACGGTGCTCAGGTTATGATTTTGGGTCCGGTGATTAATGGTAAAAAGGGAGAACACCAAGCCGTTTTGGAAGAAATGCAGCGGGCTGGTTTTGTAAGGGTGCGAATGGACGGCGGTGTTTACCCAATAGAAGAAGCCTTGGCAACTAAACTTGATAAAAATAAAAAGCATACCATTGAAGCGGTGGTTGATAGGCTGGTGTTGCCTACCCGCCGGGGAGGTGGGGAAAAAGAGTTAGACCGGTCGCGCTTGGTGGATTCTTTGCAAACTGCATTGCGCCTTGGCAAGGGAATAGTTGTCGTATCTGTTGTAAATGTTGTAACTGCAAAAAAACGTTCATTACAACAAATAGAACAATTACAACAAGCGAGCCCGAAGGCGAGCGATGTAACATTCTCAGAGCATTTTGCCTGCCCGGATTGCGGGATCTCCTTGCAAGAATTAGAACCCAGAACATTTTCGTTTAACAATCCGTATGGCGCTTGCCCGGATTGCACCGGCCTTGGTGAAAAACTGGAAGTTGACCCGAATTTGGTTATTCCCAATAAAAATTTAACCATCGCCGAAGGCGCCATTTTCCCGTGGAGCCGGGCCAGCCACAAAGTGGGCAGGCAAGGATATTATTTTTGGAAACTCTCCGAATTAGCCCAGCAACACAAGTTTTCTTTAGATGTGCCGGTAAAAGAGTTATCACAAAAAGCCCTTGACCTGATTTTGCGTGGAAACGGCCATAAATTTGAAGGTGTTATTTTAAACCTTGAAAGAAGATATCATGAAACGGATTCCGAATGGACGCGGGCAGAAATTGAGCAGTACATGGTTATCAAAAAGTGCGAAACTTGCTTGGGTAAACGGTTAAAACCCGAAGTTTTGGCGGTTACCGTAGAAAATAAATCAATTGACGCCATAGTAGAAATGCCCGTTGATAAAGTCAAAGGATTTTTTATTGGCGCGGTTAAAAAATTCAACGCCAGCGATCTGAAAATCAGCGAACCAATTACCAAAGAAATTATTGAAAGAATTCAATTTTTAATTGATGTGGGCTTGGATTACTTAACCTTAGATAGAAGAGCTGGGACATTATCAGGCGGAGAAGAGCAAAGAATACGTCTGGCAACTCAAATCGGTTCAAAATTATCCGGCGTGTTATATATTTTAGACGAACCATCTATTGGTTTACATGCTCGCGACCAAAAGCGCCTGATTGGTACGTTGTTAAGATTGCGGGATTTGGGTAATACCGTGATTGTGGTTGAACACGACCCTCAAACCATGATGGCTTCAGATTGGATTGTGGACATTGGTCCCGGCGCTGGAAAACACGGAGGCAGGGTAATGTTTGAGGGCACTCCGAAGGCGCTACTCAAATCTAATACCCTTACCGGCCAATACTTATCAGGGAGAAAAACAATCAATTCAGAGTCCCTAAATTCCAAATCCCAAATCCCAAATCCCAAATTTTTAACCATCAAAGGCGCCACTGAACACAACTTAAAAAATATTGATGTCAAAATACCGCTTGGCAAATTTGTGTGTGTTACCGGTGTTTCTGGTTCTGGAAAGTCTTCATTGGTTTCTGATATTTTGGCCCGCGCATTGTTGAAAAAGTTTTATCGGGCTAAAGAAGAACCCGGCGCGCACAAAGAAATTTTGGGTATTGAACACATTAATAAAGTGGTGTTAGTTGACCAGTCGCCAATTGGCAGAACTCCACGGTCAAACGCCGCAACCTACACGGGAGCTTTTTCATTTATCCGTGATATTTTCACTCAAACTAAAGAAGCCAGGGTGCGCGGATATTCAGCCGGCAGATTCAGTTTTAATGTGAAGGGTGGTAGGTGCGAAGCTTGTGAAGGCCAGGGAGTTAAAAAAGTAGAGATGTATTTTTTGCCGGATATTTATGTTGAATGTGAAGAATGCAGGGGCAAGCGCTACAACAAAGATGTGTTGGAAGTTGATTATAAAGGAAAGAATATTTCTGATGTATTGTTGATGACCATTGAAGAGGGTTTAGAATTTTTCAAAAACATTCCCGGCATTTCTGACAAAATGAAAACCCTAAAAGAAGTGGGGCTTTCATATATTGAACTTGGCCAGCCCGCCACGTCCCTGTCTGGCGGAGAAGCGCAGAGAATAAAATTATCTACCGAACTTTCGCGCCGGGGAACGGGAAGCACCTTATATATTTTAGATGAACCCACTACGGGGCTTCACTTTGAAGACATTAAAAAATTGATTTCTGTGTTAAGGAGTTTAGTTGATAGGGGAAACACCGTGCTTTTAATTGAACACAATCTTGACCTTATTCGTTGTGTAGATTGGCTTTTAGATTTAGGTCCCGAAGGAGGCGAAAAGGGAGGTCAAATTATCGCGGAAGGTACGCCAGAAGAAATAATGAAAGTGAAAAAGAGTTACACGGGAAAGTATTTGAAAAAAATGTAAATTTGACACGGGTTTTGGCGGGGGTATAATGACAGTATGAATATCACTAAGTGCGATATTTGCAAGAAAGAAATTGATTACAAGAATACGGTTAATGTCCGCGTGGGTTTGTATTCCAGAGCTGAATTTTGCCGGGGATGCGCCGTGTCCGTTGTTAAAATTTTTAAAAAACATAAGTTTTTAAAACATGAAGAAGACTAAAGAAAAAGATATGACAGTAAAAAAATTAGCAGGGCTAATGCTTAAGAGTTTTGATACTGCCCAGAAACATGTAAATGGAAGATTTGGAGAGGTTGGCAAGCGCTTTGACGCTGTGGACAAAAAATTCGACCAAGTCACGGAAAAAATAAATAATATAAGTTTGAATGCCGTAGATGTTATTCGCATGAAAGATTTTGAAGAATTAAAGGACCGAGTGACGGATGCAGAAGAAGTGGCCGAGTTGGGAAGAAAAAAAGTTTAGTAAGAATATATTAGTTTAGCACCAAAAAAGGCTCAAAAAAGAGCCTTTTTTGGTGCCCTAAAATGAGCCTATTTTAGCTCTATTTTCGGTATTTTCAGGGCTAAAAGACTTGACAAGATGTCTTGATAGTAGTACAATTAAGGTATGGAGGGTAAAACATACAAACTCATCTCCCCTTCACCCAGACCAGTAAAGGTTAGTGGTTTGAGTGAAGGGTGGCGCACGCTGACAGACCGGCTCTTCTGATACGGCAACGCTGGGTTGCCGTTACATATGAAGTCTGTACCGACTCGTCTTGTCTTTTGGTCGGCGGACGAAGAAAACAAGACCAAACTGGCGCTTGGTTGGATTTAAACCTTGGCAACCCCAAGCAATGGAGAATTGGCTCTCCCCATTGGCGCTAAGACCCTGCCGCCCAACGCAGGAGAACACAAATTTTTTCAAGGTTAGTCTACCTTGCCTGCTTGCAGGAAAAACAGGACAGAGCCCGAAGTTCAACATAAGGAAGAATTTCGAAAGGGAGGGCATTGCATGATGCAAGAGCTCCTCCCTCCCTCCCTTCAAATCATTACCAAAATTACTGATGTTGCCGACATTAATGTTTAATCTGATTTCATAGAAACAACAGATGTGGTATAGTTTAGCTAGTGGTTTGAAGGAAGGGGAATCTTTATCCATATGGGGAGGAACGAAGCATGGCCAACCAGTATGTGGAACTTTTTCCGCCAGGGGATGGAACCAAAAAAGCGGAAGAAACTCCGGTGTCGCCGATGCCGACTTCAGCAGTTGAAGAATCGGCAAGGGCTCCGGAAGAACTCCCCGATGTGCCTGTTCCGTTGAGAAAACGGATACTGGAATGTCTCAGGGGATCGCGGCCCAGGCGCCCACAGCGCAGTCAAAAAAGGTAGACTTGGTCTACCAAAACAGGCCCCAGTGAAAGAACTCACTGGGGCGTATGTACTTTTAACACCATAAGTGGTGCTTTTTTGTTTGAATTTTTTGCACTGCCGAAACTTTTAATTTATAGAAGAAGCATCAAGTTGATAAATATATGGTGTTGGTGTATAAGGTAGTAACTGTGGGCACCCGCTCTTTACCAGGCAATAATTCTCCTTTCCCAAAGAGGTCAACCATGGCGCTAAAGGTCTATGAGGTCCGGCTTTCTTTCGAAGGAAAGGACATGGACTACCCGATGTGGAAAGAAGTGATCATTCACGCGGTGGTCATCTGCGAAGACGAAGACGCAGCGGTTGGGAATGTTGTTCCATCCGAGTACGCTGATGAAGAGCCAATTCATCAAAAAGTTGTATGTATTGCAGTAAAAGCCAGCTCCACGGAGGATAGGGTTGTTCTTAGAAGCTATCGGTTCAAGGGATTCACTGGCAAAGAATAACCTTCAAGAGCTCTGGACGCAACCACGTTTGTGTTCTGGGGCTTTTTTGTTTGAACTTATTTGATTTTTTTGCTATGCTGAATAAAAGTAATTAAATAAAAAATTGTATGACTTGTCCCAATAATCATAAAGACTTAGAAAGAACCTTATTTCACAATGTTGAGGTTAATCATTGCCCCGAATGTTTGGGTATTTGGTTTGATAAAAATGAATTGGCCGAAGCCAAAAATGATAAAGACAAAGAACTTAACTGGCTTGATTTTGATATTTGGCGCGATAAAAAAAAGTTTACCGTTTCTCCAACCCTCCGGCATTGCCCGGTTTGCCGAGCCTTATTTGTGGAAGTTGCCTATGATGGGTCTTCGGTGGTGATAGATTTTTGTAAAGGTTGCCAGGGGGTTTGGCTGGACCGGGGTGAATTTAAGCAAATTATGGTGTATTTGAAGAAAAAATCAGATTATGAAGTATTGCACCATTACACCAAAAATTTAGCGGTAGAACTTTGGGAAGTATTTGCCGGGCCGGAGAAATTCAGAGAGGAACTTTCGGACTTCTTTATGTTGCTGAAATTATTGAATTATAAATTTGTGGTTCAGCATCCGCATATCGAAAAATTAATAGAGAGCTTGCCGAAGTAGTTAACGAAATTTTTAATTTCTAATTTCGAATTTCGATTAAATTTCGAATGACTTAATTTTGAAACACGTTTCTAAAATTCAAAATTCTAGTTTTATTCAAAATTCTAAATTCAAAATTCAGAATGTAAACAAATGATCATAACGTGGATTATCTTAATAGTCGTAGTGGCAGTAGTGCTTTGGGTAATAGCGGTTTTCAACGGCTTGGTTACCTTAAAAAACCGCGCTAAAGAAGCATGGGCCGATATTGATGTGCAGTTAAAGCGCAGGTACGACTTAATTCCAAATTTGGTGGAAACCGTAAAAGGCTATGCCACGCACGAAAATCAGTTATTTGAAAAGGTAACACAAGCTCGCGCCAATGCCATGAATGCGCAAGGCACCCAAGCCAAGGCGCAGGCCGAAAACATGCTTTCGGACGCATTGAAAAGCTTGTTTGCCGTTTCAGAAGCCTACCCTGATTTAAAGGCCTCGGTAAATTTTTTGGAATTGCAAAGAGAATTGACTGACACGGAAGACAAAATCCAGGCTTCTCGCAGGTTTTATAACACCAATGTGCGCGATTTAAATATAAAAATTGAAAGTTTCCCTGCCAATCTTATTGCTAATGCATTTAGTTTCTCAAAAATGCAATTGTTTGAAATAACCACCGAAGCAGAGAGGCAGGCGGTGCCGGTAAAGTTCTGATTTTAAATTAAATTACGCCGAAAATTTGCTAAGCAAATTTTCGGCTATTTAATAAGATGCCCTCAATTTATAAAAACGCCGATTCCAATACCCGAAAAACTTGGTTTTTGATAACCGGGTTTTTGGTGTTTGTGATTGCGGTTGGCTGGCTGTTTAGCTATGTCTTGGATAGTAGCGCTATTTTGTATCTGGCGGTGTTTTTGAGTATTTTTATGAGCGTCGGCAGTTATTGGTTTTCAGATAAACTTGTTTTATCAATGGCGCATGCCAAGCTTATTGAAAAAAAGGATAATCCTGAACTTTATCGATTAGTTGAAAATTTATGCATTACCGCCGGGCTTCCGTTGCCAAAAATTTATATTATCCAAGAAGCGCAATTAAATGCCTTTGCTACGGGGCGCGATAAAAATCATGCGGTAGTGGCGGTGACGCAGGGATTATTAAATCGATTAGATAAAACAGAATTACAAGGAGTAATCGCCCACGAATTAAGCCACATTGGAAACAAAGATATGCTGGTGAGTACGGTAGTGGTAGTTTTAGTGGGGGTAGTTTCTCTTTTGGCGAATTTCTTTTTACGGATTAGTTTTTTTGGTGGAGGTAGAAGAAGCGATGATAGGAATGGCAATGCGGGAGCAATTTTAATGGTAGTTGGAATTTTGGCCGCTATTTTGGCGCCAATCGCCGCTACATTAATAAAGCTAGCCATTTCACGCAAGCGCGAATTTTTAGCGGATGCCGATGGCGCATTATTGACGCGCTTTCCCGAAGGTTTGGCCAGCGCGTTAGAAAAAATTTCAGATGATGTGGCGCCTATGAGAAGTGCTAACACCGCAACCGCGCATCTTTACATAGATTCTCCATTTAATGCAAAGCAAGGCAAAAATTGGTTTGTAAATTTATTTCAAACCCATCCGCCGATTGAAGAAAGGGTGAAGAACTTGAGGGATATGCAAGTTTAAAAATATGAAAAACTTAGAATCAAATCATCTTCCACAATTACCCGAAGAAGAGTCAACTGATTATGGTCGTTATAGTGAAATGCATAGAGTAGTTGTTGATATCGAATCTAAAAAGGGCAGGACTAAAAAGGTGCCCATGATCGTAAAAGTTCCTCGCCCGGGCTTTGAACTGGAGGCCAGGGGAACATATGAAGATACAGCTCGTTCTTATGATGAATTGCAAGAATCCGGAATCCCTAAAAAATATCTTGTTCCAACCTTGCGTTACGATAAAAGGGATGTATCCTCCCCAAAATTATACGCAACAGATCTTACGGAGGGCGATAAGAAAATGGTATTCTCGTCAGGGAGTTATATTAGGTCAACATTAGGGTCAGAATATGAGGGAGGGGTAAAGATTAAAATAAAAAATCCATATGAAGTACTTTTATCATTAGTAGATATTGCTCGTGCGTGTACCGATAAGGGCTTTAAATTGCTAAGGGAAGACGCATTTTACTTTATTTTTGATAAGGATAATCACGATTGTAAGGTGATACTTGGTGATTATAAATGGGTTTTTAATGAAATTGATTACGATAAAGATAAGGGAAAAAATAACTTGGATATGATTCCCTCACAGAAAGAAGATTTACAAAACCACAATTTAATTTTGGCAATTAATACCGCGAGATCAGTTTGTGAGTTTTTATCACTATCAAACGAAGAAATAAGGATATTTTTTGAGAAGGAGGGATTAAAAGTTGATTAAATAGTATGAAAATTGTAAAAGACACAATTGAAGTTGCTGAATTGCAGGAAATTTGTAAAAATGGAATTTTTGTAGAAGTGGTTAAGGCCGTGATTGATATAGAAAAAGGAATTATGGCCATTGATGCGGAAATGCACGCGGATTTAGCCGATAGTTTAGCAGAGCAAGAGCACTCACGCCACGAAAATTTGTGGGGAGTTAATTTGTATCCAGCCCAAGTGGGTGATGCGTTTATTGTATTTACTTCATTTATCAATATAAAACCAGGATTTGGAAATAAAAGCATGGGAATTGATGACCCAAAAGTAAAAGAAAAAGTTATTACTATTATTAATACATTAGTAAAACGATGATTCACAAAGAATTAGCAAGTGGAAAATGGCAAACATTTTCTTTCATGTTTCAGATGGGAAATATCGGCTCGGAAGTTGCGCGTGTAACGACGCTACGTGGCATTAATAAAGAAAGGAGTATGGAAGCCGTCGCCCGCGCTTTAGAATTATTAGATTTAACTATTGAAGACCCGAAAAATGTTGGGCGTTTAAAAGAATTGCGCCAGCTTCGCGAAATATTAGTAACTAATGACGCGGAGCAGGCGACGAGTGAGCAGTGGGCGAATTATTTTTACCCCTTTGCTTATGCCGCGGCAGTTGAAAGAGATATCAGGTAAATATTGACACGATTTTTGCTTATGCTATACTGAAGCTGTAATACATTGTAATACAATTAAACTATAAAAATATGAGAAGCATACTTAATATTTCATTATCCGAAGATTTAAACAGCAAGGTGGATTCCCTGGTAAAGAAGGGCAGGTATTCCACTAAGAGCGAGTTTGTGAGAGATTTGATTCGCGACAGAATCGAAGAAGAGGAAGTTTGGGCGAGTGTCCAAAAAAGTGAAGTTGAGTTTAAAGCCGGTAAAGGCAAGCTCTTGAGGTCACTTAAGGATTTAAGATAAATGAAGATTTTTTATTCTCCGGAGTTTTTGCGTAAATACAAACAACTTCCCCAAGAACTGAAAGAAAAGACGGAAAAGAAGGAAGAGATATTTCGTAAAAATCCATTTGATCCACGGCTTAAAATTCACAAACTTCATGGAAGAATGAGTGAGTTTTGGGCTTTTTCTGTGGATTTTAAATATAGGGTTGTTTTTAGATTTGAAGATAGTAATAAAACAAGATTTTATACTATCGGTGGTCATTCTATTTACTTTTAATTTGGAGGAGGCGCATATCACCGCCCTTGGGTCACCGCCTTGTGGCGGGATCCCGCAAAATGCGGTGACAGGACCCCGCTAGAAGC
>CAYJSA010000009.1:0-14330 GCA_964372785.1 uncultured Candidatus Saccharibacteria bacterium
GTGGTTCACCAAAAGAAAAGCCCACAGAAGAATCAAAGTCAAAAGATAAAAACGCTGATGAAGACGAAGCGAAAGGCGATACCACCGCCGATGGTGCAGGTATGGAAGGGGATGAAGAACCACCAAAAAAGCCAAAATCAAAACCCAAAAAGGTAGAAGTGGCTGAAGAAATTGAGGGAGCGGAGGAAAGCGGCGAGCCAACTGATACAAGAAAAGCAAAAACAGACAAAGCTTGGTATGAAATGGATGAAGAAGATGTGAAGGGTCTGGGGCCGGGCGGCATGGGCGATGAAGAAGAATATGATGCAGACACGGGAGAAATAAAAAAGAAGAAGAAAACAAAAGAAGAAACGGACGCAGTGGAGGCAGCGGAAACAGGGGATGAAGAAGAAGATGGCGGCGATGAGGAAAAAATAAAAACCCCTGAATGGGGAAAGAGAGCCAAGGCGTTTGGTATGAACGCCAGTTGGGCAATTTTCCTGATGGCAGGGTTTATTTTTGACTATCCTCTTAGAATCGCAGAAAAGGGTGAAAGCTTCAAATTTTTTGATGACACTACTGACGCCATTGATGAATACCTAGGCGTGGAATGGTTTAAAAAAATGAAAAAAGAACACAATAAATGATGAAAAAAGATATAAACAATATACCAAAAACGGAAAAAGAGATTATTAAAAAGGCCATGGGGGTTACTCTGGATAGAGTTTTTGTAAAAGCTGATTCTCGATTGAATGATAAACAAAGAAAAGACCTGGAAAAAGTTTTCGCTTCAAACGATGATGCAAAAAAAATATCTGCAATCAAAAAATACATTCCGGATTTTAAAGAAATGCTGGGCAAAGAAATTATAAAAACCGCACAGGAATTTAAAGAAAAGTTATCCAAACAACAAGATGTTAAATAAAAGAAGGTTATTTAATTACGTATTGGTCGTGGCGCTTTTTTTTGGTGTTTTTTTTGTTGGTGTTTCTGTGGGCAAACATCAAACCGCTTTAAACGTCTGCCAACCGGAGAATATTAATTTTTCACTGTTTTGGGACGCCTATAATAAGTTACAGCAAAACTTCATAAACCCTGAAAAAATAGACGATCAAAAAGTTATATACGGCGCAGTTGAGGGAATGGTAAAGAGCTTGGGCGACCCTTATACCGACTTTTTTAACCCTAAAGACGCAAAAATATTTGAACAAGACCTGGCCGGTTCGTTTGAAGGTATCGGCGTGGAGGTTGGGATAAAAAAAGACCAGCTAATGGTTGTTTCGCCGCTTAAAGGGTCTCCCGGCCAAAAAGCCGGCTTGCAATCCGGAGACCAAATTATAAAAATTAACGGGAAAAGCACGTTTGACATATCTATTGATGAAGCCGTAAACACCATCCGGGGCAAAAGGGGGACTCAAGTGGTTTTGACTATATTCAGAGAAGGCTGGAAAGACACTAAAGATATCACTATTACCAGAAATACCATTAAAATAAATACAGTAGATTGGGAATTAAAAGATGGCAACGTCGCCTATATTAACATTCACCAATTCGGCCAAACACTATCATCTGATTTCAAAAAAGTTGCTTTTGAGATATTGGCCAGTCCCGCCAAAAAAATTGTATTAGATTTGCGGAATAACCCTGGCGGGTATCTTGAAATGAGCCAGGATGTGGCCGGATGGTTTTTGCAAGAAGGGCAAGTAATAACTCTTGAGGACTTTGGCAAAGACCAAGAACAAAAAGCATACAAGGCCGCAGGAAACGCAAGCCTTGCCTCATACCCGATGGTAGTGTTAATTAACAAAGGGTCTGCTTCCGCCTCTGAAATTCTAGCGGGCGCGCTACGGGACGACAGAAATATTAAACTTATCGGAGAAAAATCGTTTGGCAAGGGGTCGGTGCAGGAAGTGGTGGAGTTAATAGACAACTCCTTATTGAAGATTACCGTTGCAAAGTGGTTAACGCCGAAGGGAAACTCCATCTCCGAGGTTGGTCTGGAACCCGACATAAAAGTCCAAATGGGCGAAGATGACGCTGAAATGAAAAAAGATGCCCAACTTCAAAAGGCACTTGAAATAATTAAAACCCAGAGTACTCAATAAGTTGAGTGCTCGGCCGAGCACCAAATTTCTTTGAAATTTCGGTGCTTCGGTTTAAAGATGCCTTGTTTTTTTTGTGAGTTTCGTTTACAATGAGATAGATTAAAAAAAATAATCATACAAAAACCATAAACCCCGTTAGAAGTCTTGGGGAGAAAAATTCTAGCAGAATTTTTCTCCATTAAGACCAACGAGGTTTAATGAATAACGAAGTTGTCCGAAATTAACCATCTTGGTTACATAAAGACAGACTTCTAACGGGGTGAAAGTGATTTTGCTTAAAGATATTGAAAATATCGGAAAAAAATACGAAATAAAAGATGTGAAAGATGGCTATGCTAAAAACTTTTTGCTACCCCAAGATTTGGTCAAACTAGCCACCAAAGATGCCATAAAATGGGTGGAGAGCCAAAAAGAGGTCATAGAAAAAGAAGCCGAAGAAGAGCTCAAGAAAATCCAAGAGATGGCTTCGCAAATTGATGGCATTGAAGTAACTGTCCCTATGAAAGTTGGAGAAGGCGGCCAATTATTTGAATCGGTAACTAATGCGAAAATTGCCGAAAAGCTGAAAGAGATGGGTTATGAGGTTAAAAAATCAAAAATCTCGTTAGAAAAACCTATTAAAGAAGTTGGTGAATTTCCGGTCAAGATACATTTGGACCACAACTTGGAAGTAGAAATAAAATTGATTGTTGCCGGTCAAACCCAAGCACTGGAAACAGAGTAATTCACTTTTTTTAATTATGCATTTCGTAATTCAAGGTAAGAAAAAGGTATGAGTAAATATATTTTTGTCGTAGGAGGCGTTATGTCGGGCATCGGCAAAGGTATAGCTTCGTCTTCAATTGCTCGCATTTTAAAATCAAAGGGCTACAGCGTTACGGCACTTAAGATTGACCCCTATATTAACGTTGACGCGGGAACCATGAACCCCACTGAACACGGTGAGGTTTTTGTATTGGATGACGGGTACGAAACCGACCAAGATATGGGCAACTATGAACGATTTTTAGATGAAACACTGCCTTCTATTAACTACATGACCACCGGCCGCGTGTACCAGGAGGTGATACGCAAAGAACGTAATTTAGAGTATAAAGGTAAAAATGTTGAAGTCGTGCCCGATGTACCCCTGGAAGTCATCCGCCGCATTACCGAAGCGCAGGCAGCTGCAAAAGCCGACGTTACCATCATCGAGGTGGGAGGCACTATTGGTGAATATCAAAACATCATCTTTTTAGAAGCGGCCCGCATGATGAAAAACAAACACCCGCGTGACGTCGCTGTGGTGATGCTTTCATACGTACCCATCCCGGGCAACATTGGGGAAATGAAAACCAAACCCACTCAATACGCCGCGCGTTCGCTCAATTCGGTGGGACTTCAGGCCGATGTTATTTTGGCCCGCGCCGAGGTCCCCATAGATGCTAAACGTAAAGAAAAAATAGCCACCTTTTGTAATATTTTGCCGGAACGGGTAATATCAGCGCCGGATGTGGAAAGTATTTATGATGTGCCGTTGAATTTTGAAAAAGACGGGCTGGGAGATATTTTATGTGATGTATTGGGACTAAAGAAGCGACCAACTGATCTTTCTAAATGGCAAGTCTTTGCGGCAAAAACCAAAAACGGCACCAAGAAAATTCAAATAGCGGTGGTGGGAAAATATTTCATGTCTGGAGACTATGTACTTTCAGATGTATATATTTCGGTTATTGAGGCGCTTAAGCATGCCAGCGCAAATCAAGATGCAAGCGTAAAAATTTCATATCTTGATTCTGAAGAATATGAAAAAGACCCCAAGAAATTGGAGGAATTAAGGCAATATGATGGAATCGTAGTACCTGGCGGTTTTGGCAGCAGGGGAGTAGAAGGAATTGTAAGGGCTATTGAATATGCCCGTATCAATAAGATTCCGTATCTTGGGTTGTGTTATGGAATGCAATGGATGGTGATTGAATACGCTCGGCATGTCGCCAAATTAGCGGATGCCAATACAACAGAAGTTGCCCCCGACACTACTCATAAAGTAATTGATATTATGCCCGAACAAAAAGAAAAGATGAACCGCCAAGATTACGGTGGCACCATGCGCTTGGGCGGATATCCCTGCAAAATACTGGCAAATACTGTCGCCCGCAAAGCTTACAACAAAGATGAGGTGCGCGAACGTCACCGCCACCGCTATGAAGTAAACCCTGATTATATTGAAAGACTCTCAAAAGCGGGCCTCGTCTTCAGTGGCATTTCACCTGATGGCCGTTTAATGGAAATAGCGGAACTTTCTGGAAAAATCCACCCATTTATGGTGGGCACGCAATTCCATCCCGAATTTCTTTCCCGTCCACTTTCACCACACCCTTTATTCGTAGCATTCATCAAAGCTGCCATTGTCAATAAATAACCAAACAAAAACGCGCCAATCAGACGCGTTTTTGTTTATTTTTAGAATTATATTATTTTACCGCTTCCACGCTTACAACCTTAGCTCTTCGCTGAGTACCATTGAAGATTTGTTTTAATCTAGTGGTAAATCGGACAACTCCCGGAGTGCCGGCATACAACGTGTCATCTGAACCCTTTTTTACATTCTTTCCAGCCAAATACCTCGTGCCACGCTGGCGTACGATAATCATTCCAGTTTTAACAATTTCTCCACCAAATTTTTTAATACCTAACCTTTGGGCGGCGGAATCCCTACCTAATCTGGATGAACCTGAAGATTTACTTGTTGACATGTGATTTTATGGAGCGGAGCGAGTAAAATCATGTCGCAATTCTTGGCTTAATACCGAAGGTCCTGAGCTTTAGCGAAGGATACTCCAATTGCCCAAAATTGCGACGATTCCTTACTCGTTACCTTGCATTAAATAAAGTTTTATAATAAGTATATGATAGCAAAAATACTGGATTTTGTCAAAATTTTCAGGTAATATCATCTGTATGGAAAACATCCCAAAACATATCGTTTTATTCCCCGATGGCAACCGCCGCTGGGCAAAAAGCAGAGGGCTGAATTCTTTTTTGGGGCATCAACAAGGATACAGAAATCTTATAGATTTTAGCATATGGTGCAAAAATAAAGGGGTAAAAACGATTACCGCGTTTGGCTTCTCTACAGAAAATTGGACCCGATCGAAAGAGGAAGTAGACTATTTGATGGGACTATTAGAACAAGGGCTAACCGAATCCCTTGAACGATTTAAAAACGAGGGAATAAAAGTTAACATTATTGGCCAAAAAGAACGGCTGCCCAAGTCACTGCAAAACACGATAGTGAAAATTGAGAAAGAAACTGAAAATAATACCAACTTACATTTAAACTTGGCAATAAGTTATGGGGGTAAGTGGGATATCTTACAGGCCGTTAAAAAAATTACAGAAGAAAAAGTTTCGCCGGAGACCATAAATGAAGAAATATTTGAAAGTTATCTTTCAACCGCAGGTCAAATAAGCCCAGATCTTATCATCAGAGCCGGGGGCGAAATGCGCCTTTCTAACTTTGTATTATGGCAAGCAGCGTACGCTGAGCTATATTTTTCAAAAAAAATGTGGCCGGAATTTTCAGAAGAAGATTTGGATTCGGCGCTTAAAGAATTTGACTCGCGAGCACGAAGGTTTGGAAAATAGTAATCTTATTGTGCGACAGAATACTCGCCTTGCGGTTGGGTGTTTTTAGTATAAAGAAGTACAATGAAACTAGCTCAAACACAAAGGAGGCTCATCATGCGTAAGCTTGTGTTCTTTACTTTTTCGCACCTGGGTGCGGCGATTGTTGCGTACTTTGTTGCCATCCATTTCGGTCACTTGAATTGGGGCAACAATAAGCCCTTCGATGATGGCAAAAACATCTTCATCATAGTTGCGGTAGCCGATCGGGAGGCCGATGGGAAGACTAACGAAATGTATTTCCGACAGCATGTCTTGGCCCCTGGCAACAACACTCTTTGGCCATACGCCAAAGAAGGTAAGATGTTCGGCCACACCGGTTGCATCTTTTCCAAGCAACCCCTGGGAGACCACAGCGTTGTGCCCAAGCTCTGGTAGCGACAAAAAACCGCCATATAGATATGACGGTTTCTTTTTTTGAGTGGCGCCTACCTGCGCAGGCAGGGAATATAATCTCCTTGTCCGCCACGAAATCCCTTCACCAATTTTACATATAACCCTATATTACTACACCGACAGCCGAAGGCACTTCGCTTAGTAAACTCCGCGCCATACCCAGCTTCGCTGAAATTGGTGCGGGATTATATCCTAGACAGGTGTCTTGGCAAAACTTTGTGCCATATCAATCCATTTTGCCGAGCGGGGATTCTGTTTATACTTCGCTTTTGCCTTATGTATTTCTATTAAATATTTTAAATCATTCTTTTCCCACTTTGATAAATAAATCCCTTTATTTTTACAAATAATTTCAACGGCCTTCTGCCAAAGTTCAAAATCCCTTTTTTTATTTGCCGATAGTTTATTTTTAGTGAAGTAGGGGACTATGTCATCATGCAAATCATCAATATTCTGCACCGAAAATCTTGCTTGGTCTTTGCTTACATACACATCACCACATCCTATTTGTTTTTTTACCCTTTCCATTATTTTCACCGCGTCCTTTGGACCGGTAATAACAAATTGCAATTTCCAACGATAGTAAGTGGGGGAACCGGTGCGTTCGTGCCTGGTATCTTTACGAAATTGCAAATCAAAACAGGCATCAGAATTGGCTAACTCAATGATATTAAGAGATTTTTTCAACATAGTGTTTTAAATACAAGTGTATTGTATCAGATTTTAGATTGTGCGACAAGGGTTTGCTCTCAACGTTTGTTTTTGCTAGTATAATAATTGTAAGTGGCGTCGCTAGTTCTTTGTTTTATCAAGGAGTTCATCCATGATGCAAACTTCAACTCAGACTAACTCGGCCGAGGCAGTGGAACGCCTTCGCCTGCAGTGCTTCCGCGACATGATCAGGGGATTGGGGCTCACATCGCGCGTGACATGGGCAGGCACTAAATATCACCTGACCATTGAACAGCCAGGGTGGGTTTACAACAGCGTCTTTCAGACGCTTGTGCGCGAAACGGCTCCGTCTCTGCCGCCTGTCTTCAAGTGGGGATCGCCGGTTGACTGCTACGCCCAAGCAGCCATCACCAGTTTGTACCAAGGAGCGCTTGAGTACGCGCTTGGCGCCCTGAAGGTCTCGCTGTATGTTAGCGAGGAGATGGACATGGCAGTCAAGCGTTTTTTGCCCAACCTAGCGTATGGTGTGGGCGCGTTCCCGGTCCAGTGGTGGGACGATGATGACGATGAGACTAAGTTTTGGGTCATCAGCGTCACTCCGCTTACCGAGGAGCACCATGAATTCGCCCGGTTCATTTGGCCAAGCATGGAGCTTCGGCCAGCTAATCCACTAAAGTATCCGCTCGTCGCGCGATATCTTAACCTGTACCTTGAAAAGTGTTTCGGGGGCATCCATACGCCGTATGGTGAAATTGTCGGCTGTGGTTGCGTGGACAGCTAGCCGATCTTTCAATAAGTCCGCGGTTTCGGTCGCGGGCTTTTTTCTTGCTGATAGCATAAAATACGAACGTTCGTATTTTATGCTATAGCTTATTATGTCCCGATAAAAATTTACTTAAATTTTGATACGGGACGACAAGTAGTTTGACACATTTAACTATTTATAGTAGTGTATAAAGTGGCACTTAAGACAAAAAAATAACCTTCAACCCATGAAAGGGGATAACAATGCTAAGCGCAAGCCAAACACAACTCTTGGCAAATGAGATCCAGCCACCAATCCACAATCTTCTCAACGGGACTTACCGTATTGCGGAGGCTCAAAAAGCGTGTAATGAAAATCTGCAAATCACAAGGAGTGAGTATCCCTATGAGATCAAGGCAACTGTATTTGACCGAATGCCCACGGTGCTGAAGGGTGTCAAAAAGTTACCCAAATTTGGTTGCTATATCGAAGGCGGATTCCTCAACTTGTGTGTCTACTTACCGACACTAGAATCAATCTTTGCCGAAGCACAAAAGGCAAGGCCTCTCACCTTCAAAGTCATATTCGAGACAATGGTGGTGATTGACTTTATCCATGAGCTTGATCATGCCGCCCTTGGCAAGATTAGCCGGGTTGGCGATCCAGTACCGAGCCCCAAAACAAAAATTGAATACGAGCAAATGGTTTGGCCACGTACCTGTGAAAATGTTATCAGACCCCTGGAAGAAGTACACGGCCTGGAACTCTATCCCACCCATAAAGAAATGTATTTTGCGTGGGTAGGGGCTGGCAGGAATCAAGAAAGCAAGCCATGGAAAGAATACATTTCCAACCTCTGTGGCGACGCTTTGTCGGCTCAGTGATTCTATTTGAAGCGTAGGGCATCATGTCCGGTACCAAAAGTGCCGGATTTTTATTGTGCGACTTGGCTAATTTGGGTGACTTGGAGAACCAGGCCTTTCATGCCGGACGTCTTTTCTAAACTGAAAACCAAAGCATCCTTCGCCATCAACAAAACCTGCAATATATTCTGACGATAATTTTGTGTTTATATTATTCATTATTTGCTTTCGTTTTGCCATGAAACTTTTTATGCACATCGCGTAACTGTTTATTGGTGACGTGGGCATATATTTGTGTAGCCAAAATATTTTTGTGGCCTAAAAATTCTTGGATAACTCGTAAATCCACGCCCTGGGTCAATAAATCGGTAGCAAAACTGTGGCGCAAAACGTGAGGAGTAGTTGTAATCGGCAAGCCGGCCATGATAATGTATTTTTTCAGGTTTTTTTCAATGGCACGTGGGGTTAAACGACGCGGTGCATTTTTTTTGCCGCTGTAATTAATAAAGAGCGCTTTTTCTTTGTCATCTCGCGCTTGTAAATATTTTTCGAGCCATTCTATGGCGCTTTTGGAAAAATAAATGGTTCGAGCCCGGCCACCTTTTCCCACAATTCCCAGTTCCAGATCAACCATTCCCGGTTTTATTTTAACTTGTTCCCGGTTTAACGAAGTCAGTTCTGAAACCCTCATTCCGGTGGAAAAAAAGAGCTCTACAATAGCCCGATCACGCATTCCCTGGATAGTTGTGGTATCTGGGGCCAAAAAGAGCTTATTTAGCTGTTCTAGGGTCAAAAACTTCACGGTTTGCTCTTTATCGGGCCTAGAAAGCGTTATTTTATCGGGAGGTAGTGAAACTACGTCTTTGGCCACAAAATAGCCTAAAAAGGCCCTTAAAGCGATTAAATAGTAGTTCTGGGTGGTCTTTTTTAGGGCTTCCTTGGCATGGGTGGGGGAATGGCGAGCCAAATAGACCCTATAGTCCCAAATATGATTCTGATCCAGCTGGTGGGGAAGCAAGTCCTGCAAATTATTTTTTTTTAACCAGACTAAAAATTTCTGCAAGAATCTGCGGTAATTTTCCTGAGTCTTGGATGATAATCCTTTTTCAACATCGATCCAGTCCAGAAAATCATTAATATGTTTTGGTAGCGGTGTGTTACTTTTTTCCATGTATGTTCGGCTCAATTAAGCGTGATTCTCAAATTTCGCTTAATTGAACCATAGTTAAGCGAACCCTCCCCAGGTTCGCTTAACTATAATTATGCGAACTCTATAGCCTGATTATAATCCCGTTAAACAATGGGTCAATAGACATTTATCCACATCACCTATTTAACTTCAGTGCCGGAAAGTTTTGAAAACTTCTGCGCCAAATAATTTTTTATATTCTCCCAAACGCTTTGCGCGATGGAATTTTTTTGTTTTGTAATTTCCTGGGTGATTAGCTGTCCCCCCTTGCCCGCTTCCCCACTGAGGCGCGGGTACAAGTTGGTATCAGCCCAATAATTGAGTTTTAGCCAATACACATTAAACTGCCCCACTCCCTTTACGTATAACGTCTTACCATATGGTGCAAAATACGCTTGTTGACTCAAAAAAACCGTGGCCAACAATATGGCAAGGATTATGACGTTTATGACTAAAATTTGAATAAACCCAGCACCACTTTCATGGTTAAAATCTCTCATGTATATTTTAAATTAGTAAGATTTGTCGCACAATAGAACCATAACTATAGATTAATATATTGTATCAAGAAAAATAGCAACAAAAAAGAGTGGCATTAGATATGCGCACTCTTTGCAACAAGCGAAGTTTCGCAAGTTACTTGAAGGTCATCCAACGGATTTCCTGTTCCATGGCAACCCAGGGCGAATTGCTCTCCACCACGGGAGACCCTTTCGCCTTCGGGCTATACCGCTCAATCTTGCCGCCGATGTAGAGCTCGAAAAGGATAGCTTCCCCTCTTTTCGGGTTTCCCACCCACTCGTGCTCCCGACACTCCTTGACGAAAGCTTGAACGCTCCTTTCATTAGAGAAATCCAGCGGCGAATAGATTTTCACCACATCCCCGATAGCAACCTTGCCCTCAAGGATTTGTTTGACACAGTTGCCCAAGTCGACGCCGTACATGGTACATTTCCTCCGATAAAATGGTTACAACTCCATGGGAACTTCGATCTGAACATCGCCGACCACCCAGTCGGCAATGTTTCGCATGAGTTCGAAGATTTCCCTGTGATTTGAGTGTGCCCTGAAGGTTTGCAGAGCCTCCCAGTTGGTGAAGATAACAAATTCCACCAAGTGCACTCCTTTGCGCGTGTCCAGATTCCAATCAACCTTCCAAACCAGAATGCCGGCTTCCCTGCCACCGCACTCTTGGCCGAGTGTTTGGTAAAGCCGCCATGCCTTCTGGCGATCCTCTTGTGAGGCATCAGGCCGGAACGTGATCAAAACGCTGTGCGAAAGATACTTGAACATCGCGCCTTCCTCCCGTTGTGAATGGCGTGTGTCATTTTGTGTACCATTTATACGCTAATATATAATTTACTTAATGTCAATATTCACAACTCAGGCAAAAACACCCTTTAGAGGTGTTCTGTCGCATAATAGAATTGTGCGCGAGCGGCTAGCTCATCATCTCCAACGCTTCTTTAATTCTCTGAAGAGTTTTTTCTTTGCCTAAAATTTCGGCGATTTCAAACGGGCCGGCCGATGCCGACCTGCCTGATAACGCCACTCTTAACGGCCACAATAGGTATCCTTTATTTTCCAGTGGATAATTTTTTTCCAAATTAAATAATTTAGCTTCTTGCACCAATAATTCTTCCAAACTTTTTGCATCCCATTTTTTAAGACTTGATAACACTTTTTCTGAGGCCTTCAGGGCATTTTTGACCTCACTATCCCCCATCTTGGCCCATTTCAGTAAATCTTTTTCATAAACCAATTTTTCTTCAAAAAAATATCCGGCTAATTCTTTAATATCTGATAACTTTTTTAATCTGGGCTGGTGCAATAACATAATACTTTCCAGTTGTTTCTTGGTAAATTGTTTAGTGTTAAAGCTTTCTAAATACGGCAGGCATAATTCAATTAGCCTCCCAATCGGCTTTTCTTTTATATAGTGCGCGTTGATAAAATCTAGGCGCTGCACATTGAACATGGCGCCTGCCTTTTGCACTTTTTCTATGGAAAATTCTTTTTTCAGCTCTGCTAACGTAAAAACTTCTTTTTCTGTTCCTGGATTCCAGCCCAACAACACCATAAAATTAATTAAGGCCTCGGGCAAATATCCGTTATTATGGTAATCACCCACCGCCACATCCCCTGCCCTTTTAGACATTTTACTTCTGTCAGGGTTAAGCAACAGCGGTAAATGCGCGTAGGCAACAGGCACAAACCCTAACGCCTCTTGGAGCAACATTTGTTTTGGCGTATTGGCAATGTGGTCTTCGCCCCGAATCACATGGCTAATTTGCATTTCAAAATCATCAATCACCACCGCAAGGTTATACAAGGGCTCTTCAAGACTTTTGGCAATAACCATATCACCAAACAAACCAGTATCAAATTCAACACCACCACGGACTAAATCGGTAAACTTCACCTTTTTCTCAACAACCTTAAAGCGGATTACACCAGAAGTGTGGCCCTTATCCCGGCACGTGCCATCATATTTTGGTGCCAACCCCATAGCAGATTGTTTTTGCCGTTTTTCTTCCAGAACTTCCGCGCTGCAAACACAATAATAGGCCTTTTTTTCTGCCAGTAATTTTTCTAAATATTTTTTGTAAATATCCAGGCGCTGGGATTGCTTGTAGGGGCCGAACTTTCCATCAATATCCGGGCCTTCATCCCAGGTAATTCCCAACCACGTTAATTGCTCAATAATGTCTTGCACCCAGCGCAATTCAGAGCGCTCTTTATCGGTATCTTCAATGCGTAAAACTATTTGCCCGCCGTATTTTTTGGCAAACAAGTAATTAAACAAAAGTGTTCTGGCATTTCCAATATGCAAGGGTCCCGTCGGCGACGGCGGAAACCGCAAACGAATATTTTTGGGTGAATCAATTTTCTTTTTCATATTATAGAAGTATATGGATTTGTCGCACAATACACCCTTACATACTCCAGTTTGTAAGGATGTTACTATTTTTGCAAATATTCTAATATTTCACGCGCAATAGCTTTAGCGGCCAGGGGTTTGGCAAAAACTAACGCGGCTTGCGACATTTGGTCTTTCAATTCCGGCTGGGCGAACAAATGGTTAATTTTACCCAAAAAGAAGTTCGGGGTTAATGTCCCCTGCTCCACAATCAACGTCGCGCCGGTTTGAGCATACTGGTAGGCGTTTTTTGATTGGTGGTCGCCCGCTGCCCCTGGCAATGGAATCAAAATACTGGGCTTTCCATTGGCCGCTATTTCAAAGATACTTCCGGCTCCGGCGCGGGAAATAATAAGGTCGGCAGCACTATAGGCGTGCTTTAACTCAATTTCATTCAAATAATCTTTCAGATGGTAATACTTTTCTAATTCTTTTTGGATTACCTGCTTTGATTCCAGCTGCACCTGTTTAAAATTCTTACGGCCGCAAGCATGGATGACTTCATAATTTTTCAAAATATCATTGAGCATCAGCAAAATAAAATCGTTGATAGCTTCCGACCCCTGCGACCCGCCCAGAAACAATAAAATCGGTTTTTTCCCGTCTTCGGACGGGACCCCGTCACCGCCTTCAGCGGGATCCCGCTCGGAGCGGTGACCCGTGGCGGTGGCAAAAGTTAGGTTAAACACTTCTTTGGCGGATTCTTTACTACCCTCGGTCAATTCTTTTTTTATGGGGTGGCCGGTTAATACGGTTTTGGCCAAATTGAAATACTCTGTTTTTGGGAAAGAAATAAACATTTTTTTTGCCCAATTGGAAGCTATCCGGTTTGACAGGCCCGGAACAATATCCGATTCATGTAAAAATACCGGAATCATAAAAATCCACGCCCAAAACGTCACCGGCAATGCCCCCGTCCCCCCTTTTGAAAAAACTAAATTGGGTCTGATGGCAATTAACAGTAAAAAACTTTGTAAAAAACTAAGGGGGATGGCAAACAAAACATCTGTTATATTTGCAAGTGAGAAATAGCGCCGTAATTTCCCCGCCACTATGGTATGGGTTTTTATACCTTCCTGTTGCAATACAAGCAAACCCAGAGCGTCATTAGGGCCGATATAATGGATTTTCAAATCTTCCTTTTGATACAGTCGGCGTAATTCGCGGGCAACAGCAACCAGGGGCGTTATGTGTCCCGCCGTCCCCCCGCCGGTTAATAAAATCTTCATTCAGTAATCTTAACAGACCTTACAGCTCACAGCAACTATTGACTCAAAATAATCAACATGCTATGGTTTAACTGTGTAACTTTAATCCCCTTTTTAACAAACAAAAGGAGCCATCATGATACTATGGCTAGAGGGAGTTGAAATCGCTCTTTGCAATGACAATAGTTCCAAAACAACCATCACGATTCGACGCATCAGTTCAAAATGGGTGGTAAAAAGAATTTGTCTGAACTTCTCGGCGCAAAATCTTATTAAACCGCCCTGGAAAGAGAAGGATGGCTGGGTTGTGCAAGTGGTTGTGCCAAAAAGTGAGAGCTATTTCAAGGCTTCGTGACCCGAAGCTTCTTTTTTTACAAATAAATTCATAAATGAAGCGAGAGAGCCACTTCCCAATTGGCTCGGAGGTAATTTGGCACGGCCACCACCATGGAGTAAATCCGAAAGCTTTCGGATTTACTTCATAACCGAACACAATTACCCATTCTTAGAAATATTCAGTAATAACCCCACACCAATCAATTCAGCAATAATATGCGACCCCCCATAACTGAAAAATGGCAGTGGAA
>CAYJSA010000009.1:14430-16387 GCA_964372785.1 uncultured Candidatus Saccharibacteria bacterium
CCAATCAATTCAGCAATAATATGCGACCCCCCATAACTGAAAAATGGCAGTGGAATTCCGCTTAATGGGAACAACCCAATGGCCGAAGCGATGTTCATAAAGGCCTGTGAGGATATCCAAAAAGTAATACCGATGGCAGTTAATCTTGAAAAACTATCATTGGCAGAACTAGCGATTTTTAAACCTAGGTAAAAAAATAACACAAACGCCAAAACCAATACGACGCTTCCGATAATTCCCGCTTCTTCGCCCAAGATGGCAAAAATAGAATCCGACATGGCTTGCGGCAAAAAGCCAAATTTTTGAATAGACATACCAAGCCCTTTACCAAAAATGCCACCCGACCCAATGGCAATCATTGACTGTTTGACTTGCATTCCAATCCCCAAGGGGTCAGTTTCTGGGTACAGAAAAACTTTTAAACGCTCGAGCCGGTATGGTTCCCTGGCAATAAATAACGCCCCGCTGGCTGCAGCCAGCAAAAGGGCCAAAACCATATGCCAAACCGGAGTACGAGCTGAAAAATAAATAACAATCAGCGTGGCAGCTATAATTCCCAAGGTACTAAGGTCCCGCTGGTATTTTAAGATGACAATTATTATTGCCAGCAACAGTAAAAAAGGCAAAAAAACACGATTAAAATTATACAGCCCCTTTTTAGCCGAAACAATCCAATTCTTTTTTACGCCTTCCGTGAGTTTGTTCGAAAGCAATGCTGAAAGGTACAAAATGGCAGTAATCTTTAAAAATTCAGACGGCTGGAAAGAAATACCGCCAACACTTATCCAGCGTGATGCCCCCCAAAAGTTAGTTCCAAATATAGGGAAAAACACTACAACCAGTAAAAATAAGTTGGCCAACAACAGCCAAGGTGATATTTTTTTAAACCATGGCAAGGGCATTTTAAATGCAACCAAACACGCCACCAACCCTATTCCAATACGGATTAACTGCCGAAACAAATAATAGTTAGTTGTCCCAAAAAGATTCAGTGACGTAAGCGATGAAAGGGTAGATAAAAACAGGGCGCCAAAACTAAGTAAGAAAATGACTAATCCCAAAAAGTAGTAGTTAACGTGTCTTGGCATGGTAAGTGTTAGTTTGCAAATTTTTTAACGAATTTTTTAAACTCATCTCCTTTTACTTCAAAATTCTTCCAGAGCGAATAACTCGGTGAGGCACATGATAGCAGACAAATACCGCCCTTTTTAGTATTTTGATAAGCAAACTGCACCGCTTCTGCCATCTTTTTTGTTCTTAGAATATTAAACCCTTTGACAGATTTGAGCATTTTGGCGCCACTATCGGGAAACAGGACCACATTTTTTATGTTGTATTGCTTAATGATTTTTTCTAATTTCGTAAAATTATATCCCCTATCCTGCCCGCCCAAAAATATCGTATCAACCCCGTTAGAAACCGCCCGCCCCAAAGGCCCTTCGGGCGCGCCAGCGCGGGCGGTGTTTCTAACGGGGTCAACATTTTTTCCCGCGAACGGGATCCCGCTACGCGGCGATAACGCTTTAATTGCCATAATAGTAGATTCGGGAGTTGTTGAAATGGCATCATCGTAGAATGTAATTCCTTTGAATGTACCAACATTTTCCAAGCGGTGTTCTAAACCTTTAAAACTTTTTATCGCTTTTTTTACTTTTTCTTGCGGGATTTTCAGAATTTCAGCTACCGCAACGGCCGCACCAATATTACTTTGATTGTGTTCGCCAATCAAATTGCTTGGATATTTTTTAGGCGAAAACTTTACGGCTTTCCCCCTATAATCTTTCAACCAACTAACAGTTTTTTCATTATATACAAAATACTGATTTTTATTCTGAAAGTTGATAATGTTTTTCTTGGCGTTATAGTAATTTTCCAAGCTTCCATGGAAATCCATGTGCTCCGGAAATAAATTGGTCACTACGGCGATATCTGGCGAAAACTTAATATCATCTAATTG
>CAYJSA010000009.1:16487-17579 GCA_964372785.1 uncultured Candidatus Saccharibacteria bacterium
TGAAAAAAAGATATTCGTGGCCGTAGTATATGGAATTTTAACTAACGCCTTCTTGATACCGGGAGTTTTTATGGCAACATCAAACTGTTCTTGTTTTTTAAGATAGTTTTTGTCCAATGCGCCGTCCCCTATCCCTATTTTCAATTTGGGATAATGCTTTTTTAAATACTGCTTGGTAATTTTCCCCTCTTTGCCATATCCTAAAATGTACACTTTCTCCATGCCCAAAAACTTGCACTGCTCTGGTATATTGCTTTCGGAACTAATTCTCAAAACCTCAGGATAGTACCACGTACTAGTACGTGGTACTACTTGTCGCACAATAGAATCTCCAGAGAATTTTTTCTTTGCTAAAAATAAGGCTGTTCGCGCTTCCTCAAACGTTCCCACGCAATCAAACGGTTTCATTGAACCAAACCCCAAAATATCTTTAAACAATGACAATAAGTTTTCTTGCTGATATAAGTTCTTACCAAAAATCTGCAATAATTCTTTTTTAGGTAAAAATGCAGATAGTAATATAAATGCAAAAACGCATTTTGCGCATTGGCCACACCAAAGCCCCTTGTGTGTAGCCCCCTTAGTAGCAAAGTTTCTGTTACAACTTGAAAAGTGCGGGAAATATTTTTTCATGCTCGCAAACATTTTTACAATTCGTATTTCGTAAAATGGCCGTAACAAAGAAAAATATTTTACATCCGGACTGATGAAGTTTTTTACATAGTTGGAAAAAAGTGTTTCAAATTCAAAAGACTTTGACCACTGGTGGTTAATCTCAAGACCTTTATAGGTTATACTGCCAAAATTGCTACTGTGCTCATTAGAAACAATAAAATGGTCGTATTTATATAGAACACAGGCAAAAATTCCCAAGAACGCGTAAATAGCTGAAATCGGAATATGACCGTTGTATTGATGGTGTTGGTGTACTTTAGGGTCTAATCTTCTTTGAATTTTTAAACTCGGTGCGCCAATGGTTTTAATGACATTGTCAACGAGGCCGGGTCTCGTTGAGGTTTCAATGTGGAAACTGGTAAAATTAGCGCCAGCTTGTTTTAATAATTCTGCTGATACGATAGAATCCTTCCCTCC
>CAYJSA010000010.1:0-16016 GCA_964372785.1 uncultured Candidatus Saccharibacteria bacterium
TTTTCTTTTTCCCGGATTAGCCAAATTTTTATACAAGACTGCCGATTGTGTTATAGCAGTGTCGGGCGGGGTTGCAAGGGACCTTGAAATGGTATCGGGTGGTAAAATCAAGGCAAGGGTGGTATATAATCCCGTTGTTAATATAAATATATTAGAAGCTTCAAAAGCAAGCCTATCCCACCCTTGGTTTAGCAAAAAAGAAATTCCTATTGTACTGTCGGTGGGGAGACTCGTAAAAGCAAAAAACTATGCGCTTCTTTTGCAGGCAATTAAATTGGTTTTAGAAAAGTCCAAAGTTAATCTCGTAATATTGGGCCAGGGCCAAGAACAAGAAAGTTTGGAAAAATTGGCTTTACAGCTCCATATAAAGGATAATGTGGATTTTGTTGGTTTTGAAGAAAACCCCTTTAAATATATGGCTCGCGCAGACATATTTGTGAATTCTTCCATGAGGGAGGGGTTTGGTAATTCTATCGTTGAGGCAATGGCGCTAGGTTTACCCGTTATCTCAACGAACTGTTCCGGTCCGGCAGAAATTATTGAAAACGCGGGAATTTTGGTGCCAGTCCAAGATGCAGGTGCTCTGGCCGATGCAATTATAAAAATGTTGGGCGATGAAAATTTAAGAAAAGAAATGATAAAAAAGGGGTTGAATCGGGCTAATGATTTTTTGACCCAAACAAGCATTGAAAATTATGAAAAACTTTTTGACACACTATTGTAGTATATTTTCTTTGCCGATGATAAAGATAGCAGCATGTATTTTTACTGTCGTTATTGTTGCCTTTTTTTTCAGCGTGGCTCTCGGGGCTGCCATGTTGTTTTCCATTTTTCTTTTTTGTTCAACCCTGGCGATACTGATGAAATATAAGCTAGCCAAAAAAGAATTGTTACTTTTGATTTTAATCGGGCTTTTGATTCATGTCGCTGTAGCACTTTTAATTTCTATCCCCGGGGTTAACTTGGTGGGAGGTGGCGCAGATTATCAAGGTTACCATACGATGGCAAAGGAGTTAGCTGGCAGGACGTGGGTTGGAAATTTTTCTTTGGAGGGAGTGAGGGGTGGCCATGATTTTACATTGGTTGTGGGAGCGGTCTATTCTTTGTTTTATCCCGACATGCTGGTGGGGAATGTCCTGATTATCTGGTTTTTTTGCCTGTCACTGATTTTCTCTTATCTTCTTATCGTTGAAATGGGGGGAAGCCCAAAAGTTGCTTTTGGAGCAGGTATTTTAATATCTCTATACCCAAGTTATTTGTATTTTGGCAGCTTACTTTTAAAAGATACGCTTATTGTTCCCCTAGTCCTGCTTGCATTACTGCTTTGCGTCAAAATGTTCAAAAGCTTTTCATGGTGGAAGTTCTGGGTATTTTTCTTTATCCTGACCGCCATCATCCACTTACGGTTTTATATTGGATACGCGGTAATGTTTAGTTTTCTTGCCGGTTGGTTTATAGTTTCAGGTTTCCCAAAGAAATTCCTTTATGGTTTTTACATTTTCTTTTTGTTGGGTTTTGCTCCGTACCTTTTGGGAAGCGGCTACTACGGTTCAGACGTGTTGGGGGAATTTGTCAATCCAGACCAAATTACTATTTATCGGGAAATAGCCTATAACCCGGACTCGCCCAACAATGAGAATGCAAGCCCTATTTTGCCTGGTCAGCCGGTTCCTGTCAATCAGAATCCGCTACTACAGCCGACACCGATTATTGCTGAAAATCAAAACACCAATTTACCGGCCGATAGTTTGCCCGTTGAATCTGTGCCGTCAGGTTTTGGTTCCAGTTTTGTTATAGAAACCGGTTTGCAAAATGGTACATTATCTTTTATTAAAAACTCCCTTCTTTCGTTCACCTATGGATTGTTGGGTCCTTTGCCCTGGCAGTTAAGATATAAAAGGCAATACGTAGCTTTTTTTGAAACGATTCCGTGGTATATTATTTTGACGTTTTTCATGCGTAGTCTTTTTAAGTCTATAAAGGAAAACAATATATTAAACCTGGCACGCGAAAAAAAGTTTTCAATCTTATTGATTATATTTGCTGTCCTGGCGATGGGAGGGTTGTCTCTTTTTATCAATAATTATGGAATACTGATGAGAATCCGTATCCCTATTATTATTTCACTTGTTATTGCGGGGTGCGTTACTTTTAATGATTATTTAGAAAATTATTTAAGAAAAATTCCATGGCTAAAAAATATCTAGTTACCGGGGGCGCCGGTTTTATCGGTTCTAATATCGTCAAGGCTCTTTTAACGAAGGGCGACTTTGTCCGGGTGGTTGATAATCTTTCAACCGGCAGAAAAGAAAATATTGAGGAATTTTTGCAAAGCCCTAATTTTGAATTCGTTGAAGGTGATTTGACGGATTTGGCAATTGCCCAAAAAGCCGCAATCGGCATTGATGTCGTATTGCACCAAGCAGCCGTTCCTTCAGTGCCACGTTCAATCGAAGACCCGTTGCGTTCGCATAATTCCAATATAACCGCGACATTGAATATGCTCATCGCCTCCCGTGACCAAAAAGTTAAAAAATTTGTTTATGCTTCTTCTTCATCTATTTACGGAGATAATCCAAAGTTACCCAAAAATGAAGATTTTCCCATAATGCCCATTTCCCCTTATGCTCTGACAAAGTACGCAGGAGAAAGATATGCACAGATTTTTTATAGTATTTACGGGCTTCCCACCATATGCTTGCGTTACTTTAATGTGTTCGGCCCTAAACAAAACCCAAATTCCCAATATGCGGCGGTTATTCCAAAATTCATCATAGATATTTTGGGCAAGAAAAAGCCCATTATTTACGGCAACGGCGAACAAAGCCGGGATTTTACTTTTGTTGACAATGTAGTCCAAGCCAATATACTGGCGGCTGAATCTGATAAGGGATTTGGCGAGGTTTTTAATGTGGCATGCAACCAGGAAACAAGTCTTAACCAGTTGGTTGCTTTGTTGGAAGAAATTATTGGCGATAGGATTGGGGTAGAGTATAAAGCAGCCCGCCAGGGGGATGTGCCCCATTCCCGTGCCGATATTTCAAAGGCCCAAGCGGTGTTAGGGTACGAACCCAAAATTGGCATTAAAGAAGGTCTAGAAAAAACCGTAGAATGGTTGAAAAAAGATGCAAAACAACAAAAAACTTAAAATTTGTCATGTGGCCAGTGTTGGTATTACGGTAAGATTTTTACTGATGCCGCAGTTAAAATTTTTAATTTCCCAAGGTTTTGATGTGTCCGTAGTTTGTTCTCCTGGCAAGCTGAAAGAGGAAATCGAAAAAGAGGGCGTTAAGGCGAAAGAAATAACCATAAAAAGAAAACTATTTTCGCCTATTTCTGATGGCATAGCACTTTTACAATTATTTTTTTACTTTAAGAAGGAAAAGTTTGACATAGTACATACCCATGCGCCCAAGCCCGCGTTACTAGGCCAGCTGGCGGCCAAAATGGCGGGGGTACCGGTTATTGTTAATACCATCCATGGCCTGTATTTTACCGAAAACTCGCCGTGGTTAAAAAGAAAAGTATTTATTTTTATTGAAAAAATTTCAGCGCTTTACTCAACACTTATTTTTTCCCAAAACGGGGAAGACATGGCTACCATGCTTAAAGAAAAAATAGCCAAACCCGGAAAAATAACCTATTTGGGTAACGGTATTGATATGCAAAGATTTAATCCGGAAAAGTTTTCGCAGGAATTTATTACGGGAAAGAAACGAGACTTAGGAATTGCCGAAAATGTCAAAATCGTTGGCACGGTGGGCCGGTTGGTTAAAGAAAAGGGCTACTTTGATTTATTTGAAGCAATGAAAATAGTTTTGAAAAAATATCCAAATGTATTGCTTTTGGTTATCGGGCCCGAAGATTCTGATAAAAAGGATAGATTCAGCTCGCGCATTGTTGAAGAATTTGGCATCGAAAATAATGTTACATTTTTGGGAGAGCGTCAAGATGTTGACCAGTTGTATCCGCTCATGGACGTTTTTGCATTTGCATCCCATCGAGAGGGCTTTCCGCGCTCGGTTATTGAGGCCATGGCGATGGAGAGAGCGATTATTGCTACCAATATCAGGGGTTGCCGGGAGCAAATAAATGACCAGGTGCATGGTTTGGTAATCCCCCCCGGAAACCCGCCAGCGCTGGCAAATGCTATAATGTACCTGTTGGAGAAGCCGGATAAGGCGCACCAAATGGCGCAGGAAGCTAAGGTAAGGGCTCAAAAAGAATTTGATGAACATTTGGTTTTTGAAAGATTGAATCAAGAATATTCACGATTAATAAAAGAGAGAATAAGATGATTTTTATTTTAGCAAAAAAAGAGGATGCCTTGAATGTTGCCAAGATTCACAAAAATGAAATACATAAAGGTTTTTTAAGTTCTTTGAGTCCTGCTTTTTTAAAAAGGTTTTATCTGGCGCTGATACAATCGCCCGCCAGTTTTTGTATTGTTGCAAAAGAACATGACGAAGTAGTAGGATTTGTGGCGGGAACCACCAATCTAAACGCCTTCTACAAATATTTCCTCAGTCACTATCTTTTCCAATCATTCTTTACTCTTTTACCTAAAATATTTTCATCACCCAAAAAGATTATAGAAACTTTATTATATCCAAAAAAAGAACAGGCATTGCCAAAAGCCGAGCTGCTAACCATTGCCATAGCCAAGGAATTTCAGGGAGGGGGTGTGGGGGGATTGATGCTCCAACCCTTTATTTTAGAAATGAAAAAAAGAAATATCAATATTTTTAAAGTGGTGGTTGGCGAGAGTTTGCCCAATGCCATAGCATTTTACGAGAAAAACGGTTTTATATTTTTAAAAAACATTACTATTCATGGCAATGCGCCTTCTAGGGTGTACTACTATGAATTAAAAAAATGACAGTACATATATCTTACTTTTTAACTCCCTTTTTCGTAGGCGTTACCACAATTTTTCTTTTGATAAGGCTTTCCGAGAAAACCAATTTTCTTGTTGATATTGCCAAGGGAGACGAGTTGAAGATCCACAAGAAGCCAACTCCATTGCTGGGAGGCTTGGGTATTGCAGTGGCTATACTTTTGGGATTGTTACTGTTTACACCGGAAAATGATACTGCCAAGGCAATTGCCTTGCTTGTGGGAGGGTGTATTATTTTTTCAGTGATGTTTTGGGATGATTTCAAATGGAAGCATATTTCAAGCAGGAAACCGTTTTTAAAATTTTCAATATTAATATTATCTACAGTAATCCCAGCTGTTATTTTATCGTCCGCGGGTATTACTTTTAATTTTATTCCCCTTTATCTTGTCACAATAATTTTGGGGTCCATTTTTATTTTTACCGTGGTAAATTCGATAAATTACCAGGATGGAATGGATGGTTTGGCCGGAGGATTGGTATTTATTTCATTAGTTGGCTTTCTTTATCTAGGTGTAATACTCAATATGGGGCTGGCTTTTGTGATTTCTTTAGTTGCCCTAGGAGCCGTTTTTTCCTTCTTAGTTTTCAATTTGCCTCCGGCAAAAATATTCATGGGGGATTCCGGAGCTTATTCTTTAGGGTTTTTGTTAACTGCCATTGCCATGCTGTTTTCCAAGCCATTCAATCTATATAGTGTTTTGGGACCGGTTTTTATTATCGGTTTGCCCATCTTTGACGGGATATTAACTAATTTAAGGAGAGTAATGAATGGGAAATCGATATTTTTAGGTGACAGATCGCATTTCTATGATAGACTTATGCAAAGAGGGTTTTCGGTGAAAAAGACTCTATTAATTTGTTATTGTCTCCAGGCGATATTAGTAGTTTTGGGGGTTATAATATACTCATATGCATAGCATCCCACTTTCAAGCCAAGATATCACCGGAAAGGAAAAAAATGCCGTTTTAGAAGTTTTAAACAGCTCTAAATTAGCATTGGGTCCGAAATTGAGCGAGTTTGAGAAAAAAATCGCTAATTTTGCATCAGTAAAATACGCTGTGGCAGTAAATAGCGGCACTAGTGCCCTCCATTTGATTGTCAGGGCTTTAGGAATTAAAGCTGGGGACGAAGTAATTACCACCCCATTTTCTTTTATTGCTTCCGCAAATTGTATTTTATATGAAAAAGCCAAGCCTGTTTTTGTTGATATCAATAAAGACACTCTCAATATTGACGTTTCGAAAATTGAAGCAGAAATTACCAAAAGGACCAAAGCGATTTTAGCAGTTGATGTGTTTAGCCATCCGGCTGATTGGGACGCATTGCAAGCCATTGCCAAAAAACACAAGCTTTTTTTAATTGAGGATTCGGCGGAAGCGCTAGGGTCAGAATACAAGGGTAAAAAATGCGGCAGTTTCTCCGATGTGGCCGTTTTTGCCTTTTATCCCAATAAGCAAATAACCACCGGAGAAGGCGGAGTTATTTTAACCAACAAGAAAAAAATTGCCGATTTTTGTAAAAGCGCTTCAAACCAAGGCAGGAAAGTGGAAGACGGCAAGTGGTTGGAGCATGTGAGGCTCGGATATAATTACAGGCTGGACGAAATGAGCTGTGCGCTGGGGATTGTTCAACTATCAAGAATTTCAGAAATATTGGCCAAGCGTAAAAAGGTGGCAGAATACTACAATGCAAAATTAAAATCCGTGAAAGGATTGAAAATTCCTTATGTGGATAAGCATAGTAAATTAAGTTGGTTTGTGTATGTGGTAAAACTGGCGGAAAAATTTGCGGGATCAAAGAGAAGCCGAATAATAAAACAGATGGCAAAACGCGGCATTTCGTGCAGTAACTATTTTGCACCGATTCACTTGCAGCCATTTTATAAGAATGAATTCGGGTACAAGGAAGGAGATTTTCCGATTACCGAAAATATCGGTCAAAGAACATTGGCTTTGCCGTTTTTCAATAATTTAACCAAAAAAGAGATTGATTTTATTGTTAAAAATTTAACAGAAGTGTTATCAGATGTCTAATCCATTTAAAAGAACCGCGGCCACTAGGACCCTTTTTTTTATCCTGTCTGACGTTGTTGTCATCGCCTTATCAATATGGCTGGCTTTTATTTTAAGGTTTGATGCAAACATACCATCGCAATACGATCCTTTTATCGTACGCATGATTGTGCTAGCGGTCATTTTTATCATTCCGATTTTTTACTTTAAAAGACTCTACTCTTTCTCTTGGTCATATGTAAGTACCAACGAGATTGTCTCTGTTTTTTGGGCAACTACGATATCGTTTGTGTTTTTAGCCATCGCTATTTTTATATCAAAATATTCTCCTTACTTTATCAATTTCCCCAGGTCAACTATTTTCATTAGCTACATACTGGTTTTCATGTTTTGTTCAGCCCTGCGTTTTTCTAAAAGAATCTATTTGAATGCGATAAGGTTCAGAAAAATTATTGATAGGGAAAAAACATTAATCGTGGGGGCCGGGGACACAGGCGAGCAAATAGTAAGAAGTATTTTATCATCCAAAATGGGTTCGTATTCTCCGGTCGGATTCGTTGACGACAATCAGATAAAGCAGGGCGTAAAAATACATGGATTAAGGGTGTTGGGTAGAATTTCGGATATCCCTGCTGTTGTTAAAAAAAACCAAATTAAGCAATTGATTATCGCCCTTCCTTCAGCCAGCAATAAAGTGATAAAAAACGCGGTTGACTTAGGCAGAAAGGCGGGGTTGCGGAAGATTAAAATTGCTCCATCGCTGGGTGAAATTATGAGGGGAGAAGTTTCCCCTAAAAATTTACGAGATGTTGATGTTGAGGATTTGCTCGGCCGGGATTCTCTTAAGCCCGATATAAAGCAGATGGAAGACCTGATAAGGGGCGCTGCGGTTTTGATTACGGGGGCGGCGGGGTCTATAGGGTCGGAGTTATCCCGGCAGACAGCAAAATTCAGGCCGCAAATGCTTTTGCTGTTAGACCAGGATGAAACGGGAATTTTTACCATTGTAAAGGAATTAGAACGCAACTTCCCCGACGTGAACATCCATTCTCTCGTGGCAGATATTCGTGATAAAGAAAAAATAGAAGACATATTTTCAAAGCTAAAGCCCCAAATCGTTTTTCACGCCGCCGCATACAAGCACGTGCCTCTCATGGAAGCTCAGCCGGATGAGGCGGTAAAAAACAACATTTTAGGTACAAAAGTACTCGTCCAAGCAAGCCTGAACAATCAGGCAAAAAAGTTTATTTTTATTTCTACCGATAAGGCGGTAAACCCTACATCGGTGATGGGAGCGACAAAAAGGGTCGGTGAAATGATTTGCCAGGCATATAATCAAAAAAACGTCACAAAATTCATTTCCGTACGGTTTGGCAATGTGCTGGATAGCCGGGGCAGCGTTATTCCTATTTTCAGGGAACAAATAAAAAGGAAGGGGCCGGTTGAGGTTACCCATCCTGATATGCAGCGCTATTTTATGCTGACTTATGAGGCTTGTCTTTTGGTGATGCAAGCCGGTGCCATGGGCCAGGGCGGGGAAGTGTTTGTTTTGGACATGGGTAAGCCCGTGAAAATCTTGGATCTGGCAAAAGAGATGATAACGTTATCTGGTTTTGAACCCGATAGGGACATTCCAATCATTTTTACCGGTATGCGGCCGGGAGAAAAACTATTTGAAGAAATATTAACAGCAGAGGAGGGAACCATTGCCACCCAGAATCAAAAAATTTTTATGGCTAAACTTTCCGGTGGGGATGTTGTCAATATGGAGGAGAAATTGGACGCATTACAAAGTGCAGTTTCTGCAAGAAATAACGAGGAAATTGTTTCTGAGTTGAAAAAAATAGTTCCTTACTACAAATAGCATATATTTAAGTTTAAAAATTTCCTAAATTTCCCTTTTGTATTTTCTATGTTATTATAGACCCAATCTTTTATAACCGGACCTGCTAAAAATGAAAAAGTATATTTTAATTGTCATCCTTGGTACCCTTTTGGGCATGGGCGCTATTGCGCATGCTCAAACCGTTGGAGAAAAACAAAGTTTTTTTATTGATAAAAATCACGACGTGAGTGCGAGAGAAAAAATTACTACAGTTTTGGTAAAGTCCACCACCAAAGTGTATTTTTACGTTGATGAATCGTGGTGGAATTTTACATCCCAAAACGATGCCTACGCTGCCATAGATAATCTAAGTAGCGAGTTTGAAAATACTATTTATCCAGGTCTGACTTCCAAACTCGGCCAAGAAGCCAGTCCGGGCATAGATGGCGATAAGAAAGTAACCATCTTATTGCATCCAATGAAAGAAGACTCTGGCGGTTATTTTAGGTCAAATGATGAGTATTCAAAATTGCAAGTAACTGATTCAAATGAACGGGAGATGATCTATATTAATGCCAATAGCATTAAAAGTCCGATTGCAAAAAGTTTGGTTGCTCACGAATTTACCCATCTAATAACATTCAACCAAAAAAATAACACGTATGGCATCCAGGAGGATGCTTGGCTTAATGAGGCCAGGGCCGAATACGCCCCAACGTTGCTGGGGTACAATGATGTGTATGGTGGCAGTTACCTGGAAAAAAGAGTTCAATATTTTTCAGAGAAACCAACCGGTTCAATGGTTGACTGGCAGAACACAAAGTATGACTATGGCAGGATAAGTCTTTTTGTGCACTACTTGGTGGATCAATATGGAGTTAATATTCTGGTAGATTCTTTGCATTCCCCCAAAACAGGAATTGACAGCATAAATTATGCTTTACAAAAAAATAACAGCAAAGAAGACTTTTATCAGATTTTTTCAAATTGGGTAGTGGCGGTGCTATTGAACGATTGCGACTATGGAAGCCGGTATTGTTATCTGGATAAGAATTTGAAGGATTTTTATCTTTCCGCTTCCATAAATTTCTTACCCCTTACCGGCACTACCACCCTAACGTTTGCTGATAATACGAGGTTATGGTCCGGAAATTGGTATAAAATTATCGGAGGTGGCGGAGGCACGTTAAAGTTTTATTTTGAAGGGGATTCAAAGGCTTCTTTTAAGGTGACATACATCATGCGGAGCCAATCAGGCAGCTACGCAGTTAATTCCATTACATTGGATAAATCACAAAAAGGAGAAGTGATTATTAAAAATTTTGGTAAAGATGTAGCATCGTTATTTGTATTGCCATTACTGCAAAATAGCGCAACGGCAGGTAGTAACCCACATTCATTTTTTTGGTCTGTTTCAATTACCAGAGACCAAGATACCGCGTCTGAAATCCAAAAACTACAGGCAATTATTGATGATTTGAAACAAAAAATTGCGGCTATCAAAGCAGGTTCGGGGTTGCCCCAAGTTCCTCCGGTAGTATCGGGCAGTGCCTCGTGTCCAGCGTTACAAAATAATCTTTACTTTGGCCTTTCAAATAATAAAGAAGTATCTTGTTTACAGCAATTTTTGGCCTCCCAAGGCCCGCAAATTTATCCGGAAGGATTTGTCACCGGGAATTTCGGGAATTTGACCAGAAACGCGGTAATTAGATTACAAGAAAAATACCGAAGCGAGATTTTGGCTCCCGTGGTTTTATCCCGGGGTTCGGGTTTTGTTGGTATTCTCACCAGAGCCAAGATCAATGCGTTGCTAAAAATGAATTAGCATGGATGATATTCTAAAAGCCGTAAAAAAAGCATTACCCCGTGTGAAAACGGGCGTTTTGCTAAAAGACTACACCACATTCAAGGTTGGGGGTCCGGCAGAATATTTTTGTATTGCCCAAAGCCAGCAAGATATTATTAAAGCCGTAAACGTAACGAAAAAATTGAGACTCCCGCTGTTTATGTTCGGCGGAGGCAGTAATCTATTAGTATCTGATAGAGGGATTAAGGGGCTAGTTGTAAAGATCCAAAACAAAACGATAACAGTTAAGAAAAACACCGTTATAGCCGATGCAGGAGTTGATATGAAAGACATGGTTGATTCTTCTATAAAAGCATCACTAAAGGGCTTGGAATGGGCTGGGGGCTTACCAGGGACTTTTGGGGGTGCCATCCGGGGAAACGCAGGAGCTTTTGGCGGAGAAATAAAAGACACTGTTTTTATGGTGCAGGCTTTTGACAGCCGTTTTACATTAAGAATTTTCACCCGTGCAAAGTGCAGGTTTTCTTACCGTAACTCAATTTTTAAAGAAAAAGGATGGACGATTGTTTCAGCCGTCGTAAAATTGAAAAAGGGTGATAAAAAAGAATTACGGGCTGTTGCTGATTCGCGCATTGCCTACCGTAATGAAAGACATCCGTTGGAGTATCCCAGTGCCGGTAGTATCTTTAAGAATATCAATGTTAAAGATATCCCCGCGGAATTTTTACCGCTTTTTAAAGATAAAATAAAACAAGACCCTTTTCCCATTGTGCCAGCGGCTTGGTTTATTATCGGAGCCGGTTTGACAGGCAAAAAAGTTGGTCGGGCGCAGATTTCAAAAAAACACTCAAACTATATTGTAAACTTGGGCGATGCAAAAGCAAAAGATATTTTGACACTGATAGAATTTGTTAAAAAAAATGTGAAAGAAAAATACAACATACTACTAGAACCGGAGGTGCAATACGTGGAATAGTTATCAGTTAAAAGTTTAAAGTTTTAGTTAAATAGTTTATAGTTAACGTAAACTAGCAACTAATAGAACTTAAACCGATAACTTAAAACTAAAAACTATTATGAACATCATAATAAAAACAAAAAATTTCGAACTTACTGGATACTGGGAAAAAATCATCAATGAAAAAGTTGGCAAACTGGAAAAGTTCGCTAAGACTTTAAAAAAAGACTCCATGGAGGTTTTTGTAGAAGTTGAAAAAGAAACCAACCATCATAGAAAGGGGGATTTATTTATCGCCAACATTCAAGTTCCTTTGCCGGGGAAGATGTTAATGGCAATATCCCATGGCGAAGATTTAAATAAGGCAATCATTGAAGCCAAAGACGAACTGGAAATAGAAATTAAAAAATACAAGTTAAAAACTATTGAATTACCTCGCCGGAAAATACGAAAAGCTGCTAGTGAAAATTTTTAAACCAAAAAACGGCGTAAGCCGTTTTTTGGTTGACTTTTTTACTTATTGCATCACAGTCCACAGGGAAATCGCACATATAACGTAAAAGAAAAACGTTTTTCTTTTACGTTATATGTGGTATGATAGAAATACAAGATAGATATGATGAAGTTGCCGATTACCGATCAGTTTCTTTGGGATATATTCAATACTGTCAGTAAAACTGAAGACGTTTTGCGATTTTTAATTCACCCCCCAAAAAGTATGGGAGATCTGGGCCTCTCAGTTGACGATCCTATTTATCAGAAATATTATAAAACATTGAGCTCGAAGCAGTTTTCCCGACTGATATACTATTTAAAAAAGAATAATTTTATTAAAGTAAAAAGTTTGGAAGGAAAGCGGGGAATTGCCATCACCCAAAAAGGGTTCTCTAAAATTTTGCGGGCCAGCTTTAAAGTTCAAGATAAAAAGAAAAGGGACGATGGTAAGTGGGTTATGTTAATATTTGACATGCCAAAGTATCACGAGAAAGCGCGGAGATTGTTAAGGAGTATTTTGGAAAATCTAGACTACAAGTTACTGCAGCATAGTGTGTGGGCTTGTCCGTTTGATGTGTTGGAAAAAACTGAAACGCTACTACAGGCACACTCACTCGACCGCTATATCAGGATATTTTTAATAGAGGAGCTATAAAAAATAAGTATGAAGACCATATAATGTAAAAGAAAAACGTTTTTGTTTTACGTCATATGTTTAAAATATCTGGTTTTACAAATATCTGTTTTTTAGGTAAAATCGAGATTATGGAGTGCAATTAAGTGTATTATGCCGATGTCTATTTTAACTAAAATCTTCGGGGATTCTCACCAAAAACAGGTAAAAAGCCTTCTGCCGATTGTGGAGAAAATAAATTCTTTTGAACCAGATGTCCAAAAACTTTCAGATGAGCAGCTAAAAGAAAAAACTAAAGAATTTAAAAAACGCTTGCAACAAGGGCAAACATTGGATGATATCTTGCCGGAAGCTTTCGCCAACGTGCGGGAAGCCGCCAAAAGAACGCTTACCCAGCGTCATTTTGACGTACAGCTTGTTGGTGGCACCGTGTTGCACCAAGGTAAAATCGCTGAGATGCGCACGGGGGAAGGTAAAACCTTATCGGCAACGTTACCGGCTTATCTTAACGCTCTAGAAGGCCGGGGGGTGCACATTGTAACCGTAAACGAATATTTGGCCAAACGAGATATGGTGTGGATGGGGCAGATTTACGGGGCTTTGGGGCTCACCACAGGATGCATCACCAGCCAATCAGGCTATGTATACGACGCTTTGTATAAAAATACTGAAAAAGACCAGTTGAGGGATTCAACGGGTTCATTTAAGGTTGTGGAAGATTACTTAAGGCCTGCAACAAAAAAAGAAGCCTACGCGGCCGATATCACCTATGGTACCAATAATGAGTTCGGCTTTGATTATTTAAGGGATAATATGGTTTATGATTTGAATCAGCAAGCCCAGCGCGGTCATAATTTTGTGATTGTTGACGAGGTAGATTCCATTTTAATTGACGAAGCGCGCGTGCCGTTGATTATTTCTGGCCAGGCCGAAGATGCAACGGACAAATACTATACATTTGTAAAAGTTGTAGGCTCACTTGAAAGGGATGAGGATTACATACTTGATGAAAAATTAAAATCGGTAAATTTTACCGAACAGGGGCAGGACAAAGTAGTCAAACACCTGGGAAGTGATCCGTGGGGGGAAAATGATATTGCCACCACTCATCAACTGGAGTCGGCATTAAAGGCCAAAACGTTATTTTTAAAAGACCGTGACTATGTAGTTAAGAATAACGAAGTTGTTATCATTGATGAATTTACCGGCAGAATGTTGCCCGGGCGCCGTTGGTCTCAAGGATTGCATCAAGCCGTTGAGGCAAAAGAGGGCGTTGCCATACAGCCAGAATCTTTGACCCTGGCAACCATTACATTCCAAAACTATTTTAGGTTATACAAAAAAATTTCCGGCATGACGGGGACGGCGGTTACATCAGCGGAAGAGTTTGATAAGGTGTACAAATTAGATGTAGTGGTAATTCCAACGCATCGGGAAGCCCAACGCCAAGATCTTCAGGATAAAATTTTTAAAACAGAAGAGGGAAAATTCAAAGCGGTGATTGAAGAAATAAAAGAGTTGCATAAAAAAGGCCAGCCAGTTTTGGTTGGAACACGGTCGGTGGAAAGAAATGAGTATTTGGGGAAATTGCTGGAAGTAAGCGGGGTGCCACACCAAATTTTAAATGCCAAAAACCACGAACGAGAAGGCCAGATTATTGCCCAAGCCGGCAAAAAGGGGGCGGTAACTATTGCCACTAACATGGCCGGCCGCGGAGTGGATATCATTTTGGGGGGTAACCCGGCCTTGCCCCGCGAAGCGAACGTAGTTCGCGAAGTGGGGGGACTTTTTGTGTTGGGAACCGAGCGCCATGATGCCAGGCGCATTGACAACCAATTGCGAGGGCGCGCGGGCAGGCAAGGGGATCCGGGCTCGTCCCAATTCTTTGTTTCTTTGGAAGATGATTTAATGCGCATTTTCGGCGGAGACAGGATAAAATCGGTTATGAATGCTTTGAAAGTTCCCGACGACCAGCCCATTCAGGCAAAAATGATTTCTAGTTCCCTTGAATCGGCCCAAGGAAAAATTGAGGGGTTTAATTTTGATGCCCGAAACCATGTGTTAGAATATGATGATGTGATGAACAAGCACCGTGAGATTATATACAAGAAACGCTTGGCGTTTCTTGAAAATCCCAAATCCCAAATCCCAAATTCCAATCAAATCGAAAATCCAAATTATCAAAACGAACTGATAGAAAAAGAAAAGGAATTAGGGGAACAGAACTTTAACCAATTGTGTAAATTCGTTGGATTAAAAGCCATAGATATGTTGTGGCAAGAACATCTTTCAAATATGGATCATATGAAAGATTCCGTAAGATTGCGGGCGTATGGGGGTAAAGACCCTTTAGTTGAGTACAAAAATGAAGGCCGCCGGTTGTTCACCCAGCTTTTGGAAGAAATAGATGGAACGATTGGAAACAATATTTTAAAGGCAGGGTTACATGCTCGCGACCACTCACATCCGCATCCTATGCCAAAAATAGTGCGTGATTTGGCGCAAAAAAATCCAGGGGGAGTCGGTCGAAATGACCCCTGCCATTGCGGGTCGGGTAAAAAATATAAAAAATGCCACGGGCAGGGTGTTTAGAGCGTAAACAGGCGTTAATATAGCCAAACTAGCCGTTACTTGCCCTATTTTTAACGGCTCTAACGCTGTTTTAGCCGTTAAAACGGCTCTTTTTAGCCTATTTTTTCATCAATTTATAACCTAAAAAGGCAAGGTAGCCCGCTACCAAAACGACCAATCCGCTAAGCCAAAGTGGCACTGTCCATGTTCCGATTTGGGCCGGCCAGCTAAAAAGCACTCTTAATGCGTGTCCAACGGCTATGATTGAAAAAACCAGCGTCGCTACTGTCAAATAATTCTTATTTTGCATATAATTATGTTATCTTTTGCAGTTTAATAATAATCGACCTTTGTATAATTTTACCAATTTTGTATTAGAGTGTAAATAAATGAAAAATAACGATTTTAAAAATTGGAGATGAAATTGATATCCTCCGCCAAAAAGTTCATTCCGCAAAATCGGGTGCCCAAGGATGTAAATATATCGTCGCCGAAAAGCATTAGTGCTATGTTAAAATAGCAAGTAGCATGTTACGTAACATGCTGCGTAACAAAACCATATGAAGAAATATATCAGAAAAGTGACCAGGGTAGGCAAGCGCAGTTTGTCGGTAGTGATTCCGGCTGAAATCGCTGATGAATTAAAACTACGCGAAAAACAAAAACTGGTGATAAGTTCTAAAGGAAAGAAAATCACCGTGAAAGACTGGAAGAAGGGCAAAAAGAAGTAACAATGGAAAACAAAAGAAAAGTTTCAGTATTAATTCCGTATAAAGTAAAGGACCAAGAGATTTTTGTGTTTTTGCAAAAGCG
>CAYJSA010000011.1:0-2487 GCA_964372785.1 uncultured Candidatus Saccharibacteria bacterium
GCAATGCAGCATTGAAATCGGTAAATAGATTAGGCAATGAGGTGGCAAGAGACATCACAAAAAAAGCGATAATAAATTCGCGCCAATTTAAATAGCGCGCCACCGCCACTAAATCCTTTACCATGCGCGAACTAAGCCAAGACAGAACAAGGCAGGAAGAGATGAATAGAATTACGATGAAAAACCAAACCATAATAGTTTTTAGTTTTAAGTTATAAGTTTTGGTTATTAGTTATTAGTTTAATGAAAACTAGAAACCATTAAACTATAACTTTAAACTTTTAACTAACAACTACTTTAAGAAATATACCAACTCATACACAATTCCTAAGGCAAAAAATATTATTAAAGGATATATGATAATTTTTTTGCCGCCGATTTTCTTATACATCAATAAAATTAAAATACCTTCAATGGAAATCAATACTCCTCCGATAAAAGATATCAAGACGATAAAAGAATTAAGCCCCAGTAAAAATAATATGAGTGGAACAAAACACGTCAAAACAAAGGCTGGAAAATGCTTAATACCCATGTCATACATAAAGATTTTTTTAAGCAAAAGTCCCTGGGCAATAAATGCGATAAAAGTAGTTATAACTCCCATAAAAACCGCTACGGCAGTTCCACCCTGGCCTAAAAAATCTTTGAGCCCCACCAATGCCGATTCGGTGGTACCAGTCCCCGTAATTGATAGTATAAGAAAGGTAAATATAAAATAAAACAAAGCGGGAAGAAGCGTGGCTATGATAATAACTTTTTTCAATGATTTTTTATGGCCGCGAACCATTTCTTCTACTTCTGGAATAAATCCCGCGCCCCATAAAGAAAATAATAAAGCGCCGTAGGGCAAAAATGCGTTTGAAATATTAAAACTTGAAACTGGCAAAAAAACATTGTACCCATGAATTTTTGAAAATCCTTTAATCCCAACCAGAAACAAAATCACCAATAATAGCAGCAGCGCCAAAAAATCAACTCGGGAAATTGCCTTTACTCCAAAATAAATGCAGACACTGGCAACTGCAAAATACAACAGCGCATATGCCGTTACGCCTCCTCCAAAGATCGGCCCTAACACCACAGATAAAAATTGGCTTCCCACAACTAAGTATACGAGCATCACTCCAAATATTCCTACGGTCACCAATACCAAAATTATTTTCTTTGGCGTTTCGCCTAAGTAAAAACCAACAAAACCGGGCCATCGCTTAAAATCAGGAGTTCTCAAGCTTATTTGCCCAAAAATAGTATGAATAAACACCACCAATGCAGTTAATACCACAAAATAAAAAATCATAGGCCAAGTGCCCACTTTTAAAGCGATATAAGGCAAAGCTAAAAAACCAACGCCAATAATGCTACTCGATAGCACGGCAATGGGATAGACGTAATGTTTAAAAAAATCCTGAAACATATATGTATTGTAACTTTTTTAAACATAAATTAATAATACCTGTTGTGAATAACTTGGGAGCAAGAAAAAGCTTCTACGGGCGTTGTAGAAGCTCAAGTTGTTTTAAGCTGTTTTAAATAGTTGTTTTGCAATAAACGACGTACGTCGTTTATTGCAAAACATACATATTATAGCAAAAAAATAATTTTGTGATACACTATATATAGTTGACCCCATCATCTAGCCTGGTCTAGGATATTAGGTTCTCATCCTAAAAACTCGGGTTCAAATCCCGATGGGGTCGCCAAAAATTTAACTTTTAAGAACATAATGATCATGGACTTCAAACATATTTTAAGTACTAAACAGTTTCTGAATAAAGATATCCTGATGAAGATTTTCAGAAGAGCAGATGTGTTTGCAAAAGCAAACAAAAAAGGCAAACTTCCCCAGCTACTAAAAGGTAAAATTCTTTCATGCCTGTTCTATGAACCGAGTACTCGTACTCGGTTTTCTTTTGAATCAGCCATGCTAAAATTGGGTGGCCAAGTCATTTCTGCTGAAAGCGCAGGAACTTTTTCTTCGGCTGTTAAAGGCGAAACATTACAAGATTGCATTAAAGTGGTATCTGGGTATGCCGATGTGATTGTTTTACGCCATCCCGAAATCGGATCAGCAAAAAAAGCAGCCAGTGTTTCCAGCGTGCCTATTATTAACGCGGGCGATGGAGCAGGAGAACATCCAACCCAAGCGCTTTTAGACCTTTATACTATTTTTAAAGAATTGGGCCGGATGGATAACTTTAAAATCGCTATAGCCGGAGATTTACTCCACAGCAGAACCATGCACTCGCTCGTCGGGCTTCTTTGCGTATGCCGTAACATAAAAATATTCTTGATTTCCCCTGGTCAATTAAAATTACCAACCAAATATAAAACAATTCTTAAAAAACATAAGATGCCCTTTGGGGAGCTGGAAAACTTTGGCAATGTACTTTCGCAAATTGATATTCTTTACACTAATCGCATTCAAAAAGAGCGTTTTTCATCACCAAAACTTTACGAAAAAATTAAAAACTCTTTTATATTTGA
>CAYJSA010000011.1:2587-12369 GCA_964372785.1 uncultured Candidatus Saccharibacteria bacterium
AGCGTTTTTCATCACCAAAACTTTACGAAAAAATTAAAAACTCTTTTATATTTGACGAGACATTACTAAAAAAACTCAAGTCAACAGCCGCTATTTTAAATCCCCTGCCCCGCGTTAACGAAATTAGCATAGGAGTTGATGCTGACAAGCGCGCTGCCTATTTTCGTCAAGCCCAAAACGGATTATACGTGCGCATGGCACTTTTGGAACTTTTACTAATTCCCTTAAAATGATACACTGGATGTGATTACTAACCCTAGTCGAACCTTGTCAAAGGAGAAAACCCATGAACCAGACGCTGCCTGCCAGGATCCTTCAGGATCTCAAGTCTAACGCTTTCGTCCTGTTTCTGTCATTCATGACGGCGGGGGCAATGGTAGTCCACCTAGTCAACATCTTCGAGAAAAATGATCTCTGGATGGGTATCTCAAGTGGACACATCCCCCTCGTCGTTGCAATCATCTCCGTCATAACTGCTTTTTTGTGTTTTTGGAAAAACACGAAAATGTGGTTTGTCACCGGATTAAACCACGCCCTGATTTTCATCATCTACGTGGTGATGTGGAAAATCAACTTGGGTTGAAACCAAAAGTCCGCGCTAAATGCTCGGACTTCTTTTTTTATAAAATTGCAAGCGAGCTGTTCGCTTACAAAGTAACTTTCACAGGCAGTTTGGCATGGCCGCCGCTATGGAGTAAAAGTGAAAGCTTTCACTTTTACTCCATAGACGCAAACTGCCGAGAGTGTAGATAAAAAAATCCCGCTGTAGAGTCGCGAGAATTATCCGCTTTAGCGGAAATTCCCGACCTAGATTTTCGACGACCGGTACTTTGGCAAGTGCGTACTAGCGACCCTTAATAATCCGGTGGGATCTGCCAATAGTTAATAATATACTGGGCTAGTTTTTTAAAAATAGGAGCGGCTGACAGAGACGATTTGGGAATCTTTGGATTATCCAACTTAACTAATATTAAAAACTGGGGCTTTAGCGCTGGTCCAAACCCAATAAAACTTTGTATTGTTTTATCGGTGTAGTATCCTTTTCCATTGGTAATAGGAACTTCAGCAGTCCCCGTTTTCCCCGCCAGGTAATAGCCTTTAATTCCCGCTGATTTTCCAAAACCCTTGTCAACTACATTAATCATCATCTTAGTAACCTCTGAAATTGTTTGTTGCGAAAGACCAGAATCAGAAACTTGTGGCTGTATGTCTTGTTCGTCTTGCCCACGGGTAATTTTCTCAACAATATAGGGTTTTACGATTTTCCCTCCATTGGCGAATAGGCTAAAAGCCCTTATCAACTGCAATGGAGTCATTTCAATGCCCTGGCCAAAAGAAGCAGTAGCAAAACCAAAATTTGAACCATTTTTTAAATATTCATTTCTTGAGTACACTTCTCCCTGAAGGTCAATTTCGGTTTTTTTGTTAAACCCAAATTTATCTAAGTAATCCAAAAACGTATCATGGGAGATTAAGCTAGAAAGATAGACTGCGCCCGTGTTAATTGAATTCTCCAAAATGCCAGACATATTTTGCTGGCCATAGACTTTCTTGTTAAAGTTATACAGCGTATCCGGACCTATTTTCACAAAACCCTCGTCAATAAATGTTGAATCCGGAGAAACTTTTCCTTCGTTGAACGCCATCGCCATAATAAATGGTTTAAATACCGACCCGGGTTCAAAAATTTTCTGCACCGTGGCATTTTGGAAAATATCAAAGTTAGTTTCTTTTGAATATCTGTTGGGATTGAATGGCGGGAAATTTGCCAATGCCAAAATCCTGCCCGAGTCCGGTTTCACCACAATGATTTGTCCCGAATCAATATCAATGTTATTTTTGGCTTCCCGCAAAAGGGCCTCTGCCTGAAACTGGATATTATAATCTATAGTTAAAAAAAGGTCTGACCCATTTAAAGATTCTTCGTTACTGCCGGAATTAATAATGCCCAATCCGCTCTTTTGTTCTTGTATCCCCTCCTTACCCTCTAAGATATCTTCATAATAACCCTCTATCCCATACTGGCCGGCGTTGCCACCACCCAAAAACCCAATCACTTGGCTAGCCAGCTCTTCTTGGGGATAATATCTGGCGACGCTGTTTTCAAACACTAATCCTTGAATACTCGCTTCTTTTAGCTTTTTCACATCTTCCGGCGCCAAATCTTTTTTCAACACTACGTACGAATCCGACTCTTTTATTTTAGCAAGGATAAATTCGCGGGAAAGCCCGGTGTAACTGCTAACGATGCCGGCAAAGGCATCTTTATCTTTGATATTGTCGGGCACCGTGGCAACGAGCCATTTTTCCTTATTAATGGCCAAGCTTTTTGTTTCGCCCGAACCAATATTGCCATGGCTTTCTTTGCTATTTTTAAAAAAAACTTCGCCACGGTCTCCTTGTATTTTTTTGAACCCGACTTGTTGGCCCAGCGCTTGCGACTGGTAGTATTTATGATTCAGTACTTGGATATAAAACAAGCGGCCAATAATAATTGCCGCTAGTACGAAAAATAAACATACTATTACTTTCAATCTCCAACTATTCATGCGTGATTGGTAGTTTAACGAACCTGCGCCAGAGGGCTGTCCACGATTTGGATATAAGTTACTTCGGTAGTTTTTTCAAAATTGAGAATTCGGGCTCGCTGGGTGACTTTGCCCAAAAACCCGCTTTCGGCAAAATCCATTTCCAAAGTTTTATTGGCTCTAGAAAGGGTACTTATTTCCCTATTATAGTTTTTAACTAAATATACACCTCGAGTCAATTCATTAACCAAGAAAACGTATGAAACCAACATCGCCACAACACATAAAATCCCCAAAAGAAATATGGGCCTCCAATTGATATTGGGGAACGTTAACGATTTTACCTTCTGATGTATGCCCCTATAGTAGGTTAACGCAAGTGTTGTCATATATGTTGATTTTCGATTTCAGATTTTAGATTTCAGATTTACCGTTCGGCCGTAAATCGTAAATCTGCAATCTGCAATCTTAAATTTTAATTATTGCCCTCAATTTTGCTGACCTCGCTCTGGGATTTTGCGCCAGTTCTTCGGGCAACGCCACGATGGGTTTTTTAGTGAGTATTGTTATAACGTTGTTTTTTTCTTGTTCTCTAAAAAAGTTTTTGACAATTCTGTCCTCCAATGAATGAAAAGAAATGACCACAAGTCTTCCTCCCGATGCCAACATTTCAAGGGCTTGAGGCAAAACCTCTTGCAAATTACCGAGTTCATCATTTACCGCAATACGCAAGGCTTGAAAGGTGCGCGTAGCATAGTGGATGCCACCACGGCGGAACCTAGCGGGAATCGCCATTTCTATAACTTTTACTAATTCGTAGGTGCTTTCTATTTTTTTTATCTTTCTTTGCTGCACAATCTTTTTTGCAATCTGGCGGGCGAATTTTTCTTCTCCATACTCGCCCAATATCCTTTCTAATTCACTTTCTTTATACTGATTCACTATTTTTTCTGCCGTTAATTCTTGCGCGCCATACCTCATGTCCAACGGCTCGTTTTTACTAAAAGAAAACCCTTTACCCGATTGATCCACATGCCACGACGAATACCCTAAATCCAACAAGATGCCATTAATGGGTTTCAATCGTATTCTTTCGGTGATTTCTTTTATGTTTGCGTACGAATCATTTACTAAAATTATTCTTTCTTGGAAATCCTGAACTGCTGACCGCGTATGTTTGATTTGCTGTGAATCCGCATCAATACCAAGTAATTTTCCTAACGGGCCATTTTTTTCTAATATCAACTTTGCGTGCCCGCCATTGCCAACTGTGCAATCAATCATATTTTCATTTTGTTTTGGGTCAAGGTATTGCAGAACTTCTTTGGTAAGTACAGGAATATGACTCATTTGTTATTTAATAACAAATCGCTGACTTACGCTGACTTCACGCAGACTTACGCGGACATTTGTTATTTCATAACAAATCGCTGACTTACGCGGACTTTACGCTGACCTACGCTGACAAAAGTGTCTGCGTTAGTCTGCGTCTTAGTCTGCGTTAGTCTGCGAATTTCATTGATTACAATGAAATTGAGTCTGCGTTGGTCTGCGTCCGATTGCTGGCAATCGGGGTCTGCGTTGGTCTGCGAATTTTAAACTAAATTTAAAATTGCTAGATGCCCAGTGGTCCTAATTTTGAAACAATCTCCTCCACTCCCTTTTCAGCATCTTTACTATAATTTTCCCACTTGGTTTCATCCCAGATTTCTAATCGATTTGATAATCCGCAAATAACTACGTTCTTTTTTAAATCTGAATATTTTTTCAAGTAATCTGGAATTAAAATTCTTCCCAGTTTATCTAAAGAGACTTCTGTCGCGCTGGCCAAAAAATGTCTGGTAACCGATCTTGCTTCGGATTGCGAGATGGATAGACTGCTAAATTTTTGTGACTCGGCTTCCCAATTTTTTTCCGTCCACACTATTAAACAATTTTCAACGCCCTTGGTAACAATAACTTTACTGCCCAACTCACCGCGGAATTTAACCGGCAAGGCCAATCGTTTTTTACTGTCTATGGTGTGTTGGTATTGGCCAATAAGCATGATTTAAGATTTAAGATTGCAGATTGCAGATTTTCGAAGAAACGTTCGTCATTCTGAAATCTAAAATCGTTAATCTGAAATTAAAAGTTTTCCACAGAAAACTTAACTTCTCCCACTGTTATCCACTTTTATCCACTACACTGTATTTATAACTCATTTTATAAGTTCTGGTCAACACTTTTAAAATAAAAGTCATTTTGTTCGTAAATATGCCTATTTATCCACAGTTAATCAACATTTCAATTTTCACGTTTATTCTAAAAATAAGAATTCTTTGATTCCCCACATTCCTGTTAGGATTTAACTGCGACAAAAAAACCGGCAAGATATTTACCGGTTTTTTACATTTGCTAAATCCTACATACTACTCAGCAACTCCTGCTTGATGTCATCAGGAATCGGAACTGCTTCTCCGGGTTTTGAAATTCCCGGATACCGCCAAGCGCTAATTATTTTTCTTTGCTCTTTGACATCTTTATACATCAGCCAGATTTCCCCCGGAGGTACCTGCTTCTTGCGCGTTGCAATACTTTTTAAATTGGCATACACTTTGCGAGTCTGCATTACCGCCGTGGTGCCGGACGCAATCCCCCGTTCTTTTCTTTGGGGCTTCTGAATTATTTGCAGCAACTTCCCGGCCGAAAGTCCGTATTGGCGCATTTTTATTTTTGCATGCGTAGTCCAAAATATTTTTTTGTTTGACAACATTTTTTATAGAATGCTTATTGGGTTCATGGTATCACTTTTTCAAAAAAACTACAGTAAAAAAGCCATCCGAAGATGACCTTGAAATTGGCGCGGGGACTAACTCCCCAAAGCCAATTTCCTGTACGGAGGCGTCGCCTTGTGTTCCTTTTGGTCGTCGCCGACGGTGGCCTTTTGGTATTCGCACCACCCGCCCACAATGGACGGCGTAATGACCAAAGCGAAGAACAACACCGCCAGCCAGAAAGTTTTACGAGACATTCCGAATCCTCCAAAATAGGTACTGAACGCCTTGCGCGCGCAAAGCGTAAATCGAGGCAACTTAACTCTACTACTTTTAAAAATTATGCCAATACATACAAAAACAGCCCCGTAAACGGGGCTGTTTTTGGTTAAAATACTATTTAATTTCCACTTTTGCTCCTGCAGCTGTAAATTTCTTTACAATTTCATCTGCTTCAGCTTTTTTGACTCCTTCTTTTACCATTTGAGGAGCTGTGGCGGCTGCGTCAACTAAATCTTTAGATTCTTTCAATCCTTTTGCAGTCACATCTCTTACCGCCTTGATAACTTCAATTTTTTGAGCCCCCACTTCTTTTAATTCAACATTAAAAGATGTTTTTTCTTCAACTGGACCCGCTGCGGCTCCTGCTGCTGCTACCGCTACCGGTGCGGCGGCCGAAACGCCGAATTTGTTCTCCAATACCTTTACTAATTCTGCCAATTCTACAATTGACAACTTCTCAACTGATGCTACCATATCCTTAAATTTTTCTGACACTTCAATTTTTACAGTTTCGTCTGACATTTTATTATGAATTATTCTAATTAGTCTAATTGCTCTAATTATTCTAAATAATGTCCAATGTGGAAAATGCTTTAAAACATTTCAGCATTGGGATTTAGTATTTGATTAGGTCAATTAGTATGATTAGGTTAATTAGGTTAATTTAGTTTCCCTACTTTCCCTTATCTTATCCAACACTCTCACAAAGCTTGTCATTGAGCTAGAAAGAGAACCAACCAACCTGCCCAACAATTCATTGCGAGTTGGCAAGTTAGCTAGCACCAATACCTTTTCCCTGTCAATAAACCTGCTTTCAAAAATACCTCCTAAAATCTTGAAATTTTCGTTGGTTTTTGCAAACTGGTTTGATAGTCTTGCCGGCGCGATTTCATCTTCCATACCGAACACCAACGCTAGCTGTCCGGGGATACTGGCTTTTATTTTGTTCCAGTAAGAAATTCCTGATTGGCCGAACGCAATTCTTATTAACGTTTTCTTGCCTATTTTTAATGCGCACCCTGCCTCTTTCAACTTTTTGCGAAGACTGAATAAGTCTTTGGAATTCACCTTGGAAAAATCGGCAAAAATAACTGACTTTTGTTTTGCAATTTTCTCTTTTAAGCTTTCTAGTGCTTTAGATTTTTTTTCTTTGGTTAAAGCCATATGAATGTAATGCCAATACGCGAATTTCACGCCAATGTTGCGAATACGTATTTGTGTGGGCGCTTTCGCTATGCGCTATTCGCATGCCCGTATTTGCGTCATTGGCGACGCCATTTGTGTATTTGCGTTATGCTAAAATAAAAAAGCCTGCGACCAGCAGACACTTCGACTCGCTTTGCTCGCCCAATGCAAGCAACAACGATTCGCCTCGATGAGCTTCTTACGAATTTACTTCCTTGCTTTCGCAAAGATACTCACTGTCTCCGGCTTTTTAGTTATGGGTGAATTTTAATCTATTACATAATAATTGTCAATATCTGGTATTTTCTAAATAAAAAACTCGCTTGGCCAAACTGATGTTGGTCAGCGAGTTATGCTCCAATTCAATACCTCATTCGCTGTTTTCCCTAATATAGCGAATGACGGCAATACCGTAAACACTGCCGGTGTAGAAGGTTACAGTCGCCGCCAGCCACAAGAGCCCGTGGCCAATTTGCAGTACGGACACAGAAAGTTCAAACAGCTGGTCAGCTTCCTGCCCGATCAACAGGAAAGCCAGGGAAACCATCTGCACCACGGTTTTGCATTTCGCCAGGCCCGTTACCGGCAGGGAAACCCGGGCGTTGGCCAGAAATTCCCGCAAACCGGAAACAATAATTTCGCGCGCGGCAATAACCATTGTGGCAATCAGCGACCAGCCGCCAATAGTTCCCGTCCAACAAAGGAGCAGGAGCGCAATGACAACCAGTACCTTGTCGGCAATGGGATCCGCCATTTGGCCAATGGGCGACTGTTGCTGCCACAGGCGCGCCAAGTAGCCGTCAAAAAAGTCCGACACGGCGGCCAGGACAAACAGGCTGAAACCCACCCAGTGCCAAACCGCGCCTTCGGCATAGAAGCACGCCACCAGCAAAGGTATTACCAAAATCCGAAAGTACGTCAGGAGGTTTGGCAATGACCAGGCGTGCAACCGTCGCTTGGTCGTAGCGCGGCTTTCTTCAACGACGGGCATGGGATATCCTCCAGAAGGTTAAGGGTCAAGGTGCTACGTAACAACACCATAACGGATTTTGACTAACTAGTCAATTACTTAAGTACTTTGCCACCGCTATGTTATGCTCTTCCAATGTTTTGCTAAAAATGGTGGTACCCGTTCCATCGGCAGAAAGATAATACCAATAGGGGCTTGTCGTTGGATATACGGCTGCCAAGATGCTGTTCATACCCGGGTTTGAAATGGGCCCCAAGGGCAACCCCCGGTATTTATACGTGTTATACGGAGAATCGATTTTTGTATCTTCTATAGCAACCGAGGCATGGCCCTTGCCGGTGATGTAGTTAATAGTTGAGTCAACATTTAAGCCCATGCCGTTTTTCAAGCGCTTCCACAATATGCCCGATACTATTTTTTTATCTTCTTGCGATACCACTTCTTTTTCAATAATAGAAGCCATGGTGATAATTTCAAAAATGGATTTTTTTTGCAAAGTAATTTCGGCCCGCAATTGCGGTGTTAATTTTTTATCAAAATTTGTAAGAATGGTTTTTAGGAAATCTTCTGCTGACTGATTTTTAAAAACCTGGTAGGTATCCGGAAAAATATACCCTTCTAAATTAAGTTTTTGGGGCTTGCCTGCCTGCGCCCCGCCTGCGCGGGCAGGAGGCAGGCCTTGCAAAAATACAAATTCTTCACTCCAGTCTTTTTTAGTCTCCGCCAAAAAATCTTGCACCGAGTAATAATCTTTATCTTCTAAATATTTTGTAATTTCTTTTAAATTCCATCCCTCAATAATAACCGCATTATTTTTTATAACATCCCCCGCTACCAGTTTTGCAACAATGGCATTAACCGGCATTGATGGGGCCAGCAAATACGTACCTGCCTGCAATTTACGTTGTTTGCCTAAAGCAACCACATATAATCTGAAAAAAAAGCTATTTTTGATAACTCCCAAACCCTCAAGGTCGTTTGCGATTTTTTCAGGCCCAGCACCCTTTTTTATTTCATGAGTCACCGTGCGGGTGTCAACAGAAGATTTGGGAACAAAAACTTCCCACACAAAAACCAAGCATACGATGCCAAAAATAATTACGGTGGCGATTTTAACTTTTTTGGTGAGTCGGAACATGGCTTCTTTTTTGTCGCACAATAATTATCCTTTGCGGGGACTGAGGGAATCGAACCCCCATCGTTCGTTTTGGAGACGAACATTTTACCATTAAACTAAATCCCCTTTTTGCCTCCCTCGCTATCCCTTTACCTTTTCATGAAATGAACTATAAGTAGCTTTTAATTCTTTTAAAATTTTGGCATCGTAATATCTAATTGAAATGCAACCTTGATATCCTTCTTTTATTCTCTTTCCAGAATTTGCTTTAAGGTATGTTTTTTGGAATTTATTTTCAGGGATTCCAGTCAGATCAGACCAAAAATTCTTTTGGATTTTTTCGCTATGGTATGCATGAAGATGCATTAGAATACGGAATTTACGCTCATCAACAGTAAATGATTTTCTAAAAAGAGCAATGAAAGTTTTAATTAATAAGGGATCAGAATTAGTAAATCCAACTGAAGTTTGGTGACTTTTGCCTCCTTCGCACCAGTAAAGAATGGCGCAAAATACCTTACAATAATCTTCGCTTATCTCGATTCCATTTATTAACTTATCCGCTATTAATTTGTATTCCTGCTGTTCCCGAATACTTTTCTCCTTCCAATGTGCGGCGGCGTTATGATAACCAATCAATCGCCTACCAACAATTCTTTTCTTGGCTTTTTGACTTAGAATCAAACCCTTCACCCACAAAGAAGACGTACTTTGCGCAATACCCAGTTCACCCGATATCTCCTTAATAGAATATCCGTTCCTTCTTAATAATATGGCTTTTTCTTTTAATGCGAGAGGAAGTCTATCCATAATAGAACCCTTATTAATAGTTATATAATCTTTACTTATATTACCATTACAAGAGGTAAAATCAATATCAGTTATCCCCATTTCACCACTCCCCTATGCATTGAATTCTATCAGGATTTTATCATTATTTCAAA
>CAYJSA010000011.1:12469-15390 GCA_964372785.1 uncultured Candidatus Saccharibacteria bacterium
ATTTCACCACTCCCCTATGCATTGAATTCTATCAGGATTTTATCATTATTTCAAATCCCAAAAATGATCAAGCCCTGGAATGCATGCAGTTTAAGAGCCCAAACAAATGTTTGGGCTCCTCTCTTTCGCCTTTCGTCGAAAGATCTGTTCCTTGCGGAACTTGGTTTATTGTTTATTTTGGGGGAGTCTTCATTTGCTCCACCAAAAATTTGGCATGTTTGTTGGCGCGGTTTATTTCTATGGTGTTATGCGCTAGTTTTTTGTTCTCGGCCGCGATGGCGCTAGTTTCATCGCGATCGAGCCTCGCTAGATCGGAGTTGACTGCCATCAACTCCTTTTCTAGACGAAGGACTTCCTTTTCGTTATTTGCCTTCTCCTTGGCGGTCTCGATTTCCTTCTCGAGCTTTTCCTTGGCATTGTGCACTTTCCTAGAGGTCTCGTACCTCTTTTGGATGTGCTCGATTTTTATTTCGATGTCTATCTTGGCACGGTTCAAGAAGACAAAGTACATTTTCGCAGTCCCGTGCAGTTTCGTGAGCTGGGCGATCTCCGCTGGCCCGTACTCGGGAAGCTTCTTCGCTTCCGCGTCCGCCAGCTTCTTCGCTTCGGCGGCCTTTTCGATGGCCTCGTCCGCCAAATCCTTGGCGTCCTTAGCGGCCTTGGCCACCTTTTCTTCCGCATCTTTGGCGGCCTTGAACTGGGCAATCAGGCCATCCTCGCGAAGGTTTTCAATCTCCTCCTCCAACTTCGCGATTTTTGCCTCGTGGCTGAGTTTGTCAAACCCAACCGCCTTTGTGGCTTTTTCCTCCTTTTTGATTGTTGGAAGAAGAGTGGCCAGATACCGCGCCCGCTTCTGCGCCCAGAGTACGTCGTACTCTTTCGTCAAATCGGAGATTCTCTTCTCCTTGGCGATGAACTCGGGCTCGTAGCGCGTGAGAGCGGCGATGGTATCTTGCAGGGCGAAGATTTTTTTTTCGGTATCGAGCTTTTCATACCATTCCACTTCTTTCTTCGTCCAGTCCCGGAGGCGAAGCTTCTCTCTGAGCCTAGCCTCCTGACCAATCAGGAGCTCCAGCTCGCGCTCTTTTTTCTTGATGGCCAGTTCAGCGGCCTTGGCTTCGGCCACTTTCTGGGCATCGAGGACGGTCGGGTAGTTCTTCTCCGCCTCATAGTCTTGCGCGCATCCTGCGGCAAAGACTATAGAAAAGCAGAGAACCGCGATCGAAACGTGACGAGTACGCATGAGAATCTCCTTGCTGGGTGGGGTTGATGTTTAGTTGTACACTCCAGAGCACATTATGCTCTTGGGTCACGGAACACATTAGAACTAATTTTAGCGGAGTGAATTCAGGCAAGATTCAAGGCGCGAGGAGTAAATTGAATGCCGGAGGTATTGTTTACTCCGAAGCAACGAAGAAGCTTGCCTGAATTCACCCGCCCGAAGGGAAGCTAAACTATGGCTGATTTCTTCGTTACAACTCTGGGGGCGTAGCCTACGGCTACAACCTCCTCGTTGTGCCTAGAAATCATCTCATAGTTTGGCTTCTAAAAGTTAGCTTTAATGTGTTCCGTGACCCTAATGTACAACTAAACGGTATATTTAGCTGTAAAAGAACCGTCTTTATCCTATACTTTAGTTATACACCTACCAAGAGTTCTTGTCAAGGGCTTTGGGGCAATACCCCATTTTTACCAAAAACCGCCTAGCGCAACGCTCTGCACAGGGCGGTTGAAAGTTTGGCGGTAATCCCTTTTTAAAAAGCTTGTATGCTCGCATCCAAAGATTCTATATCCCCATTTACGGCAGAATCATCGGGCACTTGGTTTAAATCGGCTTCAATGGTGGCGGTACTGTCAACGGTAGAATCTTGCCCGGACTCCTGCTGGATTTGTTCTCCCTTTGGGACATAACTAGCATAAAGAAGCCAGCCGGCAACCACAACAACCAAAATGATGATCAGTAGTGTTAAGGTCAGTTTTAAGTTCACCCCGCACCTATCAAGCTTATATCTTTGAATTATTAATTCTTGGAATTTCGCTCGGTAGTAGTTAATTCCCCACATAGACTATCCTAACAATGAGCGAAGCCCAAAGCTTAATAGGTGCGGGGTTCATGTTTTTTATAATTATTGATTATTAGTATTCGCGGCTGGTTCCTTATCGACATTAGGAAGTTTTGCTAATGCCTGCGCCGCGTCGCGTACCGCGGTTCTGGCGCCAGCCATGGGACCGTCGCGTAAGGCAACGAGGTCAGCATGTAATTGGTCTTTCAACTCTTTGAACTTTTTTCTCAGTTCTCCCATCAGGCTGTTTTGCCCGGTAGTGGTGGATGTGTTTTGCGTCAGGGATGATGTATCAACCACATAGGTTTTTTGCGCCTGTGCGGTAACTGCCGTTCTTGCCGCTCCAATGGCAGATTCAGCTTTTGTGATAGCTGTGTTTACACTGGAAACATCAGTGCCTTTTGCCGCCACTCGCTCTGTCCTGGATTTTATTTTTTGCAAAACCGCATCAAGTTTGTCTAAGACACTCACAAAGTGATTAGTCCAAACCTGGTTGATGTGTTCCATTTGGTTGGTAATTTTGTTTGCGGCTTCCTGTTTTTTTTCATCTTTGATTTTACCTATTTTTTGGCGCAAGTCTTCTTTGCGTTCTTTTACATTGACCTGGGCTTCGTTTCTCATTTTTTGGACTTGCTCGTTAGCTTTCATAGCCCGCATTTCAGCGGACTTTTTCAGCTCCTCTAAACGTGTAGATATTTGAGCAGTAACAAAACCCGCTGAGAGCAACAAGCTTCCCGCAATCGAAGCAGTTATAATATATTTGCGTAAATGTTTCATTGTATATTTTTTAAATTTTAAAATTATTATTTAGTGACCTTTTTTACATTTTAAACTTTCTAAAAAAATATGCAAGTCTTT
>CAYJSA010000012.1:0-1294 GCA_964372785.1 uncultured Candidatus Saccharibacteria bacterium
AAAGACCTTTTCTTTCACTCTAACGATTTGAGCGGAGTAGCTTACAACGAATTGAAAGTTGGCGATGTAGTCAACTTCGATGTTGAAGAAGGTCCAAAAGGACCTAGCGCAAAAAACGTTACACGCGCTTAATTCCAACAAAAACAGCCCTTCGGGGCTGTTTTTGTTGGAATTAAATAAACGCTTCAGACTATGTCTGAAGCGTTTACGGGCTTCATCTATGCTCTGAATTACGAAACTCTTTCGTGGTATTTTTTCCAAATTTGGAAGGTGAAAATATGATAGAATTTAGAAACGTAGCAAGCTACGTTTCTAAATTATTGCGAATTTTCAACCCAAATTTGGAAAAAAGACCCGAAAAATCGTTTGAAAATGGGAGTTTCGTAATTCAGAGCATCTATGGTGGTTGACACAGCCGTTTTATGGTAAAATACCTTAATAAAGGTCTAAATCTTAAAAAGTAAATTTTATATGGAAAATATGCAAAATGTATGCAAGTGTCACCATCATAAGGTTATGCCGTTGTTGGTAGTGTTATTCGGCTTGGCTTTTCTGTTGGGCCAGTGGGGGACAATCAGCTGGGAATCGGTAAACGTTATTTGGCCAGTGCTTGTCATCGTAGCCGGCCTGATGAAATTCACCGAAAAATCAGGAGTTTGCAAGTGCTGTTAATGTTGCGCAAAAGGCCCCACTTATAGGGGCTTTTTGGTTGTATTTGGATTCTCATTAAATAAATGCTTTTTATCGGTTCTCGTTGCGACATTTACTTCTGGTACCTTTTGAATTAAAATACTCTATATACCATAAAAATTGACAATATGATCTTATCAGATAAAGACATCAAAAAAGCGTTAGCGGACAAGCATATTGGCATCACTCCGCTATTTCCCAATTCCATTCAGCCGGCTTCCGTAGACGTGCATTTAGGAGCCGATTTTTTGGTGTTCAAAAACACCAATAACGTTTGCATTGACCCTAAAGAACCAATCGATGAAATGATGGATAGCGTGACGATTGATGAAAATAGGCAGTTTATTTTGCATCCCGGTGAATTCGCCCTGGGTATGACATATGAGACGGTAGCGGTGCCCCACGACATGGTGGTGCAGTTAAACGGCAAATCATCTTTGGGAAGAATAGGGCTGATTGTGCACGCCACAGCCGGTTATGTTGACCCGGGTAATACCCTAAAAATCACCTTGGAATTGCACAATTTGGCTAATTTGCCCATAAAATTATATTATAAAATGCCTATTGCCCAAGTGGCATTCGTGAAACTTTCGAGCGAAGTTGA
>CAYJSA010000012.1:1394-12859 GCA_964372785.1 uncultured Candidatus Saccharibacteria bacterium
ATTATAAAATGCCTATTGCCCAAGTGGCATTCGTGAAACTTTCGAGCGAAGTTGAGGTGCCCTATGGCAAAGACGCCCTTAACAGTAAATATTTTGGCAGCGTTAAGCCGATAGCCAGCCAGTATTGGAAAAATTTCACAAAAAACAATGACTGGATAACGTTTAAGTAATGCGAAAAAGAACCGCAAATCTATATACACCCGATGCGAGAACTCCTTTTAATGTCTCAAGGTCAAAGATAGCGCTTTTTTTAGAGTGTCCCCAATGTTTTTGGTTGGATAGAAAATTGGGTATTGGCAGGCCTGACATGCCGGGCTGGTCATTAAACAGCGCGGTGGACAGCTTGCTCAAAAATGAATTTGACCTTTTGCGGGAGAAGGGCCAGCCCCATGGTTTAATGCAAGCCTATAACATTGACGCGGTGCCTTTTAGTCATCCCAGTCTCCATATTTGGCGTGATGACCATGATATGAAAGTTGGAGCATCATTTTTACATAAAAAAACCAATTTGAATATTTGTGGAATCATTGATGATATTTGGGTAAACAATAAAACCCAAGAACTCCACATTGTTGATTACAAATCCACCAGCACGGACTACCCCATTTCTTTAAGTAGTAAATATAAGGAAGGATACAAAAAACAGATGGAGGTGTACCAATGGATTTTTAAGCAGATGGGTTTTTTGGTGTCTGGTACCGGTTATTTTTTCTTTGCCAATGGAAATAAAAATCGGCCTGGGTTTCACGGAAAACTTGAATTTGAAACTTCAATCATACCTTACAGTGGCGATATTTCCTGGATTGATCCTGTCATTTTGGATATTAAAAAATGCCTTGATTCGCCCGAAATCCCAGAATCCGGCAAAGATTGTCAGCATTGCGCCTATAGGAAACTTATCAATAAAGAATCCTTAAAAACCCAAGCCAGTTTAATGTAATTTATGGTGGATAACGTCATGGGAGAAGTACTTCTTCGGCACAAAAACCATTGGTCAAAAGATAACATTCTATCGTTGTCGGCCAGCTTCGGGTTTTTTGTATTATCCCTGATTGTTCAGCATTTTTCCTACAGCTATATTGATCGTACGGTAAAAGGCACTCCGGTGGGGGATTTAATATTGGATAACCTGCCGGTGGTGAATCTAGATTTTTTTATTGTTGAGGGAGCGTTGGTTTCCACCGCGATTGTCCTCGTTTTATTTTTACTGTATCCCAAATATATTATTTTTTCAGTAAAAGCATTAGCCTTATTCATTATTATCCGGTCTTTTTTCATCAGTTTAACACATCTTGGAACCAGTTTGCATCAAATTACTTTGGATCAAAACAGCATCGGCTTTTTCATCTATGATTTTTTATACAATGCCAAAAATGACTTCTTTTTTTCCGGTCACGTGGGCGTTATGTTTCTTTTCGCCTTAATCTTTTGGGAAAAAACCATTTGGAGGTATATATTTTTTATGATTTCCATAATCTTTGGCATCAGCATGCTGTTGGCCCATATGCATTATTCCATTGATATTTTCGCCGCCCCATTCATAACCTACGGAATTTTTGTAATATCCAAAAATGTATTTAAAAAGGATTTTGAACTTATTTAATCGCATATGAACCCCGTTAAAAGTTCGGATGCGATAGAAGACTTTAACGGGTTAAAAATAGGACATTAGTATAAGTAACCAGGTGCAAGCAAAAAACAATTTTTCTTAAAAACTGTTTTTTGCCCAGACTTCTAACGGGGTGAACTGGTTTTTCATTGCCATTTTGGGGCCGTTTTTTTGGAGTTTGTCTAACCATATAGACAAGTTTTTGCTCAGCAAGCATTTAAAGGGAGTGGGCAAGGAGGCTTTGGTGCTTTACTCTACGCTGTTTGGTTTAGTGGTATTGCCGGTTGCATATTTTTTTAATCAAAATATATTTTCCATTGGTATTATTAACGTAGGTATCTTGATTATTGCCGGATGCTTAAGTTCGCTGGCGATATACCTTTACTTATACGCGCTCGAGGAAAATGAAGCATCGCTGGTGGTGCCATTTTGGCAAACGATTCCGGTATTCGGGTTTGTGTTAGGATTTTTATTCCTTGGGGAAACGTTGACTTCAAATCAATATATAGGGTCTTGTATTGTCATTTTCGGGGCAGTGATATTATCGTTGGAAATTACCGAATTAAAAAAGGTGAGGGTCAAGCGTAAAATAGCCCTGCTTATGCTTTCTTCGTCGCTTTTTTTCGCACTTTACGAAACGCTTTTTAAAGTGGTTGCGATGAGCGGGGGGTTTTGGGTTTCCACGTTTTGGCAGTATACGGGATTGTTCATTTTTGGTGTTATGCTTTTTTCGTCAAGAAAAAAGTATCGGGTAGATTTTTTGTTCTTGATAAAAAAACACAATTGGAGGCTGTTTTGTATTAATATCGCCAATGAAGGAGTTACCGTTATTGGAAATACGTTTTATAATTTTTCACTGCTTCTAGCCCCCCTGGCTTTAGTGATGGTTACCACGGGCTATCAGCCGGTATTTGTATTTTTAGAGGGTATCGCCTTAACGTTGCTTTTTCCGCACATTACTAAAGAAACCACCTCTTTTAAGCATATTGCCCACAAGGTTTTCTCTATAGTAATAGTGTTAATTGGGACATATGTATTGTATACTTAACCAATCGCACTGTTTAGTATATGGACATGAAGCATAGCTATACCTCAATTATACTTTTTGCGCTGGTCGTCGCAGTAATCTTGGTTTCAATATTTTTGTCGTACGACAAATACTTTGTACGCAAGGATTTTTCAATTAAGGCAAAAATATCCTGCAACCCACAAACGGAATCATGTTTTAAAGAGGAATGTGACGCACAGGACCCTCGGTGTACTAGTGATGGGGTGTTATATTTTAAAGTGATAATTAAAAAAGCGTACGTTAATTTGTCGCTTGAAGAATGCCAGGCACAAGGTCAGTGCCAGGTGGTATACTGCCAAGACGATACGATAGCCGACTACAGTAACTTTGAAACCTGTTTTTAGACCCCTTTTAAAAATATCATGATAGATGTTTCTCAATATCCGGCCATACATAAAGAAGTTTACTTTTCTGAGGATTTTTCTGACGTGGCTAAGGAACTTCAGATTCGCTCAAAAAATAAAGAATTAGAAATAAAGCTGCATGAGTATTGGGATTTGCATAAAATTCCCGATATTGATTTTTTGCAAAAGGGCCCCTATGCCATTCTTTCAAGAAGCATAGCGAGCCCAAGCGCCGAGCAGAAGTTTTTTTTAGAATTTGCCAAAAAAAATAATCTCACACCCATTATTTTGGAATATGATGGCAAGCTGGTAACCCGCAATCTTGAAAAATTGTACCTTTGTAAAATGCATTTTTTCAGTGATAGAAACAATAAAGAATATCCTTACCCTCAGAAGATGCATATTGTTGATACCAATGTGTATCAGGGTAAAAATATGAGCCAAGTACTAACGTATACAAATAAATCCTTAATGGATTTCCACCATGATTTATTTTCCAGGTATGCCGATGCCAGTGGCTGTACGATATTTAACTTCACAGAATGGTTCAACAAGGCGCGTATCATGGGCCCGGATTACTACTTCTTTTTTCTTTTAATATTCATGAAGAACGCCGTGCTGTTTGATAATTACACGCTATCGGATTCACAAGAATCAAGTTTTGTAGAAAGCAAAATACTGCCCAGTATACAAAAAATCCAAGATATATTCGGTTTAAAGCCTCTGATTTTTCCGTTGGTTCCCATTAAAATCGAGACAGATATGCGCTGGCTTTCGTACAGTGGCCAGGTGCAAGAAGAAGTGGAGAGTATTTTCAAAAAATCCCTTAAAAATCTTCCAACATGATTGATAATATAGCCTCAAATATAGCATATTGCCGCGGTTTCGTTGATTCGGTTTTGGGGGCTGTTTACTATTCGCATATTCCCACCGCGCTAGTTATGTTTGTGGTTGCCCTATTGATATATCTTAAAAACAGAAAACTTATCTTGGCGCAAATTTTATTGTGTATTGGTGTGTGTTTTGCCATTTGGACAAGTTTGGACTTAGCAATTTGGGTTTACTACGACAATAGCGCTATGGTAATGTTTTCTTGGTCGCTCATTGAGATATTCAGTATTCTTTTGTTTATTCTTTCGCTGTATTTTCTGTACGTGTATATCTATAAAAAAGATGTTTCTTTCTATAAAAAAATCATTATTGCGCTTTTGTTCCTTCCCGTTATTCTTTTATCTGCAACAAATCTGAATCTTGTCGGTTTTGATGCCCAAGAATGCATAGCCACCGAAGGCCAAATGCTCGCAAACTACGTATTCAGTTTAAAAGTATTCCTTTCCCTCATGATGCTTTTTTTGGTAGTAAAGTCTTTTATCAAAGCTGATACCATTTCCAGGAAAAAACTGGCAGTACTAGCCATTGGAATGCTCAGTTTTGTATTTGCCTTCTTGCTGTCTGGGGTTATCGCAAGCATGACCGAAAATTATACGTTGGAAATTTATGGGCTTCTGGCCATAGGTATATTTATTGTTGCCTTGGCACGGTTAGTTGTCGCTTATGGAGAGTTCAACATAAAAGTGTTTGCTACCCAAATATTGGTGATAGGCCTGGTGGTGATCGTGGCGGCTCAATTTGCATTTATACGGACTCCAATAAACAGGTGGTTAAATGGCCTGACCACTATTCTTTGCATAGGTTTTGGGTGGGTACTCATTCGTTCCGTTAAAAAAGAAATTGAACAGAGAAAAGAAATTGCCCAGTTGGCCGAAGATGTGAAAAGGGCTTATGTTATTGAGAAAAAAGCCAAGGAAGAGATAGAAAGGTTAGATACGTTTAAAGACCAGTTTTTGATGACCACCCAGCATAATTTAAGAAGCCCTCTAACCTCAATGATGGGCTATTCTGACCTATTATTAAAAGGAGTTTTTGGGAAACAAACCAAAAAAACCAAAGAAGTTATTATAAAATTCCAGAATTTGACGCAAGGAATGATAAAAATGGTTAATGACTTTTTGGATATGGCGCAGTTTCAGCTTGGCAAAGATGTGGTTACCCTAAAACCCGGCGTTGATGTTTTGCAGATGTTAGAAGAAGTAAAAAACGAATTGGAATTTAAGGCCAATTCAAAGGGTGTCTATCTTAAGCTTGAGAAGCCAGAAGGTACGTTTTTGATAAAAGCAGACAGGGAGAAATTAAAAGCAGCTATTTTTAATATCGTTGATAATGCCGTGAAGTATACGGTTACTGGCGGAGTTGACGTATCTGTAAATCCCAAACCCCAAATCCCAAATTCTAAACAAATCATAAATCATAAATCTGAAATCATAAATCCACAACAATCAAAACAAAATGTTTTGATTGTTGTGAAGGATACTGGCATTGGTATTCCTAAAGAAAAAATCGCCAATCTTTTCAATAGTATGTTTGAAAGGAGTGATGAGGCTAAAAAAGTCAGTACGGTGGGTAGCGGTATAGGGCTGTACCTTTCCGGCCAGATTATTAAATCTCATAATGGAAAAGTTTGGGCAGAATCTAAAGGTGAAGGGAACGGTAGTACATTCTTTATAGAACTGCCTCTGGGATAGTTTCGCTCGGTGTTAGTTTTAAAAGTGCCGGCGTCAAAATCGCCAGCGCAATTTTGCCTCTGCGTTCTCGGCAGAAAATTTTGTCTGCGGACAAAAACCGTGCTTTTCTGCCTGTGAGAGCCACTTTTAAAACTAACCCCTCGCTTCGCCTAAAACCGCTCTAAAAGGCGGTTTTTGCGTGCCTATTGACAAGAACTTATGATAGGTGTATAATTAAGGTATAGCATAAAGAGGATCAAAACAGCACATTTTAACTCAAAACTTCAGTTCTACCCATAGGCCAATATATGTATGTTGTTTTATGGGTAGAACTGGAAAACTAACCCCAAACCCCTGGAGGATTTGCTCGTGAAACAGGAAAAAGTCATGGCTTTGCTGCAGGAAGCCAGTAAGCCGGCGTGCTCGCCGGCAAGATTTAACCAAATTGCCTTCGAGTTACAGGACGCGACGATTCCCGAAAGCAATGAGGCTGGGGATGAAGGCGACCGCGCAACCGGTTTCCGCCAGGTCATTAATGACGTCCTGCACGATGTCGTCACAAACCGTCCCCAAGCCTTGCCGGGTCTTTTCCCTCTCTTCGCGCTCTTTTGCGGAGACAGAGGTGAGAGATTCTGCACGGCGGATGTCGACTACTCGCTGATGGATCAGCAGTAGCGTCGCAAACAAACAGGCCCCAGTGAAAAGGATTTCACTGGGGCGCATGTATTTAAACACCTTAAATGGTGCTTTTTTCTTGCATAAAATCTGGCAAGAGCGGAGCGAGGCATTCGTTTACCAAGTGCATCTCGGAGGCCATTGTGCATAATTACCGCTATGGAGTAAAAGTGAAAGCTTTCACTTTTACTCCATAGGGGGAACGGGGCAAATTGCCGAGCTGCGAACCACGTTTCTGCAACGGATAAAACTTTAGGCTGGATGTCGAGGGGAATCCCTTTGATTTTATACACAGCTTGACGGGGTAAAAAAAGGTATAATAAATCAATGAACCCCGTTAGAAGTATGGATTAAAGAAAGAGTAATTCTAATGGGGAAAATATAAGTCAATAATAAAAGTAATAAGCGTAAGCAAAAAATATGCTTTGCATATTTTTTGCCCAGACTTCTAACGGGGTGAATGTTGAACCTCAGCGTTTAAAAAAGTTCCTCTTAGATGCGGAACTCATTAGCGAAAAAGATTTTGATAAGGCACTGGAAGTAAGTGTTAAAACCAATGAAAAAATTGGAGATGTTTTGGTTAAACAGGGTCTCATAGAACAGGAAAAACTGACGAAATTCCAGGCGTATCTTTTGGGAATTCCTTTCATCAACATCGGGGAAGAAACCATTCCGCCTGAAATATTAAATATTATTCCCGAACAAATTGCCAGGGCTCATAATATTATTGCTTTTCGCAAAAGGGATAACAACCTTGAGGTCGCCATGCTTGACCCGGAAGATTTAAATACCATTGAATTTATTAAAAAAACGGACCCGTTGCTAAAGATAATGCCGCGCCTTACTACTCCCGAAGGCATTAAAAACGCGTTGCGCCAATACCAGCAAGCCTTGGATGTGGAGTTCGGCGATATTATGCAGGGAATAGATGTGGGCCTGCCTGCGCAGGCAGGGGGGATTAATCACACTCCGGGTGAAGAAATTCTGGTTGATAAAAATGATTTGATTAAGGCTTCCCAAGAGCTTCCCATTGTAAAAATTGTGGACACCTTAATGAAACATGCTATTTTGCAAAACGCTTCAGATGTTCACATTGAGCCCATGGAAAAAGAGGTGATTGCGCGGTTTCGCATTGACGGCATTTTGCACGATATCATGAAGTTACCTGTTTCTAGCGCCCTGGGTATTGTGGCCAGGATAAAGGTGCTTAGCAATTTAAAACTCGATGAGCATAGGTTGCCACAGGATGGCAGGTTTAAAATTGAAACGGATGAATATAAATATTCGGTAAGGGTTTCAGTTTTACCTGTTTTTAATGGTGAAAAAATTGTTATGAGGTTGCTGGCAGAAGGCGTGAAAGCCCAAACCCTGGAGGGGTTGGGCTTTTCGGGTAGAGCTCTGGAGATAATCCAAAAGAATTTGGTCAGGCCGACGGGCATGATACTCATCACCGGCCCTACGGGTTCCGGCAAAACCACCACCCTATACTCCATGATGGAAATTTTAAATACGCCCAATGTCAATATTTCCACCGTTGAAGACCCGATTGAATACCGGATGCCGCGCATCAACCAAACCCAGACCAATTCCGCCATAGGGCTTACGTTCGCGACGGGCTTGCGGGCTTTGGTACGGCAAGACCCCAACATTATTATGGTGGGGGAAATAAGAGATAGCGAAACAGCTAACCTGGCCATCAATGCGGCGTTAACGGGGCATTTGGTGCTATCCACTATCCACACCACCGAAGCTGCCGGAGCTATTCCAAGATTAATTGATATGCAAGTTGAGCCCTTTTTAATTTCTTCAACCGTAAATGTGATTATTGCCCAGCGATTGGTGAGAAAATTTGCCGGTGATAAAGAAAAATACCGATTGAAAAAAGCAGAAGTGGACAACTTGGCAACCCATTGCGATATGGAAAGGATGTTAAGTATTTTTCGTGAAGAAAAACTGCTAAAAGCCAAGGAGACCCTTTTGGACATTGACTTTTATCGGCCCAAACCGACAAAAAAAAGCGGGTCGGGGTATAAGGGTAGAATGGGAATTTACGAAGTCTTATCGGTAACCCAAGCCATAAAAGAATTGGTGGTGAAAAAAGCTTCTACTAAAGATATCACTGACCAAGCTGTAAAAGATGGCATGCGCACCATGTTTGAAGACGGGTTCGTAAAAGCTGCCCAGGGACTAACTTCAATTGAGGAAGTGTTAAGGGTGATTATTGAGTGATTTCAGATTTACGATTTCAGATTGCAGATTTAAAAAATACGAATAAAAAGGATTTCAGATTTCAGATTTTTAAAGACTTATGAATAAAGATGAATTAAAAAATAGAACAAAAAATATGCTTTGGAAATTATCAGATTAGTGGGATTGCTACCAAATACTGTAGTAGGGAGGGCTGTTGGCAACCAGTTAATAAGGTGCGGCACTTCTGTTGGTGCCAATTATCGGGCGGTATGTCGTGCCCGTTCAACTGCAGAATTTATCGCAAAACTAGGAATTGTTATTGAGGAAATAGATGAATGTGAATTCTGGCTGGAAATAATTATTGAGACAAAACTTTTGAAAGAAGAACTGGTCAAGCAGTTACTCAAAGAAACTAATGAAATTATTTCAATAATGGTATCTTCTTCTAATACCGCTAAACGAAATAGCAGTAAATTCGTAAAGTAAATCTGCAATCGAAAATCTGAAATCTGAAATTTAAAAATGCCGAATTATTCTTATAAAGCCAAATCATTTGATGGCGCGGATTCTAGTGGGAAACTCCAAGCTCAAGATGAGCACGAACTGGCACTTGCCCTAAAGGGCCAAGGGCTGATTTTAATTGATGCCCAAATAGAAGGCAAGAAGAAGGGTTTTAATAGGGAAATCTCATTGCCGTTTTTGGGGGTTTCCAGCACCGAGAAAATAATGATGACGCGAAACTTAGGCGTGATGTTTTCCACAGGGTTATCCATGGTGAAAATTTTTGATATTTTGTCGTTACAGTCAAGAAACCATCAATTAAAAAGCGCGTTGATGGATATCAAAGAAAAAGTCAGTAAAGGAGAATCTCTTTCAGACGCCCTTAGCCGCTATCCTAAAATTTTTTCAGAACTTTTTGTAAATATGATAAAAGTGGGGGAGGAATCGGGAACCTTAGAAGAAATTTTACAAATTTTAGCTCTGCAACTTGGCAAAGAGCACGAGTTAAAATCAAAGATAAAAAACGCCATGATTTACCCCTCTATTATTGTTGCGGTTATGGTGGTGGTGGGTATTGTCATTATTACGGTTGTACTGCCCAGTTTAAGCGTGTTTTTCGCTTCAATGAGCGTGCCGATTCCCATTTATACCAGGATTATATTATTCGGCGGGGGCTTTTTATCAAAAAATTGGTACTTGCTTATTCTGGGACCATTGGCCATAGCCGCCGCTTTTTATTTTTCTTTGAAAACCACGAAAGGCAAATGGGCCCTGGATACTTTTTTGTTACGGCTGCCGGTGATTTCGCCGATTGTTAAAAAAAGTAATTCAGCGTTTTTAATCAGATCGCTAAGTTCATTAATTTCATCGGGAGTACCCATGGTGCGGTCTTTGGAAATTTCATCTAAAACGGTCAATAACCACTATTTTTCAATAGCGCTAGTCAACGCGAGTGTTAAAATTAAAAAAGGGGAGAAATTATCGGGCGCTTTGCGGGAAAATATAAAGCTTTTTCCATTTGGGGTTATTGAAATGATTGAAGTGGGGGAAGAAACAGGCAAAACCGCGGTAGTTTTAAAGAAACTGGCAGAATTTTACGAACAAGAAGCTACTGCGGCCGTGGAAAAATTAGCCATCTTAATAGAGCCATTATTGATTGTCTTTTTAGGAGTAAGCGTAGGGTTTTTCGCCTTTTCCATCATACAACCAATGTATTCGTCGTTGAAGTTTATCGGGTCGTAGGGTCGCTCGTATGTTCCACCAAAAGAGCACGTCGTCGGTTCGCATAATGCGATTTCGCGCATTGCGAACCGCGCCTAACTCTCGGCGCCCACAATGGGGCGCCTCCGAGATGCTCTTTTGGCAAAACATACTCGCTTTTGTGGTTATGAGCCAGTTGCAGCCCCGCTTAGCGGGGGCCGTATCCTCGGCTCTGCAACTGGAAAGGAGTTTTATATAAAAAAACAGCGCCTAGTCAAATTGATTTCGGCGCCCTAGAACGAAAGGAGAGAGTTACTTTTTCTCCTTTTCCCGGTAGAAAATGGTGATGACCATCATGGTGGTCAACCCCGACCTTGGAGTGAGGTTGGTCAGGCGGTCAAGCACTTCCATCTTCTGGTTGTCGGGGTGTAGCAACCAGTCGTTGACTCGCTCCTGAAGGGTTTTGAATCCCCCCGTCTTATCCTCATACTCGGTGAAAATGACAATGTGCTCCACGGCATCCCCTTTCTTGGAATTGGAACTTGGAAAAATTATTCTACCCTGTTTCTTAATCATACACCCATTATGAAATCTTGTCAATACCATACATCAAAACCACCAAAAAGCCGTCTTTTTTGTTCCATGTTCCGTGTTCCATGTTCCATCCGTGAACAGGGGTTCACGGTGGTTGAAATCGTAGTGAGCGTGGGCATTTTTATTATGATGGCGTTAATTATTTCCCAAATATACGTATTGATTGTCAGCCAGATTATTGCCTACCGGGAGCAAACCACTGTTTCATCTCTGGCTAGTCAGTATTTGGAAGTGGCCAGAAATTTGCCCTATTCAAAAATTGGGACGGTAAGCGGTAATCCCAATGGCAGTTTGGCTGACAGCGTAAATCCTATTATTGCAAGCGTAAATGGGATAAGTTATCAAATTTATTATGAGGTGACGTATGTTGATGATGCCGCCGATGGCACTATTTTACAGGGTACCGATGCCGCCCCCAACGATTACAAACAAATCAAGCTTTCCATTAAAAATACCAGAAATAAATTTGTTAATAGTTTTTTTACCAGTATTGTACCCAAAGGGCTTGAAGGCTTGGCTTCGGGCGGAGCATTAATGATAAAAGTATTTGACGCAGTGGGTCAGCCGGTTCCAAGCGCCAGTATTCGCATTCAAAATAGTGTGTTAAATCCCGCCATTGATTTAACCAGAACTTCTGATGCCAACGGCAATTGGGTTGAAGTCGGCCTGCCCAATAGCGCCAATTCCTATCACATTACCGCCACCAAAGGCGGTTATTCAAG
>CAYJSA010000012.1:12959-15176 GCA_964372785.1 uncultured Candidatus Saccharibacteria bacterium
TGCCCAATAGCGCCAATTCCTATCACATTACCGCCACCAAAGGCGGTTATTCAAGCGACCAAACCTATCCGGTAACTGGGTCAAATCCCAATCCGGTAAAACCGGATTCCAGCGTTTTAAACGGCCAAGTGACCCAAATCAGTTTTTCTATTGATAGGACTAGTAACCTGAGGTTTACTTTGCAAGATTTACTGTGCGCTCCGATTGGCAGTGTTGATATGGCTGCTCAAGGCGCCAAATTAATTGGTACACCGAATGTTTTGAAATTCAACAATACCTATACCTCAAACGGCAGCGGCCAAGTTGTTTTAAATAATATTGAATGGGACACCTATACGCCCGCGTTAATTAGCAATTCATATATGATTTACGGTACTTCGCCAATCCAGCAAATTAATGTATTGCCCAATACCAATCAGAATTTTAATATAATGTTAGGCGCTAAAACCGCCAATAGTTTTTTGGTAATCATAAAAGATGTCGCCACTCAAAATTCCATTGAAGGCGCTACGGTTCAATTGCAAAGCGCTAGTCCTTCCTATAATGCCAGCAAATTAACCGAGGGCAGTGTGTGGAGCCAGCAGGACTGGTCGCTAGGGTCGGGACAGCCTAATTTTACTAATCCCCAAAAATATTTTTCCGACGATGGCAATGTTGATGGCGCGACAATTCCCCTGGCGCTGCGCTTGCTATATTTTAATAATGCGTATGCGAATTCCGGAGAGTTAATTTCTTCTTCGTTTAATACAGGAACCAGCTTAACCACCTATACCAGTTTAGAGTGGCAACCAGCTAGTCAAGACCCCGCCACCAGTCTAAAGTTTCAGTTGGCCGCTAACAACAGTAATTCTAATTTTGATTATGTGGGGCCCGATGGCACCGCTAGTTCTTATTACACCACAACAGGAACTTCAATTCATTCATCATTAAATGGCAAGCGACATATCAGATATAAAGCCTTTTTATCAACTACTGATACTGCCAAAACCCCGGCGCTAACCAGTGTCAGTGTAAATTACGTTTCGGGATGTCCGGCTCCGGGCCAAGCCATGTTTGCCGGACTTGCCGCAGGGTCAAATTATAAAGTGATAGTTTCCGCTTCGGGATATCAGACGCAGACGATCAGTAATTTAACCGTTGGGGGGTATAATGTGTTGACGGTATTGTTAAGCCAATAGGAAGGGTTTACCCAGCACCACTTTCGCCAAACCATTTTTTAAACCGATGAATCATTATTTTATCAACGACAATTTTAAAACTGCAAAAATATTAGTTCGCGAAAGTGGTGCTGGGTTTACTATCTTGGAACTGCTCGTGGCGGTGTCTATTTTTAGTGGTTTAATGATTATGGCAGCGCTTTTATTTACCAATGTTTTTACCGGTTCAAACCAGCAAGTTTTTGCATTAAGCAATGTTGACCAGGCCAGGCTAGTTACTTCGCAATTTACCAATGAAATGCGTAATGCCACTACCGGGGTTGAGGGCTCGGCGCCGCTCAATACCGCTTCAGATAACCAAATTATTTTTTTCTCACGAGCGGCCAGCCCGGGAGCTACGGTAAACAGGATACGCTATTATCTTAACGGTATTAATCTCTATAAGGGAGTAACCCTGCCCAGCGGGAACCCGCCCAATTATAACCTGGCGCAGGAATCTAATATTATTGTCCAGCGGGACATGACAAACGGCGTTACGCCGATTTTTACCTATTACGATGGCAACTATGCCGGCGCCGGTAACGCGCTGGCCCAACCCGTTAATATCAACTCAATAAAATTTGTTAAAATAAATTTGATAGTACTGACCCGGGTAAAAGAAAACATCAACACGACATTTTCTATTAATGCCGGAGCTACGGTGAGGAATTTAAAAAATAATCTGGGGAACTAGCGTTGCACCAATTATTCTAATTAACCTAATTATACTAATTGACCTAATCAAATACCAATGCCAAAATTCCTAAATCCCAAAACGTTTTAGAAATTCAATTCATTAGAAATTGATATTTGATTAGAATAATTAGAGCAATTAGAATAATTAGAATAATTCACAAAAAATGTTTCAAGTTTCATATTCTAAATTTCACGAAGAAAGGGGGGCCATGTTGTTATACTTGATAATCATTATTTTTGTGTTTTCCATTTTAATGGTTCCCATTCTTGACGTAGTTGCAAAGAAAATGCAATTATTGCGTTCATCGGCTGACCGGGAACAGGC
>CAYJSA010000013.1:0-2022 GCA_964372785.1 uncultured Candidatus Saccharibacteria bacterium
TTGCTTTTTTGAGGATTTTAGGGTACAATGTTAGTTACAAATAGTAAAGGTTCTAAAAGCCTTTTTTTGTTGAAACTATGTCTCAAAATGATACGATAAGAAAATCTGATAAAAAGTTTATCAGAAAAGAAAAAGCCCGCATCCGCAGGCAGTTTTCTGATTCAAAAAAACAAGAGGAAATGATTAACGAATTGTATAAACGGTTTTCAGCTTTTCTAAAAGTTGAAGGCGTAAAAGAAATACCAGTACCGAAAGTTGAAGTCAAAAAAACGGTAGTAAAAAAGGAAGAGCCTAAAAAAGAGAAAAAAGCTCACTCGGTTAAATAGCGTCATTAGCGCTAATTTCTCAGAGCGAAATTATTTAACGGGGTAAAAAACCAAAATAATATGAAAACCAGACAAACAAAACACAATGGAAGAATAAACAAGCGATGGCGAAAAAGCAGAGGCAAAAAATTAAAGCAACTTGCCAGCAAATCGTAACTTTTTTATTACGGATTATTACGAAAATAGATTAGAACAAATTACTACGATCGTATCATTTTGTTACAATTTATTTAAGGGTATTAAAAAATGAAAATACTTCAAATACACAATATATTTACTAAAATGGGGATGGAGAATGATTTTCGCGGCGTAGTTGGTGTGCAGAAATTATTGGACCATAAAAAAGATAAATTCCAGAAACTTTCTTTAAAAGAGCAGGACGAATTTGATAAAGATGCATTGGAAAACCCATATTTGGACTCCGGAGTTTATAATATTTTTGAAGATAAAGAAATAAAAAGGGTTTTAGTTGGTATTGATATCGGTCCAGAGGAAATTTTACTTTCAAAACAACTTGGCAATATCGATTTAGTTATCGGGCATCATCCCATCGGCAAGGGATTAGCCCAGCTGGCCGATGTAATGGATCTGCAGTGTGATGTCTACAATTTTTACGGCGTGCCGATTAACGTTGCTGAAGGCTTAATGAGAGAAAGAATTTCAGAGGTTGCCAGAGGGGTAAATTCATCAAATCACCAAAGAACCGTTGATACCGCCAAACTTTTAAACGTTAATTTAATGAACACCCACACCTCTTCTGATAATATGGCTGCCCGTTTTTTAAAAAATTTTATTGAAGCTAGATCTTTTGAAAGAGTGGGAGATATTATAAACGCTTTAAAAGAAATCCCAGAATATAAGGAGGCCATGAAAATCGGTGTTGGGCCGAAAATTTTTGTGGGAGCTTCTGAACACAGGTGCGGTAAGATAGCATTAACAGAAGTCACGGGAGGTACCGAGGGGTCACCCTTATTGTATGAAAAAGTGGCCCAGGCTGGTATTGGTACGGTTATTGGGATGCATATTTCAGAGGAGCATAAAAAACAAGCTACAGCCGCTAATATTAACATCATTATTGCGGGGCACATGTCTAGCGACTCGCTTGGGATGAATTTACTTATGGACGAATTACAAAAACAGGGAATTGAAATTGTGGCGTGTTCAGGATTTACAAGATTTTCGCGGGTGTAATTTTTTGAAAAGCGCGCGGCCCACAAGCCGCGCGCTTTTAATTTTCCCCGAAGCATGGTAGATTTTTAACATGTGTTCTTTGTCATTATCACTTTGAGGGTCCTACCATGATTCTTCTTTCCAACGGCCATGTGCTTGAGTACGTCATTGCCAGCGGCGCCCTGGGATTTGGCCCCTGGGGCTGGTGGTGGGAATGGATTTTGGTGAAGCTGGGGTTCATTCGCCCGGAGCTGTTCACCGTAATTATCCGGACTCTCACCAGGCATCCGCGCCCCTATCCGGTGAGCAACTTTTCATGGATTCGTCCGTGGACATGGTTGCCATTCTCTCCGTGGTCGTGCGTTCGGCTCATTTTTGGCGGGGCGATTAACAAAGTCGGCCTTTGGAACCCGGGGATTGATTACTGGTGCGAACACATCGCGCCATACATCGATTTTCGAAAGTACAAAGTGGCCGGGTCAATTTATGGAAACGGCGACGAGCTGGTTGGAATGGCAAAGATGCT
>CAYJSA010000013.1:2122-14646 GCA_964372785.1 uncultured Candidatus Saccharibacteria bacterium
TGGCCGGGTCAATTTATGGAAACGGCGACGAGCTGGTTGGAATGGCAAAGATGCTTAACCAGTTTGATTTGGTGGCGGTGGAAGTTAATGACTCTTGTGCTAACACCGGCGATTCGCTGCACAATACTCAAACGGTCATTGAGAACGTCAAAAGGATTAAAAAAGTTTCACGTCACCCCATCATCGTGAAAGTTTCTGTGGCGCAAAACTTCCTTGCTATCGCCGAAGGTGTGGCCGGATTTGTCGAGGCCATTGATTTAAATAGCGTGCCATGGGAAACCGTTTTTCGCAATCAGAAAAGTCCGCTCTCGGGAATTGGCAAGCCTGGAAGCGGTGGTGGCGCTGTTTCAGGAAAGCCGGCCCAAGAACACAATTGGCCGGTGGTTGAAGCGCTTGCCAAACAGGGAAAGGTTCCCGTTATCGCGTCGAGCATCATGGAGTTTGGCGACCTGGCCAAGGTTTGGGCACTGGGGGCCAAGGCAGTCAGCTTTGGTGCCATCCACCTTCCAAGCTACCCTTTCTGGCGTTATCCATGGACGCTCTTTACCAACCCCTGCAAGCCAACGGCCATTGTCAAACGGGCGATGAGGGAGGCCGAAGAGAGTGTCTTCTCCAAGCCAACGGCGTGCTGACATGCCGTTCTTTGCTTAAGTCTTAAGTGAAGAACGGCTTTTTTAATATGTGGTATAATAAGGTGGGGTGCAGGTAGTAATTAACTTCGTTAAAACATATGCCAAAAACAAAAAAAGTTGTATCAAAAAAGAAGATAGTAAAAAAATCGGTTGTTAAAAAAATCGGTAAGCCGGTGGGCGTAGTTGTGCACTACTACGACCACATTAAAGTTGGGGTCATTAAATTGTCTGCTTCGTTGAAGGTGGGAGACGAAATCAGGATTATGGGCGGGGAAAATACGGATTTTAACCAAAAAGTTGTTTCTATGCAGATTGAGCATAAAGAAATGAAAGAAGCCAAAAAAGGGAATACGATTGGTTTAAAGGTGAAAGAAAAAGTGAGAGATGGTTACAAAGTTTACAAGGTATAAGAAAGAACCGGCACGAGCCGGTTCTTGAGCTTATGCCCGCGATAATTGACTTTTTGGAGCATAGGACATAGTATAAAAGTGAACAAGTTTAAGGTCATATCATGGACGGCAAAACTTTTTACATAACGAAAGAGAAACTTCGGGAATTAAAAAAAGATTACGAAGAGTTAATCGCTTTTGAACATGGTAAAGTTACAGACCAAGAAGCTCCTAAAATTTTAGAATCTGAAGACCTAAATCCAGAATTCGTTAGTTTCCAAGAAGATATGATTTTTTTAAGGTCAAGGATTGAAGAATTACAAAATATTTTAGGTAATTATCAACTAATAAAAACTCCATCAAGGGAAAAACAGGTATTTGTGGATTTGGGAGCCAAGGTTAAAATAGACATTGGCGGTAAAAAAGACGAATTTATGATTGTGGGAACACTGGAAGCCAATCCAAATTTAGGAAAAATTAGCAATGAATCCCCAGTGGGCAAGGCCCTGTTGGGCCATAAAGTTGGTGATGAAATTGTAGTTTCTTCTCCTATTAAAGCAACTTATAAGATTAAAAAAATAAAGTACGAAATTAGTTAAGATTAAGGTGGAATCAAGTTTTCGCCTTTTTCTTTGTATAACAAACATGAAAAATTTAGTTAACTTTTTCCATAAAGTCGGCAAACTCAAAGAGATGCCAAGGCGCGGATGGGTTATTAATGATATAAAAAATGGGGAAAGCATTGCCGAGCACATTTTCAGGACATCTTTAATGGCATGGATCTTAGGAAAAGAAAAAAGAGGGTTAAATATTGAAAGGGTTTTAAAAATGGCTTTAGTTCACGATTTGTGCGAAATATACTCTGGCGATGCCACTCCATACGATTCAATCCTACCCAGAAACGGTAAAAAAAGAAAAGAAACAATGAAAACCTGGCCTAGGTTTACAAAAGCTCAAAAGTTAAAAATAAGCAGAGAAAAATATAAAAAAGAAGAGAAAGGATTAAATAAGCTTCTTTTGGATTTACCTACTGGAATAAAAAAAGAAATTAAAAATTTATGGTTAGACTTTGAAAAAGGTTTAACTCCTGAAGGCAGATTTTTTAAGCAAACCGATAAATTAGAAAACTTTTTGCAAGCGCTCGAATATTGGAAAAAATATAAAAAACCTCCCCAAGGTCCATGGTGGGAATGGGCAAGAGAGTTTTTCGATGACCCATATATCCTTGAATTTATTGAAAAGATGGCTGATGAATTCCATAAAAAATTAAAACCAAGGGTATAATAATGTATTTATCAAAAAAGAGGCTTTATGAACCCTAGGTTATGAAATGCCTAACTAAATACGATTTCAGGTCTTTTCTAGGACGGGGCGAATTCGCCAGGGCGAATTACACTTCGCGTCCCTACCAAATTTCAGTTACAAATTCGCAATAATTTAAAAACGTAGCAAGCTACGTTTTTAAATTCTATCAAATTTTCGCTGTGAAATTTGGAGAAAATCCCAAGAAAGCATTTCATGGCCTAGAGTTGGCCTCTTTTTTGATGTATGATGAATAAATTAAATTTAAAACATGTTTAAAGGAGTTAATAAAGTAATGCGGGCGTATATTTATTGGGATTTAGTGGTTAATGCCGGCTGGGGTCTGCTGGCGCCCGTTTTTGCTATTTTTTTACTACAAAATATCGCAGGAGGAAATATTGTTGAAGGGGCAAAGATTGTCGGGTTTGCCACGTTTTTTTATTGGGCAACCAAATCGGTGTTGCAAATCCCCATTGGTAATTACCTTGATAAAAACCATGGGGAAATAGATGACTTTTGGTTTTATGTTGTCGGTAGTGTAATAACTGCCTTTGTGCCGATTGGATTTTTGTTTGCTAATTCCGCTTGGCATATTTACGCATTGCAATTTTTTCATGCTGCGGCCATGTCGCTAGTTATACCCTCTTCTTATGCTATATTCATTCGCCACACTGACAAGGGGCGCGAAGCGTATGAAAGTAGTTTGGACAGCACGCTACTAGGGGTGGGAGTTGGTATCGCGGGAGCTTTGGGCGGAATTATGGTGGGCTATACGGGTTTTACACTGATTTTTCTTTTAACCAGCTTGCTTAATTTTGTCGCCGTGTTGTTCTTGTTTCCGATGCGAAAAGATATGTTGCCCAGGATGCCACAAGGAGTTCATAAGATTCCCACTGAAAACAAGTAGATGAAAAACCAAGAGATAGCTAAAATTTTTAATGATATCGCGCGATTTTTACGCTTAGATAATGTGGCGTTTAAGCCGTATGCGTACGAAAAAGCCGCCGCTTCTTTGGAGGGAGAAAAAAATGATGTAGCGCAGATTTATATTAATGGCGGGCGTAAAGCCCTTGAAGAAATTGAAGGAATTGGCAAAGCCATGTCGGACCACATAGAAGAATATTTAAAAACCGGAAAAATAAAATTTCACGAAGAATTTAAAAAAGGTTTGCCGGTGGATATGGACGCGCTAACCCGCGTTGAAGGCATGGGGCCCAAAAAAGTGAAAGCGCTGTATCAAAAGTTGGGAGTCAAGAATTTGAAGGATTTAGAACGCGCCGCTAAAAAACATTTGATTGCGCCGCTGTTCGGGTTTGGCGAAACGACAGAAAAAAATATTTTGCAGGGTTTAGAATTTTTAAAAACCAGTAAGGGGCGCGCGCTAATTTCAGATATCAAGCCAGTGGCTATGGAGGTGTTAACAAAACTTCAGGCGCTAAAAGAAGTTGAAAAAATAAGTATTGCCGGGTCTTTGAGGCGCGGGAAAGAAACCATTGGCGATGTCGATTTTTTAGTGGTTTCCAAAAACGCCAAAAAGGTGATGGAATATTTTGTAAAACTTCCCGGCGTTGAAAAGATATGGGGACAAGGCGGAACCAAGGCATCGGTGCATATGAAAGGCGGTTATGATATGGATTTACGCGTTGTGCCCGCAAAAAGTTATGGTTCGGCTTTGCAATATTTTACCGGGTCACAAGACCATAATATTGCCACTCGTAAAATTGCCATTGAAAAAGGTTTGAAGTTAAGTGAATGGGGAATTTTTAATGGCGCCAAGCAGTTGCCAAGTAAAACCGAAGAAGATGTGTATAAGGCGCTAGGAATGGCATGGGTTCCGCCCGAAATGCGTGAAAATACCGGCGAAATTGAATTAGCTCTATCGGGAAAGTTGCCTAAATTGGTGGAATTAAAAAATATTAAGGGTGACTTGCATGTCCACTCAAATTGGAAAGACCCAGAAGGCGGGAAAGATTCCATTGAAGCGCTGGCAAAGCAAGCCATGGCGCTTGGCTATGAATACGTGGGCATTTCTGACCACACCAATGATCTGAATATTGAAAAAGGCTTGAATGAAAAAGAATTATTGGCGGAAATTGAATACATTAGAAAATTAAATAATTCTTTTAAAATTAAAAATTTAAAATTTAAAATTCTCGTTGGCTGTGAGGCCAATATTAGGAAAGACGGCTCTATTGATGTAAAAGATGAAGTATTGGAAAAGCTGGATTATGTTATTGTGGGAATACATTCTCACTTCAAAATGCCTGCCCGCCGAAGCCTTGGCGAAGGTGGGGAAAAGAAAGACATGATGGCGCGGATTGAAAAAGCCATGAAAAATCCCCACGTAGATATTTTGGGTCACCCCACCGGAAGAATTGTGGGCCAGCGCGATGAATATCAAGTTGATTTTGATAAACTGTTGAAAATTGCCAAAGAAACCGGAACTATTTTAGAAATAAACTCTTCAAGCAGGCTGGACTTGCGTGACTTGTATATTCGGCGCGCAAAAAATGAAGGCGTAAAAATGATTATCAACACCGACGCGCACCAAAAAGAGCAGATGGATTTAATGGAATATGGCGTGGCGCAGGCACGACGTGGATGGAGTGAAAAGAATGACATAGTAAACACCTTGCCGGTTGAAGAATTATTAAAACAATTCAAATAACGTGCCTAAAGAAAAATCAGCAGGAGCAATAATATTCAGGAAAGAAAACGGTAATACCTATTACCTTCTTTTGCGTTATAGGTCCGGGCATTGGGAATTTCCTAGAGGTCATATAGAAGCGGGAGAAAGTGAAGAACAGGCAGCAAGAAGGGAGATCCAAGAAGAAACAGGCATAAAAGATTTGAACATAATCCCGGGTTTTAAGGAATATACAAAGTTTCTATTCAAAAAAACCTATAATTTAAAACCCGAAGAAAAGAAAAAAGCCCCGTGGGTTTTTAAATTAATTTATTTTTTCTTGGCTGAAACCACTACTAAAGAAATAAAACTGGATGAAGAAAATACCGGTTTTGTGTGGCTTCCGTATGAACAAGCGTTAAAAAAATTAACCTACAAACCCGCTAAAACGGTTTTTGCCAAGGCGCATGAATTTTTGAGGTGACACTAATTTGCGAATGGCATGCTAATCTGCGAATACAAAAGCCGCGCCCTTTCGGGGCGCGGCTTTATTAGTAGATTAGTGTGTGATTAGCAAATGAGTGTCGCTTATTTCTTAACTTCCTCAACAATCTTTTCAAAAATGGCTGGGTATTTTGCCACCAGTTGACTTAGTATTTTTCTGTCAATCTCAATATTCTTTTTCTTCAATCCGTTGATAAACCGGCTGTAATTAATTCCCAATGGTCGCACAGCGGCGTTAATTTGTAGTTGCCATAGCTGGCGGAAATCTCTCTTTTTTACTTTTCGGTCGCGGTAAGAATAGGTCCAGGCATGCCTTAGCGCATCCTTTGCCAGCTTGTACTTTGACTTTCGGCCATACTTAAAACCCTTGGCCTGAACCAATAAGTGCTTTCTATGTTTATGGGCTGATGCTCCTTTTTTGACTCTAGTCATTCATTTTTACTCCGTAAAAATCGCTGACTTACGCAGACTTGACGCGGACTTACGCAGAAAGTGTCTGCGTTATTCTGCGTACATGTCTGCGAGGGTCTGTGAATTTTATTGGAAAGCAATAAAATTGAGTTATGTTTGCAGGTATCTTCTTACCCGTTTTGTTTCCGATTTGGATAATTGAACCCATTTTCGTCCCTTTCTGCGGTCTTGGCCGGATTTTTTGGCGCGATAATGATTCTGGCCTGAAAGCCGTCTCAAAATCTTACCAGTCTTGGTAATTTTAAATCGCTTAATTATTGCCTTCTTAGTTTTATTCATATCTTTTGAAAATTAAGTTTTATATTTTCAGGCGAATGCCTGCCCGTAGCGTTAGCGAAGGAAAATACATAAATCCAATAATTTTTAAAATTTGCGAAGCAAAATAGATTTTTAAAAATTATTAGAGAGCAGGCAAAGCCTGCGGGGGATTTCTATTATTGCTTTCTTTGTCTTGTTCATATTTGTGACGAATTTTCACGAATCAGGCACTGTAGTGCCACGAATTTTCACGAATCGCGAATTCGTGATTCGTGGTGATTCGTTCTTCAATTCGCGGGATTCGTTATTTTTTCGAGATAATCATTGAAAACCCCTTTGGCTCGCGTTTTAATTCTCGTTCTATTTTGATTTCAATTAAACTTTTTAGTTTTTCCACAAACAGTTCTACCTTTTTCTTAGCAAAATCTCCCATAGCTTTTTCCCGTCCCCTTAAAAACATGGCTACTCTTACCTTGTCGCCATCCTTCAGAAATTTCTTGGCTTGCCCGGATTTTACTTCAATGTCATGGGGCGAAGTATTGAATCCAACTTGGATTTCTTTAAGCTTGCTTTCTTTGGTGCCCGCTCTTATCTTCCTCTCTTTTTTCTGCAGTGTATACAAATATTTTCCGTAATTTCCGATTCTGCACACGGGCGGTTCCACCTTTTCTGTAACCTGGATCAAATCCAACCCTTTGCTTTTTGCCAAATCAATGGCGGCAAAAATATTCATCACTCCCAGTTGCTCACCGGTTTCACTGATCACCCGCACCTCTTTTGCCTTTATGAAGTTGTTGATGAGTACCTTGTCCAATGTTTTGTTTTTTGCTTTGCCAGGCCGTAGCCTTGGCGGAGGCTGGTGGAAGTGGGGATATTGAAATCCCGTCCAAACGCCTTCCTAAAATAATTCTACAAATGTAGCATACTTTAGTTTTTCCAACATTCCGTAAAAAATATGCAAAATAAGGAAGGTTGTATCTCCGGTTGGTTTCAATGCTATTTCGGAGAGAAAATAGTATCTATCCTGATAATATAACACCGCTGGCTACCTATCAGGAGTTGATAGTAACGATGCAGCCTACGCTAAAGCGAGAGCTGGTTGCCTATTAAAGCTAAATAAGTTGGCAATTATGTTTGTTCTAGAAGTTTTACCAGGTTCTAGAATACTGGATTTGCTTATTTTAAGAGAATGCGCTTGTCGAAACAATCACTCCCTTGTTATTTGAATTCGCGCTGAATATCTCTTTCAACATCTTTCTTCTTTATCTTCTCTTTTTTGTTGAAGGATTTCTTTCCCTTAGCTAGTCCGAATTCGAGCTTAATCCTACCATTATTATCGTAAACTTTCAAGGGGATTAAAGAAAAACCCTTCTCATTTGCCCTTCCGGCAAGGTAATCTAGCTCTTTTTTGTTCAAGAGCAGTTTGCGTTGCTTTTCGGGGTTATAATCGGCTGGGGCATTTTTGGGTTGATAGGGGGGTATCTTGGCACCAATAAGTTCGGCGGCGGCGCCGCGGGCGCCGCCGCTCGTACGAATCACCACATAACTTCCCGCCAAATTAATATGCCCCGTGCGGATAGACTTCACCTCTTGGCCAGTCAAAATCAGCCCCGCCTCATATTTTTCAATGATTTCGTAGTCATAGTGGGCTTTCTTGTTTTCCGAGTAAACTTTCATGCTTTCATATTATCATGGCTCCTGCTTTCTGAAACTATTGACTAATCATCATTTATATATTACGATATGGGAGGTTTAGCACAAAGGGATCCATACAAAAACGGAGGACTCTATGTCAGAGCACAAGCCAACCAAGTCGGAATGCGCGCACTGTGGTTCAAAGAAAGTCGCCCATACTCTGGAGTATAGCGGCGCAAGCTCACCCTGTGTTGTTGGCGCTCGAGGAATAAACCTGGGCGCAATCAAGGGCGACGTTAAAGAATTCCTCAAAAAATTGATGCCCACGTTTTTTGTGAATCTTTGCGGGGACTGTTTTGAGCAAGGGCATCGTCCAATTGTTGCGCACGGTGCTTGGACTGGAACTTCGACCATCCTGGGGTGGGAAAAAGTAGAAGTTAACTCTTGAAGGGAATGGTGACTACCGCCATTTTCACGTAAGGTCCGACGATTCGTTTCGCCGGGCATTTTTTTACACGAGGCATTCGTTGACATGGGTCAGCTATGGTGTAATATAAACTTATGAAGTACAAAAACACACTTAAAAACGGCTCGGTCAGGTATATTATTTTCAAAGAAGAAAATACTTGGTATGGAGTGGCTTTGGAATTTAATATTGTAGAAGAAGGAACCAGCCCACGGAAAGTGATGGATTCTTTATTTGAAGCAATTCAAGGATATGTAGAAACCGCGCAAAAATTGAAAATGCGCCCCATGCCCCTGAATCAAACCCCAGATCCTGAATACCAAAAAATGTGGGAGAAGTTGGAGAAAGAAGATAATTCCCCTGCGTTAAAAAATGTCTATAATTTTGGAAATATTTCTCCGTATGCCATGGCTCAATAAGCATGACCCAAAATGTTTTTAACTGGAGTTTTAAAGATATAGAGAAAGTGTTGAAAGAGCACGATTTTACTCATTCACATACCAAGGGAAGTCATTATTATTACACTGGGAATTACGGAAAGCAGCCAAGAATCGTGCAGGTTCCGCGGCACACATCTGACGTATTAAAACCAAAAACATTTAAAGCTATTGTGAGGCAATCGGGAATACCATTAAGTGTTTGGTTGAATAGTTGAAAAAACAGAGGACGGACCTCTGTTTTTGGTTGCCCCGCCTCATATTTTTCAATGATTTCGTAGTCATAATGGGCTTTTTTGTTTTCCGCATAGATTTGCATAAATCTACTCTATCATTTCTGGATGATTCTGAAACTATTGACTAAATATTATAAATATGCTAAATTATTAATTAGCGTTGAAAAAATCTTTCCAAAATCAGGGAGAAGAAACATGGCTATCAATTTCGAGTTAACGGTCGAAGTGAAGGATGCTGGCACTTTGGCATTCATCGGTATGCGTGATGTTACCGAAGAGGTTGGTTCGTCATGGCGTCTCAGGCATCTTGAAAAGGTCATCGCTGTTCTATTTGCCTTCGTTCCCTCGGGCCCTCTCGCAGAGTGTCGCTGGGAGAACAGACTCAGCTACTTGATGCATGGAGTTCTCAATAAACTCAAGGCTGCAAGGCCGAAAGAGGTATCGGCCGGGGACAAACACTTTATCTTTTTTGAGTGCCACAGACATCTTCATGCTCGTGAAGTGTTGAATCCGACTACGTTCCTCGAAGCTACTGCAGTCAAGCTTCTCGAAGAGATGCAGGAAGCTCGCGATGTTGAACAATACCTTCAACAAAGAGGAAGGTGAGAAAATTGAGATGGTTGCCATTTTACCAGGCCCGCGGTCAATTGATTAGCGGGCTCTTTTTTTGTCCCGATAAAAATTTGCAACTGTAAATTTTGATACGGGATCCCGTATGATTAAATCTTAAAATTTAATCATCGGGACATCAAAACCTTTAAATTTGGGCGAAAATAGGCTAAACTATAAGAAACGTTCATCATCACTATCACTTTTTGAGGAGTTGCCTATGAGATGGGATCGGTTCTTTTTTGTGTGCGGCGTGTTACTATTAGTCCTGGCATGTGTTTCTTTTTTCTGGGATGAAGAAAGAGCACCACTGGTGATTATTGAAGAAACTCATCGGACATTGAATCTGTCGGTGGGGGAAGAAACGACGGTGGTCTTCAAAATCAGCAATCGCGCAACCGGGCCAGTGGAGGTGGTCGGGCTTGCCGAATGCTGAGGGCAGAATTGCAGCTTCGGTGCGAAGCGTGAGCCGCGATTTTTCCTGCCATCGGGTGACAGCATCCTGGAGTGTTCATTGAAAACTTTCCAGAAAGGCTCCTTTACCGCCCAGATTCATGTTTTTCTTAACGAAGAGAATGGGTTGAGAGAAATAATTTTGGAAGTGGGAGGGGAGGCCAAGTAATTCATCAACCTCACAACTGCGGGTTTTGTCGCACTTGTGAGGTTTTTTATTAGAAAAAACTTTAATTTTTGGAGTTTTTGTGATAGAATTTATGAATTATGGCTAAGGAAAATATCATTATATCTTTGGGTGGGTCGCTGGTAGCGCCAGGTGACCTGCCTGCACAGGCAGGAATCGACGCCGCTTTTTTGAAAGCTTTCAAAAAAGCGGTAGTAAAATATTTAGATTCTAAGCGATTTTTTGTTTTTGTTGGCGGTGGTAAAATTTGCCGCAATTATCAAAAAGCTATGGCAGAATTTGGCGCCGATAATAAAGACCGAGATTTAATTGGCATTGATGTTTCGCGCTTGAATGCACGAGTGGTAAAACAAGCTTTCGGCGAATTGGCATTTTCAGAAGTTATCACTAACCCAACCAAAAAAGTAAATACTAAAAAAGATATTGTGGTGGCCGGTGGCTGGAAACCCGGCTGGTCAACGGATTATTGTAGCGTAATTTTAGCCAAAAACATGGGTATTAAGACAATAATCAACCTTACCAACATTGATTATGTGTATGAGCGCGACCCTAAAAAATATCCTTCAGCAAAAGCCTTAAAAGAAGTGGGCTGGAAAGAATTCCGCAAAATTGTAGGTGATAAATGGAGTCCAGGCTTATCGATGCCGTTTGACCCACGCGCCAGCAAAATGGCGGAAATTTTGAAGATAAAAGTGGTGATGATTAATGGCAACCCTTCGGCAGGCTCAGGGCGAGGCACATTAGAAAGATTTGAACAATTTTTACAAAATAAGCCATTTGTCGGCACTATAATACACTAAACTATTCGCCTATTCGCGCGAATAGGCGAATAGTTTAGATGGAAAATGATAAAAGAAGAAATACAAAAAACAATAGAAAAAGCAGTAAATGACTTATACCCTAATTTTAACGGCCGTCAAAAAGAGGGTATAGATGTTTTGGTGGAAAGGCCAAAAGAAGTGAGCCATGGTGATTATGCTACCAATATTGCTTTGGCTTTGGCAACCCTTCGACATGGCTCAGGGCAGGAAAAACTTGGGAAAAATCCGGTCGAAGTCGCAAACGAAATTGTTGATTATATAAACCATTTACCTATTCGTGCGAATAAGACAATAGAAAAAATGGAAGTGGCCGGTCTTGGGTTTATTAATTTTTATTTGTCCAAAGATTTTTTCGTGCAAAATATAAAAGAAGTTTTAAAAAATAAAGATTTTGGGAAAAGTAATTTACTAAAAGGGCAAAAAACAATTATTGAATACACCGACCCAAATCCTTTCAAAGAATTCCATATTGGGCACTTAATGAGCAATGCCATTGGCGAATCAATATCAAGAATTTTTGAATTCCAAGGCGCAAAAGTGAAAAGGGCAAATTACCAAGGCGACGTGGGGTTGCATGTGGCAAAAGCAATTTGGGGTGCAAAAGAATTAGAAGAACCTCATAAAGAAAAATTTAATTCTAAGAGCATAGAAGATCAAATAGATTTTTGGGCAATGGCTTATACTTATGGATCTAAACAGTATGAAGAAGTTGATGATACTAAAAAAGAAATTATTAAAATAAATAAAGAAATCTATGACCCAAACCTTAGGGGTCTAAATACTTACTATATAAAAGGCAGTAATGCAACACTGTCGGCTTTTCAAAAAATATATAATCAATTAGATACAACATTTAATTTCGAATTTTTTGAGAGTGAAGTTGAAAATGTTGGTAGAAAAATTGTAGAGGATGGGTTAAAGAAGGGAACTTTTGAAAAGGGAGATAAAGGGGCGATTATTTTTAAAGGTGAAAAGTACGGCTTACATACAAGAGTTTTTATAAATTCTGAAGGTTTGCCCACGTATGAGGCAAAAGAACTGGCTTTAGCGAAAATTAAATATGATAAATACAAATATGATCAGTCAATAGTTATAACTGGAAATGAAATAAATGAATATTTTAAAGTTATCCTGGCTGCAATGTCCCAAATTTTCCCCGAACTAGCAGAAAAAACAAAACATATTGGACACGGTATGATGCGTTTGCCCGAAGGTAAAATGTCTTCAAGGACCGGCAAAGTTGTAACTTTTAAATCTTTATTAAATAAAATCGAAGAGTTAGTCAAAGAAAAAATAAAAAATAGAGATTTATCAGAAAAAGAAAAAAATGAAATTATAAAAAAAGTGGCGGTCGGAGCGCTGAAATACTCTATTTTAAAGCAATCAATTGGAAGCGATATTTTGTATGACTTTGAGAAATCAATTTCTTTTGAGGGGGATTCGGGGCCATATTTGCAGTATTCATACGTAAGAGCGATTTCAGTGTTGGCAAAGGCCA
>CAYJSA010000014.1:0-13597 GCA_964372785.1 uncultured Candidatus Saccharibacteria bacterium
TATTTTTTATCAGTCTTGGGCAATTTGGCAAATGCAAAACTTCTCTTGGATTTGGGTGATAATATATTATTTCATTTTGGTAATTTTAACGTGGCTATTGAATAGATACCAAAAATCAAAGCTTTTTAAGTATTGACGATATATTTTTATTCTGATAATATTTAGTGGGGCTGATATGTTTCGCCCTTGCAAATAAGACCGACACGCAATAAGGAGTGCGACGATGCCGATGAATGGAAATGGAATCGAATTCTTGCTTGCGGAAACCGCCAAAAACTCAGTCCAGTTTTTAGCGGCACAGGAATCACGACGGAGGTACCGTCAGACTCATGACACGGAAATCTCCGTGTTAAAGTGCATGGATGGCCGTCTGAATGGTTCGGTTTACACCGGAACCCCCCTCGGTATCCTCCAGCCGTTCAGGAATCTTGGGGGAAGGTTTCACTTAGGGTGGCCTCATTTCCGGGATGTGATCCATGAACGGAAAAACTATGCAGACCGGAGTCGGCGGGACTCTCTAGTCCTTGCCACCTATCACTTTGCGCGCGGATCAAAGCATCGGGGTTGCGCAGGTTTCAATTGCAACGCCGAAGCGGCGCAGAATTTCAGCTTGGGTTTGAAGCTGGAGTTTGATGAAGTGTTTGGTGACTCAGTGACGCCAGATGGAAAGCGACTCCACACCATCCAAGTCGGCATGGAAACCGATTGGGAATCACTCATCCTTCATGGTGAAAATGGTGAGTGCATTGATCTTGCTGACTTTGCTGGCCAAAAGCAATTCAAGCAAGACGATGTGGTAAGAAGCCTCCTGGTCAAACTGTATCCCAAAATCCTTGACGCCTCTCCCAGTGTCATCAGGGACTTAACTCCGCTGGTAAAAAACAACATCTGGCACTCGGCTAAAATGCGGGCGGAGGACCGCGATCTCCGGGATTTGGGCCACCGGGAATGGGTTCTGGCAATCGGGCAGGGTTTTGATGGCCTCCATCTGCCAAACACCGCTTTGATTGTGGGGCCCTGGGAAGACCTCACCAATCCCATCGCCAAGGCAGCTGGCTTGATTGTTAACAATCTGCGCGAAGGGATGCTCGGCGATGGCAAGGTTGTCCTTTGGACTTCGGGCGTTCATAACGGTCCGGGTGAAAGGCAACGTTCGGCAAGGCTGAAGTCGCTCTATCTGAAAAAAACTGCTCTTGATATCATCGGAGAAGATTTCAAAGAGCTTGCGCCCAGGTTACAAGTATTAGTAACGACTACGGACCTTGATACCAGGCAACTGACAGTTATTGAACCGCCACAGTAATCGTAGTTACATATGGCCGTCTTGTGAAAGCAGGATGGCTCTTTTTTTTACTGAAGATATGGTGTATTGTATATTACATAGTAATTATTTATATAACTATGTCACATAAAACAGGAATAGATTTTCTACTTGAAATTAACGAAAAAAACTCTAAAGAGTTTGTGCAGCAACAGGAAGCAAGGATTATTTACCGCAGAATGTACGGCACGGAATTTGTCGCCTTAAAATGTATGGACGGTCGTTTGCTGTTTCCGGACTTGACCCAAACGCCCTTGGGGATTATCCAACCTTATCGAAATTTGGGCGGTGTGTTTCACTTAGGGTGGCCCTTTTTTCAACAAGCCATTGAAGGTTGGAAAAAATATGCTGATTCAAAAGATCGCGATTCAGTAGTGTTTGTTACTTATCACTTTTCACGCGGTGACAAACATCGCGGATGTAAGGGACACGGGTATGACACCGATAAGGCTCGCAATTCAAGCTTAAATTTAAAAAAAGAATTTGATTATGTATACGGTCCCGCTGCTGCGCAAAGCAGGAATAAACTATTTGCTCTTCAAGTTGGAGTAGAAACTGACTGGGAATCACTGATTTTACATGGCGAGAATGACCAAGCCGTTGATTTAGCGGATGTTAAAGAAAATTCAGATGATGGTATTTCTAAATTACTGATTTCGCTATACCCTAATATTAATGCAGTCGCCCCTAATGTTATCCGTGATTTTATTCCCCTGATTAAAGGGAATATTTTACATACCCAAGAAATTCAAGCAAAAAATCGACCCGTTCAAGATGCTGACCATCGCGAATGGATTGTGGCTATCGGCAGAGGGTTTGATTGGTTGCATGAACCAAACAAAGCCCTGATTGTGGGGCCCTGGCAAGATAATCTGTCGGATCCAATCAAAACGGCGGTGTCTTTGGTTAAACATAATAAAGAAGAAGGATTGCTTGATGGAAATAAAATAGTGTTGTTAACCTCGGGGATATACAGGGAAACAGAAGGTGAAGAACCGCGCTTAGCAGAATTGAAATCGCGCTACCTTAAGGATGTTGCAATGTCGGTTATCCAAAAAGATTTTAAGGAATTACTGCCGGATTTAGAAGTATTGATGACCACAGTTGACTTAAACACAAGGAAAATAAATGTGATTGAATAATCTTATCGCTGAATTTACCAAGAGTCGTCCCGTTTTGCAGGACGGCTCCTTTTTTTAACAAATATATAGTATAATTAGCATATGGAAAATCATTTTCAAACAGAAAAAAAAGCGTGGGTGATTGCCGTGGATATGGGCTATGGCCATCAAAGAACTGCGTATCCTTTGCGCGATCTTGCTTTTGGTAGCAAAATCATTAATGCCAATAATTATAATGGCATTCCCCTAAAAGACAAAAAATTCTGGCAGACAAATAAAGCTTTTTATGAATTCATTTCAAGATTTAGGAGGGTGCCTTTTATAGGGGATAAGATTTTTCAGTTTTTTGACAGCTTTCAAAGGATTCTGGGTTACTATCCTAAAAGGGATTTGTCAAAATCAAATTTTACCGGAAAGCTTATTTTTTCTTCTATAAAAAGAGGCTGGGGCAAAGATTTAATAGAAAAGTTAAAAAAGAATCCCTTGCCTTTAGTTACCACTTTTTTTACGCCAGCGTTTATGGCCGAAGAACTTGATTATCCAAATGACATTTATTGTATAATATGCGATGCGGATATTGCCAGAGCATGGGTTTCGCAAAACCCGCAAAAAAGCAAGATTAAATATTTTGCCCCTTGTAGTTGGGCAAGAGATCGTTTAAAACTTTATGGCATAGACCCCAAAAATATTGTTTTAACAGGCTATCCTTTACCTAAAGAAAATCTTGGTTCAAAAAACTTGGAAATTTTAAAAAAAGATTTAAGCTATCGTTTGTTAAACTTAGACCCAAACGGTAAGTATCGTAAAATTTATAATCCATTAATCAAAGGATACTTAGGCCAATTGCCTCGTTTACCAAACCACCCCCTAACAATAATGTTTTCTATAGGCGGAGCTGGTGCCCAAAAAGAGATAGGTGTTTTAATAGTAAATAGTTTGAAAGAAAAAATCCAAGCTAAGCAACTTAGAGTTATTTTGTCAGTAGGAGTCAGAGAAGAATTAAGAAAATATTTTGTAAACCATATCAAAGATTTAAATTTAGACGGTTGGGTTCATATATTATCAGGTAAAAATATGACCGAATATTTTGAAAAATTTAATCAATATCTTAGAACAACAGATATTTTATGGACAAAGCCGTCAGAACTTTCTTTTTATGCTGGTCTTGGCATTCCCATAATTATTGCTCCCACCATCGGTTCTCAAGAAGATTTTAATAAAAGGTGGCTTTTACATATAGGCGCAGGTGCTTTGCAGGAAAATCCTAAATATACTCATCAATGGTTATTTGACTTGCTTAATGCAGGAGATTTGGCAGAAATGGCTATGCAAGGTTTTGTTGAAGTGGAACAATTGGGGACATATAATATTGAGCGGTTCGTAATGAATTAAAAATATATGAGTAACCCACACACCAATTTTGCAAAACATATAATGGCGACACACAGTTTTTAATTTTTGCAAAAATTAAAAACTGGGGCTATTTAAGGTCGGGAATTTCCACTAAAGTGGAAAATTCTCGCGACCAGACCCACGTTGTCGCTAAAATTTAATTTTAAATACGACTTACATTGTTTGCAAAGTAAACACGGCAAAATTGGTAAGGGGTTAATTTTCTATGAAAATTAAAATATTTTTTTTAGTTTTAATTATATTTTTTGTAATTTTACTATCTTATTTTTTCATTGGTCGCTCTCCAGAGCAAGAAAAAATAACATGGGGAGTTAATTTTTCACAAATGCAGGCTGAAAACTTAAAACTCGATTGGCAAAAAACATTTTTAGCTATTTTAGATGATTTAAAGGTCAAGAATATAAAATTGCATACCCAGTGGAATTTTGTTGAGGGCAAAAAAGATGATTACTATTTTAAAGATATTGACTGGCAGATTAAGCAGGCAGAAAAATATAACGCAAAAGTAATATATGTGGTGGGGATGAAAACCGGCCGTTGGCCGGAATGTCATTTGCCAGAATGGGCCAAAGATATTTCCAAAGATGAGCAACAAAAAGAAATTTTAGAATATGTTGAAAAAGTAGTTTTACGATATAAAAACAGCGAGTCTATTATTGCTTGGCAGGCGGAAAATGAACCATTGTTTCGCTTTGGCCAGTGCCCTTGGCGCGATAAAGGTTTTTTAATTAAAGAAGTTGCGTTAATAAAATCGCTTGATCCTACAAGACCGGTGATTGTTTCAGATAGTGGCGAGCAATCATTGTGGATTGAAGCTGCCAAAATAGGGGATATAGTTGGGACTACCATATACAGAAAAGTGTGGACTAATATTTACAAAGATTACGGATTTTACTTTAAATTCCCATTGCCAGCTGTAAGTTATTTTAGAAAAGCCCAATTAATTAAAAAGTTATTCAATAAAGAAGTTATTGGAGTAGAGCTTCAGGCGGAGCCGTGGACATATAAAACTTTTTACGATGTTCCCTTGCAAGAGCAAGAAAAAACCATGAATCTTACACAGTTTAAAGAAAATATTGAATACGCCAAGCGTACCGGTTTGAATACTTTCTATCTGTGGGGGACGGAGTGGCATTATTGGCTTAAAGAAAAACATCAGAAACCAGAATTTTGGAACGAAGCGCGGAAATTATTTTAGATATGGCAGTTAATATTGTAAAAAATAAATACCTTAATGCACTGCTTATTTTAATGCTGTTTTCGGCCATCGTTCACATGCTGGTCCTTTTTATTGTTGCCGTAATCTCACAAGATATGTATATGCTGAATTATTTTAATATATTGGATTTAGATTTATTCTATCCGAACGTATTTAATAGTCCAGCAGGCAATATTTTTTCAGGGCTAATTGTGGTTGCCATCTATCTTTTTATCTTAAAGAAAAACAAAGCATAATGAAATTTGAGAAAAAAACAGTTATCATTAATGGTAGAAAGACTTTTTATTGGCAGAAAGGTTATAATCAAAAAGAAGTCATAGTTTTTTTACATGGTCTTTCTGGTAATCATAAGGGTTTAATTGATTTGGCAAATGGTTTTAACAAGGATTATCGAATTATAATACCGGATTTACCTGCCTGTGGATTATCAGAAGAGCTACGAGAACAACATACATTAGAAAACTATGTTAAATGGCTGGATGATTTTTTAGAAATTCTATCCATACATAAAGTAATTATTGTTGGCCATTCATTTGGAGCTAGAATCGCTTTAGTTTTTAGTGTTAGTCATCCTAAAAAAATTAAATTTTTAATTCTCATAACTCCGATTATAAAAGTTGATGGATTTATTGCAAGAATTGTTTTCATTGAGTATAAAATTATAAAAATATTACCCGATCCTTTAAAGAGAATTTTACTGCAATTATCTAGTAATCTTCATCGCAAAGTGTGTAATATTATTATTTTCAAGTCAGTTAGCGCTAAAAGACGCAAACAGATAATGTCATGGGGAGCTAAGGACCCAAAATCTTTAAATCCAGAAATAAATATTGAATTGTTTGATGAAGTTTATAAATTAAACTTAATGTCATTAGCGAAAAAAAATAAAACAAAGTCTTTAATAATCGCTAGCGATTCGGATCGAATCGTCAGGTTGGATTATATTAAAGAATTTGTTTCTCTTTTAAATAATACCAAATTTAAAATTGTAAAAAAATCTGGTCATGTTGTGCCTATGGAAAAGCCAATAACTATGTCAAAAATTATACAAACTTGGCTAGATGTTAATATTAGTTAAAAATGTACCGGGTTACATAACTTTGACTTTTAGCCAAAGTTAGAATCCTGTGAATTTTATTTAATCAAGTACAAATGCTATTTTGGTTATTTATAATAATTTTATCTTATTTATTTTTCAGTTTAGCTTCCTTTGGAGATAAGCTGGTTTTGAGTCATCACTTAAAACCTGTTTATTACATTTTTTATGTTGGCCTTTTGAGTCTTTTAGTTTTATTACTCATTCCTTTTGTCGGTTTTTATGCTATTTCCCTAAAAGCATTATTATGGGTATTTTTGGCATCACTTTCTTTTATGGGAGGTCTGTATTTTTTGTATTCGGCTGTTGAGAAATTTGAAGTTTCCAGAGTTACCCCAATTGTCGGGTCTTTTCAGCCTTTGATAGTATTGTTTTTGAGCTGGCTATTTTGGGGGGACCAAGTTTTTAATACAGTCCATCTTGTTGCGTTTTTCATATTACTAATTGCAACGTTTATAATTTCCTTTGAAAAAAAGTTAAAGTTAACCAAGGGTCTATTGGCGCTTTCCCTGTCGGCTTCGTTATTGGTGGCGCTTAATGTAGTATTGCTTAAAGTAGTTTTTTCCCACATATCTTTTTTTCAGACAATAATATGGATGGGTTTGGTTAATTTTATAGTCGCCCTATTCTTTAATATAAGGTCAGGTATAATCAAAGAACTGCTGAATAATAAAAAAGAAGCAAATAGCAAAAAAGGTTTAGCTTTGGTTATTGCAACCCAATCGGCGGGCGGAGTGGCCGGTTTATTGCAAAACGCCGCCATTTTTTTAGCCCCTGCTTCTTCGCTGGCGATAATCAATGCCTTAAGAGGCGTTCAATATGTTTTCCTTTTTCTAATCACTTTATTTTTTTCAAGTTTTTACCCAAAAATATTTAAAGAAAATATATCCAAAAAAGTAATTATCCAAAAAGTAGCATCCATCTTGCTTATAGTTCTGGGGCTGGCTATATTGGTTATATATTAAAGACGATATGTTAAGCATTATTATTCCAACGTTAAACGAAGAAGATTATTTACCTATTTTATTGGAGTCAATAAAAAAACAGGATTTTTTAGATTACGAAGTGATTGTAGCAGATGCCGGTTCTCGTGATGCAACTTTAGAGATTGCTAAAAAATATGGTTGTGTTATTGTTTCTGGTGGATTACCGGCGAAAGGCAGAAACAACGGCGCAAAAGTTGCTAAAGGCGAAGTATTATTTTTTATTGATTCAGACACAGTATTATCTGATAACTTTTTAACTAAATCCATGCAGGAATTTAATGCAAGAAAATTAGGTATTGCCAGTTTCTGTTTAGAGCCTTATCCAGAAAATAAGAAAATTTCTTTTTTGGTGAATTTATTTTATAATAAACCGATAGTGATATTAGAAAAAATATTACCCCATGCTGCAATGGGGATTATTATTAAAAAAGAAATTTTTGAAAGTATAGGTGGTTTTGACGAAAGTATAAAATTAGCAGAGGATCATGATTTGGGAAGGCGAGCTGCGAAACTTGTAAAATTCGGCATTATAAGATCAGTAAAAATTTTAGCTTCAAATAGAAGGTCCTTGGCTGATGGCTGGATGGTAACAGGTATAAAATATTTGTTATGTGAGTTGCATATGATATTTATTGGACCCGTAAGATCTGGTATATTTAATTATAAATTTAATCATTATATAAAAAAATAAATTTTGAAAATATGTTATCAATTATTATATCAACGCTCAACGAAGAAGAGGGGATTGCCAAAACTATTTGTTCAATTCCAGAAAAGTTAAGAAAAACTTCAGAGATAATAAATGTTGACGTTTCTGATGATTTTACACCCATCATCGCTAAAGCATTGGGAGCCACCGTGTTAAAAGAAGTAAAGAAGGGAAAAGGATGGCAAATGCGCCAAGCCGTTAAAAAAAGCAAGGGAGATGTATTAATTTTTATGGATGGCGATGGAACCGATCCTGGTCAATACATACCAAAATTACTTAGAAAATTAAAAAAAGCCGATCTTGTTTTAGGGTGTCGGAATTCAGGCAAATTAAGCATAAAACATCCCAAAATGGACGAAACTATTCAATTTTATGGAAGTAAAATAGTTGGCTGGTATCTTGCTTATATGTTTAATTTAAATGTATTTGATCCTCTGGCTGGTTTTAGAGCGATACGGCGTAAAGATTGGGACACCCTTGACTTGAAAAGCAATGGTTTTGAAATTGAAACAGAAATGAATATTAAAGCTATGGAAAGGGATTTTATTATAAAAGAGGTACTAATTCCCAATTTAAAAAGGTGTGGCGGTGTACAGGGCAGCAAGTTTGCGAAAAGCCCTAGGATGTGGGTTAAAATTTATAAAATGCTTTCCGATTACAAACGCAAAAAAAGTGAGGTTAAAAATAATTTGTAAAATTAGTTAAAAAAATAAACATATGTACGATTTGCCTCAATTTAACACCTCTCGTTTCAGAAAGAATCTTTCTGAAGTTTTCAATAATAAAACTTTCCAGATTATATTGTTGGTAATTATTATTGTTATTGCGGGCAGTTTCGCCACGGGTAATATTTCTCCAGGCCAGGTTAAAGGCAAGTTTAACTCTATTGTTTGGCAACTAGAAAATCTTTTTCCTCAAAAACCACAAGAGAAAATAACTCCCGAAAAACCAGAAGAAAAATACATTTCAAAAATACCATACGAGCAAGCCATCATAGACTCTGTGCAATCGGCTTCTCCTTCTGTGGTAAGTATTATTATTTCAAAAAATGTGCCCGTATATGAAGAAGAATTAATGAATATCTTTGGTGAAGATTTGCCTGGTTTTGAATTTCAGGTTCCTCAAAGAGTGCAAAAGGGCACCAAGTACCAAGAAATCGGGGCAGGGTCGGGCTTTATTGTTTCCCAAGACGGCCTGGTTGTAACTAATAGACATGTTGTGTTGGACAAGGCTGCTGATTATACCGTAGTAACCAACGATGGTAAAAAATATTCTGCCAAAGTATTGGCGCTAGACCCGGTGCAAGATTTAGCCATTATAAAAATTCAAAGCGACCCTTCGAATTCCTCAGGGCAAGTTATAAAGTTTTCGGCCATAAAATTAGGAGATTCTAACGGCATCCAAATCGGCCAGGGCGCTATTGCTATTGGTAACGCGCTTGGGCAATTTAGTAATACGGTTTCTGTCGGAGTAGTATCCGGGCTTAAACGAACTGTAAATGCCTCAAATGAATCAGGAAGTTTTTCAGAAACGCTTGAAGGTATCATTCAAACTGATGCGGCTATTAACTTCGGCAATTCCGGGGGACCGTTAATAAATTTGCGGGGTGAGGTTATTGGAGTCAATACGGCAACGGCGCAGGGTGCCCAAACCGTTGGTTTTGCCATCCCCATTAACATCGCCAAGAGAGACATACAGCAGATTATAGCAACCAACAAAATAACCTACGCATTTTTAGGAGTAAGATATGTATTAGTTGATGATTTGGTAAAAAAAGAAAAAAAATTATCGATAGATTACGGCGCGCTTGTTATTTCGGGAAAAAACGGGGAGCTTCCCGTTATTGCTGATTCTCCTGCACAGAAGGCCGGGCTTAAAGCCAAAGATGTCATATTGGAAATCAATAGTGAAAAAATAACTAAGGATAATTCAATGACAAAAATTCTTGCAAAGTATAGTCCCAACGATAAAATTACCTTAAAAGTACTGCGCGATGACAAAGAAATAAGTGTGGATATAATTTTAGCCGAGAGAAATTAATAATAATTTCATTTTTTATAGTATAATCAATTAATGGAAAAGATAACTAAAAAAATATTCAAGAGGAAGTAAAAAAATACCAAAAAAGCCAAAAAAGAAGGATGGGTTTTGACTTTTGATAGAATGTATATTTTTATAGTAAAAGGTTACTCACATATGCAACTTTAAATGAATATCTGAGGGTGGTATTATTAACTAGTATTGAACCTAAATTATGAAAAACTATTTTTCTAAGGCGATTGTTTTAACAGTAAGCACTCTTGTAATCTTTACATTTAGCGTAGGCTTTGTAAGAGCTGATAACGTAATACAAACCAATGTAGTAAATTTAATTTCTGTTTTACAGGGTCAAATTTACAATCTTAAACTACAACTAATCAAGTTGCAGGTAGATAACTTGCGACAACAATTACTGGCTGGTGTAACCGCTCCAATATCTGATATAACGCCACCGCCACCCAATATAACGATCCCGCCTTCGTTCAGTCCGACACAAGAACTTCCTTCCCAATCTCCGCCATCCATAGACCCCATAAATCCCATTCCATCTCCCGTTATCCAACCTGTATTATGTACGCAAGAAGTTAAACAGTGTTCTGATGGATCATATGTCCAAAAAACCGGTCCAAACTGTACATTCGCGTTGTGTTTAGTAACCCCCTCAACACCAACGCCAATAGTTCCGACGCCAACACTTCCAGTCACCCCTCTTTTAGTAAACTCACCTATCGCCCCGATAGATTTGCTACCTATTGGATTTGCCCATGACCGCATCATTGTTAAATTCAAAAAAGGCGTAAATCCGCAAACCACTACAGCTACCTTAAATGCTAAGTATGGGGTTTCAGTCATAAAAGATCTTATTTCACTTAATCAATCCCCCCAAACTTTAAATACTGCATTTCCTGCAAGAGCTAAAAGAAAACTCAAAAATGCGGTAGTCCCCAATATTAATCGCATTAATCTTGTAAACGTGCCTCCGGGCACCGATGTTGAAGCCATGGTCGCCCAATATAAAAAAAATCCTAATGTAGAATATGCAGAGATCGATAAAAAAGTCAAAATCGCGATGGTTCCTAATGACCCTTACTATTCTTTATCAGGATCTTGGGGGCAGTCTTATGGCGATCTTTGGGGTTTAAAAAAACTTAATATGCAACACGCTTGGGATATTACGCAGGGTCAAGGAATAGTAGTCGCCGTCATTGACACTGGAGTTGACTACAATCATCCTGATATCGCATCAAATATTTGGACAAACACCAAGGAAATTCCGGGCAATGGCATTGACGATGACCATAATGGTTATGTCGACGATGTAAGAGGGTGGGATTTTGCCTATCAAGATAATAATCCCATGGATGGTTATGGGCATGGCACTCATGTTGCCGGAACTATTGCGGCTGTCGGCAACAATCATCTTGGCGTAATCGGCGTTGCTCCGCAAGTCAAGATTATGGCAGTTAAAGGACTTAGTGACACGGGATCTGGCTATGTATCTGATCTTGCAAATGCTGTCATTTACGCCGTAGATAATGGCGCCGATGTTTTAAATAATTCATGGGGAGCCACAGGATCTAGCCAAGTCTTAACTGATGTTTTCCATTATGCTCACTCAAAAGGAGTTGTGGCCATTGCTGCAGCCGGGAATAGTAATACAAATACTTCTGGTTTTACTCCCGCTGGCATTGATACAGTTATTGCGGTTGCATCAACGGATACCAATGACACAAAGTCATCTTTTTCAAACTACGGGTTTAAAGTTGATGTCGTCGCGCCTGGCGAAAATATTTTATCTTTGAGATCTGCAAATACAGATATATATAAAGATGGCGCTCGTATTGTTAACACCAATTATTATCGTTCCAGCGGTACTTCTATGGCTTCTCCCCATGTGGCCGGGTTAGTTGCCTTAATTATGGCTGCTTTTCCAGATAGCTCTATATCCGACGTTAAAGCTAGAATAGTGGCAAGCGTCGATTCTTTCCCTTTTTCTCCTTCGGTTCCAATGGGAAGTGGGAGAGTAAACGCTTATAAGGCCTTAACGTCTATTCCGGCTCCCTTTATTCTTATTCAAAACACCCAATTAAACGACATTGGAGACGGTGATCAAATTCCCGAATCTAACGAACAAATCCAGCTGATTATTACTCTTAAGAATGTTTGGAAGGGCGCATCATCGGTTACCGCAACGTTAAGCTCTACTGATTCATCCATCGATTCACTCCGTATTAATGTTTCTAACTTCGGAAGTATGGCACAGGATGAAACAAAAAGTAATTTAGGCAATCCCCTTGTTTTTAAAATCGGCCGAATTCAATACGACACAAATGCAAGTGTTAATATAGCTATTAATGCTGATGGAATTATCCAAAACATTCCTTTGCAAGTAAGGCTTGGAATCAGGACAATTAATCTGTCAGCGGTCCTTTCCGGCTGGCCTAGCATTTCCGGTAATAAAGTTGTATGGAACACTACGAACAATGGAAATATTGATACGAATATCAGTTTCTATGATTTGGACAAGAATCAGGGCGGAGTCATCAACACTCATCCCACTACTGGTTGCGTTTACGGAAGCGGTTGCGTTTTAACAGAACTGCATATTGATGGAAACAGGGTTGTATGGAGGGGGTTTGACGATCAAATTTATTTTCGTGATTTAGACACGAATCAACAAAAGCAAGTTACCACTGATGTGTCTATCCATTATATCGATCCACACATTTCAGGTAACAAGATTATTTATATTGATTTTGGTGGCGTTTCGGGCGGTCCAAATGGCGATGTTTACATGTACGACTTAGATACCAATCAAGAAAGACAGATTTCGCATAACGGATATTTTAAGAATATGAATCGTCAATTGGATATTGATGGAGATAAGATTGTGTGGTCAAGCCGGAGTCCGTCAGGAAATTTCGAGATTTATCTTTACGATTTAAGCACTAATCAAGAAAGGCAAATTACCACCAGTACTACAGATCAAATGTCACCAGCTATTTCTGGAAATAAGATTGTTTGGCTTGATTTTCAGACCATTGGTGCCGGTAACTATTATGATGATATGTATCTTTACGATTTAGACACCAATCAAACAAGACGGATCGCAACGGGTCTTGCTATCTATTCAGATACCCCAAGAATTTCCGGAAATTACATCGTATGGGATAATAATGTATCAAATAAGAATGATTCATCACGTGGAATCCGTGCGTATGATTTAGCTGCGAATCAAGAGGTGGGTATCTCAAACACAACCGATGGTCCTAATGATATTTCGGGTAATAAAATAGTTTGGTACTCTTATGATGCCGGCAACAATCTTTTCGTAACTGAAATTACTAATCCTCCCCCTCTAACTCCATCAAGTCTTACCGCCAAATTATCTACTTCTTCAGGAACCCAGATTAACTTAACTTGGCAAGATAACTCAACTAATGAAACCGGGTTTAAGATTGAACGTAGCATAAATGGCATTAAATTTACCCAGATTGCTGTAACGGGGGTGAATGTGAAAGCCTATAGCAATACTAGGCTGGCGATTGCAACAACTTATTACTATCGGGTTAGAGCTACTAACACAGGAGGGGATTCGGTTTATTCAAATGTAGCAAATGCGACAACGCCACCCAGCCCCCCTCTAACTCCATCAAGTCTTACCGCCAAATTATCTACTTCTTCAGGAACCC
>CAYJSA010000014.1:13697-14380 GCA_964372785.1 uncultured Candidatus Saccharibacteria bacterium
ATCGGGTTAGAGCTACTAACACAGGAGGGGATTCGGTTTATTCAAATGTAGCAAAGGCCAAAACGGCAACAGGGCGATTAGTTTATGGCGCGTTGATTTTGAAAGGCGACAAAGCAACCTTAAAAGTACTGCGTGGCGATGAAGAAATGAATCTGGACTTGGTGTTAGCGGAACGCCCTCAATAACTTTTTGCTTGCCCCCAGTCGGGAATTTTCGCTTTGCGGATAATTCTCGCGACTTTACACACCATCCCGCCCTGGCGGGACTGGTAGTGGCGGGCAAAAAAATAAGCCCTCACGTTAGTGGGGCTTTTGTTCATTTAACGAACGTCCGTTCTTTATGCGGGATGCGAATCACTTTTTCCCTTGGCAGATTTTTGTAGCAGAGGTAGTGTTTTTTCCAGACTTCGCCGACCGTTTTGTTGAGTCGACTTGCCAGCTTTTTCCAGGCATCCTCTAGGGTTAGAGCCTTCACGAAGTAGTGATGAGCTCCCTTTCTCTTTCCTGATTCTTTTAGTCCGAATTCACCCATTTTTTCCATGATCATGCTCCCGTTGGCTTGGAATATCGTGATTTCCAGATTTCAACGAACCTAGTTAAATACTACGTAAATATTCAAAAATGTCAACAAAAAAGCTCTGACCGTAGTCGAGCTTTGTAATTGAAACGATGAGCTCAATTACC
>CAYJSA010000015.1:0-13016 GCA_964372785.1 uncultured Candidatus Saccharibacteria bacterium
TTGGCGCCATCGGCGGGCCCCACAATGCCTTGGTCTTCCAGCATATCAATTAAACGGGCGGCACGAGAATAACCAATCCTCAAACGCCTTTGCAAAAATGATGCCGAAGCTTTTTGAGTTTCCAACACAATTCTTTTTACATCATCATACAACGGATCGCTATCGCCAAAAAATACATCCCCGCCCTTTTCATCGGCTTGCTGTTGCTGTTCCAACGTATCTTTCAAGTTGGCGATAAGCTCGGACTGCGGTTCATCCACTATTTTAGCTTGTTCGTCTAGCCAATCGGTAACTTTTTTAACCTCTTTTTCGGAAACATACGGGCCTTGCACGCGAGTAATTTTTGAAGACTTTGAAGATAGAAACAACATATCTCCCAGTCCCAACAATTTTTCGGCACCAGTAGTGTCTATAACGGTTCGCGAGTCAATTTGGCTAGCCACTTGGAAACTTATTCTTGAACTGATGTTTGCCTTGATCAACCCAGTAATAACCTCAACGGAGGGCCTTTGGGTTGCCAACACCAAGTGGATTCCCGTGGCTCTGGCCATTTGTGCCAAACGCACAACTCCTGCTTCCAGTTCTTTACCTTTGGCAGCCATTAAATCAGCCAACTCATCAACCACCACCACAATGTAAGGCAGTTGCAGCCCAGAAGCAATCACTGATTTATTTTGATTATAACTTTTAATATTTCTGGTTGGAATTTCGGAAAATATTTCAAAGCGCCGTTCCATTTCTTTAGCCAGCCACTGAAGCGCGTTAATAGTTTTTTGGGCATCATAAATAACCGGGCATAACAAATGCGGAACTCCGTTATAATGTTGGAACTCCACACGCTTGGGGTCAACCATGATAAGCCGCAAATGCTCCGGCGTACTTTTATAGAGCATGCTTAAAATCAGCGAATTTAAAAAAATAGTTTTCCCGGTTCCAGTAGCTCCAGCCACCATCAAATGGGGCTGTTCTTCAAGCGCCATATACATCGGGTTTCCAGAAACGTCTTTTCCTAAAGCAATCATCAACGGAGATTCAGCGCTTTGATAAGCCGGGTCGGCAATTAAATTTCGTAGTACCACCGTAGCCCGGATTTTATTTGGCACTTCAATTCCCACCAAAGCTTTTCCGGGAATGGGGGCTTCGATTCTTATTGGGTGGGCGGCTAATGCTAATGCCAAGTTATTTGAAAGCGTGGTAATTTTTGAGAGTTTTACCCCTTCTGCCGGCTTAAAAGCGTATTGGGTAACCGCAGGGCCCACGTTTACTTCGGCCATTTCAACCGGAATGCCAAAGTTTTCTAAAGTCTTTTTAATAATAAGTGAGTTTTCTTTTATGTTTCCTGAAGTTGGAACGGTTTCATTTTTATTAAGTAAATCAATCGGTGGCAAAGCATATTTGCCTTTTTGAATAGGCTGGGAGGCATTTACCAATACCGGAACTGCTTTTTTCTCTTCGGGTATTTCCTTCTTAAAAAGCCCCATTTTTGACTTTTCTTTCTCCACTGGTTTTTCTTCCACCACCCCCCGGATTTTCAAGTTAGGCGAATCTGAACTTTTAATTGGAAAGGGCAATCCAAGCTTCTTCTCTTCTTCTTTTTCTTTGGGAATTTCCTGCCAGATAAATTGCAAGAATATAAATAAGCCGATAACAATAACTGCTGAAAAAATAATGTTTGAAACCAAAAGGCCAAATCCGCTTGCCAAAAGTTTAGCGATCCACCCCACCCCGCCAATATAATTTTCGTTTAGGTTTTGGTTATAAGAAAGCCCCGAAGTACCCAAAATAACCAACAAAATAGCCAATAAAACGGCTAAAAACTTAACTTTCTTATGCGATTTTACCATTACCAATCCGCCAGCAAATAATGCCAAAACAATAGTGGCAATAGTAACTTTTGCATCTCCTAATAGATATTTTGAGACGATAACCAGCCACTTCCCCGCCACCCCTGATTTATCTAAAAAAGAGAGGGCTATAATGATTGCAACCAAAAACATCACAATGGCCTTTATCCACTTTTTGGTTTTTAAGGTTAAAAGATACTCCTTCTTTTTACCCTTATCTCTCTTATTATTTTGCTTTTGAAACTTGTCTTTCTTTCCCATTTTTAGGGTGTAATTCATTGATTATACACCATTTCGTTTTAAGCCTTCAAGTGGATATTTCGCTCGATGTTCGTTTCAAAAGTGCCGACGTCAATATTTTCCAGCGAAATGTTGCGCCTGCGCTCTCGGCGAAAAATTCCGCCGTTGGCGGAAACCAATCTTTTTCGCCTCCGAGAGCCACTTTTGAAACGAACGCCTCGCTCCACTTAAATTTTTTACATGAAAAAAGCCATTGACGCCTCGCGGTCAACGGCTTGGGTTGTTTCGGAAAATGGTGGCTTTTTCCATTTTCACCTGTCCTAAAACATGATGTAGCCAACTGAAAGGTAACACCCCCCAAATATGGTTTCGCCCGTGACATCAATGCAGATGCCACCTCTAGGCAAAAGAATATCGGTACTCCGGAATTGAGGGGGCGGAGCGAGATCAACTACGATATAGCAGGGCTCAGCGGAGCCTTCGCAAGGACAGAGCTCGTCTTGTCCCTGGCGGTAGACATCTATGCCATCTACCTTAAACGCTACGCCAACGCCGAGGATAACAAAGACCCTCTCAATGTAACCCCAAACCTCGAAGCTATCACCGGCACTCGATTCCAGCACAATCTGCTTCCCCGCCAAATCCATTGCAAGCAGTTGCTGCCACGCAACTTGAACTTCCTCTTGGCTTGGTGGAGGCCGATCGTCATCTAACCAATCGGCAACATCATCTTGCGCCATGTTTAACCCCTCCGAAAAGAGCGATTCGAAAATATCTCTACTTGCATGCTATACAAATATGAGAAAAATGCAAGTAATAGTTACACAAGTGGAAGAGTAAAACAAAAGCGGCGGCGCCTTTTGGCGCCGCCGTTTATTCGTGATTCGTGTTAATTCGTTCAGAAATTCGTGTTCATTCTTTACTTCTGCCTGAACCCCGTCCCCACCGGAATTAATTTTCCGATGATAACGTTTTCTTTCAATCCCCTCAACTTATCTTCCTTACCTTCTAAAGCTGCCTTAATCAAGACCCTTGAAGTTTGCTGGAACGAAGCGGCAGACAAGAAACTTTCCGAAGCCAGTGCCACTTCAGAAATTCCAAGCAAAATTTGGGCTCCGATTGGAGGACTTTTCTTCAACTTTTTCAATCGTTCAATTTCTTCCTGGAACACATACCATTCAATAATTTCTCCCTTTACCCAATCAGAATCGCCCTCTTCTTTAATCCTTACCCTTGAGAACATTTTTTGAATGATAACTTCAACATGCTTGTCATGGATATCAACTCCCTGGGAAGCATAAATTCTTTGCACTTCACGTAACACATAGCGCTGGGCTTCTTCCAAGCCGGCGGATTTGTATAACTTCTTTAAATCCAAACTTCCTCCGCAAAGTGGCTGATTTTCTTTCACCTCATCACCCTTAGCCACCAAAATGGCAATTTTACCCGGAATCTTATAATCAATCGGCAATGGCTTTTTGCCTGCCTGCGCCCCGCCTGCGCGGGCAGGAGGCAGGCCTTCGGCGCCTTTTTCTGGTTGGATGGTTACCACGCGTGTTTCTTCATTAACTTGGGTAACTTTTCCTTCCGTCAAAGACATTACGGCTTCTCCTTTTGGAGCACGGGCTTCAAAGATTTCTTCAATTCTGGGCAAACCTTGGGTAATGTCGCCGGCACCGGCTACCCCTCCTAAATGGTGGGTCCTAAGCGTAAGCTGGGTGCCCGGCTCTCCAATGGACTGGGCCGCGATAACTCCAACCGCTTCACCAAGTTTTACCATTTTGTTTCTGCTTAAATCCCAACCATAACAGAATTGACAAACACCCCTGGTGCTCTTGCAGCTTAACGGTGAACGGATAACCACTTCTTCAATTTTCTCTGTGGCTATTTGTTTGGCCTGATGCCAGTTAATCATCTCGCCTTTTTTAATGATAACTTCTTTTTTGTTCTCTTTTGAAATGACATCTGCCAAAACCATCCTGCCGATTAATTTAAAGGTGAAATCTTGTCCGACAGAATCAGATTCTTTTAAAGTAACGGTGATTCCTTTTTTATCCCCGCAATCTTCTTCTAAAGTTATCACATCATGGGCCACGTCAATTAAGCGGCGGGTCAAGTAACCAGCCGAGGAAGTTCTTAAAGCGGTGTCGGCGGTTCCTTTTCTGGCTCCGTGGGTGGAAATAAAGTATTCCAACACATTAAACCCTTCGGCAAAGCTGGACTTTACAGGCAACTCAATAATATCTCCGGCTGGATTGTTCACCAAACCTTTCATACCGGCCATTTGCACCGGTTGAGACCACGTAGCCCTTGCCCCGGCGCTGATAATATTTAACACTGGTCCGTCTTCTGGCAGGGTGGTTTTTAACAATACCTCAAGTTTGGTTTTAACTTCTTGCCAAATCAAAATCTTTTGCGAGGTCTTTTCCTCGTGGCTCAACAAGCCCTTGGCATAGTGGCTATCAATCTTTTCAACTTCTGCTTCGGCATCTTCAATTAATTTTGCCTTTTCCTTAGGAACAACCAAGTCATCCATACCCCAGCTTACTCCGGCCAGCGTGCAGTATTCAAAACCCATGGTCTTGATTCTATCCAAAGTGTCTATGGATTCCTGGCCCGGGTACTTTTCTATAATGTCCCGAATCACTGCTTTTAGTGCCTTGTTGTCTATCAATTTTGAAACATACGGATAGGTGACAGGTAAGCTTGAGTTAAAAATTAATCTGCCTACGCATGTTTCAATTAATTCATGGGCTTCTCCTGCATGCGCAGGCATGGATTTTGGATTTGGAACTTTAATTTTTTGAGTTAACGTCAAAAATCCGTATTCATGAGCCGTAATGGCTTCTGATTGGCTAGAGTAGTACTTCGCATCCTTCGGATCTTTCGGCTCCTTCATTTTTGTAATTAAGTAACAGCCAAGTGCAATATCTCTAAACGGACCAATTACCGGCAAACCGGTGGCAGGTCTTAACAAGTTAAGACTGCTAAGCATAATTTCTCTAGCTTCTTTTTGAGCCTCCTCTGATAATGGCAAGTAAACCGCCATTTGGTCTCCGTCAAAGTCCGCATTAAAGGCCTCGCACGCCAAAGGATGCAGTTTAATCGTTTCACCTTCGGTTAAAACGGGGTGAAAAGCCTGAATACCAAGCCTATGCAAAGTTGGAGCTCGGTTAAGCAGCACCACCTTGCCCGCTACAATTTCTTCTAAAATGGCCCACACTTCAGGAGGTTTTTCATCAATTAATCTAGCGGCTCCCCTGATGTTATAGGCCAGTTCTTTGTCTAAAATTCTTTTAATAACAAAGGGTTTAAAAATTTCGAGCGCCAGTTTTTTTGGCAGACCGCACTGTGAAAACTTAAGTTCAGGTCCAACGGCAATAACGGATCTTCCAGAATAATCCACGCGTTTACCCAAAAGGTTTTGCCTGAACCTTCCTTGTTTTCCGGCCAACATTGCGGCCAATGATTTTAACAATCTTTTCCCGCCAGTAGTAGCGGTAGTGGTAACCCCTTTTCTCATTTCGTTATCAATCAACGCATCAACCGCTTCCTGCAACATTCTTTTTTCATTTCTGACAATAACCGAAGGCGCAGAAATTTCCTGCAAGTATTTTAACCGGTTATTTCTGTTGATAACCCTTCTATATAGATCGTTTAAATCGCTGGAAGCATATCTTCCACCATCCAGTTGAACCATCGGCCTTAAATCAGGCGGTAACACCGGCAAGACATCTAAAAACATCCATTCCGGCCTTACTTTTGCCCGTAACATTCCTTGGAAAAGTTTTAATCTTCGTAAAATCTTTTTCTTTAAAATCGGCGGAGCTTCTTCGGCTTCTTTTACCAATTCATCAACGGTAATTTGCAGATCAACTTTGGTAAATAAATCCCTGATGACTTCGGCTCCTGTTCCGGCTTCAAAAATTTCGCCGTACTTTAATGAAATATCATGGTAAACAACCTCAGATAAAATTCGTAATGGTTTAATTTCCAGAATTTCTTCTTTTACTTTTTCTTTTAATTGTTTTAGTTCTGTTTTTTTGGCTTCGGTTGTTTCTTTTTTAACTTTTATTTTAAATTCCTGTTCTACGGCATCCAAAACAGCTTGCCGGGCTTCATTATTAACTTTGGTGATTATATAAGAAGAAAAATAAATAACTTTTTCTAACTGCTGGCTGGATTTATTTAGTATTAATCCCATTCTGCTTGGAACTCCACGCAAAAACCAAATATGCGAAACCGGTGTGGCCAGCTTAATGTGGCCCATTCGCTCTCTTCGTACTTGAGATTTAGTCACTTCAACTTGGCAACGATCGCAGACTACGCCTTTGTACCTGATTCTTTTGTACTTTCCGCAAGCGCATTCGTAATCTTTTTCCGGGCCAAAAATCCTTTCATCAAAAAGGCCGTCCTTTTCAGGTTTTTGGGTTCGGTAGTTTATCGTTTCGGGTCTAATAATTTCACCGTGCGACCACGACAAAATCTCCTCAGGAGAGGCGATCTTTATTCTGATTGATTCTAGGTCTAATACTCGCATAGGCGTGATTTATGATTTAAGATTTATGATTTAAGATTTAAGAAAAACTATTTTGCCTGCCTCGTTAAATTTTGCCAAGGGCAAATTATTTAACTGGGGTGAATTTAAATGTGGAAATGATTTTTTCTCCAACTCCATCGCTATATTTACTGTAACGTATTGTAATAAGATAAAAGTAATGATTTTTTGATAACGTATAACTTATAAAAGTACCCGTTCCTCCCTGCTCAGTTGATGCGTTGACTTTCTGCACATAGCGAAATGCTTTTTGCCCACCAACCTCCTTATAATTATAACCAAAATCTTTAAATATTTTCTCGTACGATGAAAAAAGTTCGTCTACATTATATTTGGTTTCTTTTTCTGTTTCTATTATAAATCTCATATCACCTTTAGGATAATTTTCTCCACTTTCAAGCGTCCAATCAAAGTTGCCACTGGGACGATCAACAAAAACATGAAGTTCTGGCCAATAAATACCTATTGTGGGAACATCGACTGTCCAATTATCGGGGTATTGAAACTGAAATCCATATTCATCATTTTTATACGTTTTCCAATCGCTGGTTTCTGCATTTTGTTGTGAATTGGTAATTGGGTATTGGGAATTCTGATTATATCCTCCTTTATTGTAAAAAAAGAAATAGTAAACCAAACCGTAAGCGATGGCGGCGACTGCCGCATACAACAGAATCCATTTCCAGATTGATTTTTTATTGTAATTGTAGTCCATTTTGGATTTTATATTTTGAATTTGTTTAGGATTTAGGATTTTGGATTTCGTGCTTCGGTCTTTATTTCTTTTATTTTTTCTTTGACTTCAACGGCCATTCCCAAAGATTTTAATTCTGCCACCAGTAAATTAAATGATGCTGGAATGTTTGGATTGCGAATCGGCTCGCCTTTCAAAATTGATTCATATGTTGTAGCCCTTCCGATAACATCGTCAGATTTAATGGTCAACATTTCTTGCAGAGTGTAAGCAGCACCATATCCTTGCAGCGCCCACACTTCCATTTCTCCGAATCTTTGACCTCCAAATTGCGCCTTTCCGCCCAGCGGCTGCTGAGTGATTAATGAATACGGACCAATGGATCTTGCATGAACCTTATCATCCACCATGTGAATTAATTTCATTACATACATATAGCCCACGGTAATTGGTTTTGGAAAAGGAAGACCAGTGTGACCATCATAAAGCGTTGTTTGACCAGATTCTGGCAAGCCCGCTTCTTTCAATTCTTTCTTAATGTCTTCTTTATTAGCTCCCAATAATGCTGGGGTAATTGCCAAGTAATTTAACTTTTTGGCAGCCCACCCTAAATGAGTTTCCAAAATTTGCCCAAGGTTCATACGGCTAGGCACCGACAATGGCGACAACACCAAATCAATTGGAGTACCGTCAGCCAAGAATGGCATTTCAGCTTCTGATAATATTTTCGAAACAACTCCTTTGTTCCCGTGCCGCCCTACCAGCTTGTCTCCAACTTTAACGTGTCTTACTTCAGAAACCTCAACCTGCACTTTTTTGATAACCCCGGGCTCTAATTTATGACCCAATTCTCTTGAGAAAATTTTAACATTGGTTACTTTTCCATGTTTTCCGTGTTCTAATCTTAAAGAACTGTCTTTAACATCTTTGGCTTTCTCACCGAAAATAGCCCTTAGTAATCGTTCTTCGGGAGTCAACTCGGCTTCTCCTTTTGGAGAAATTTTCCCAACTAAAATATCGTTAGGACCAACATGGGCTCCAACCCGCACAATTCCTTCTTCGTCTAAATCCTTTAGTTTTTCTTCGCCAACATTAGGAATGTCGCTGGTGGTAACTTCAGGGCCTAACTTTGTTTCGCGCACATCAGAGGTGAAGTCCTCTATATGAATAGAAGTAAATTCAAATTCTTTAACCAGTTTTTCTGAAATAGTAATAGAGTCTTCAAATCCCCCTCCACGCAATGGCAAGAAGCAAACTAAAATGTTTCTTCCTAGTGCCAGCCTGCCTTGGTTAATAGCAGCTCCATCGGCCAACACATCACCCTTTTTGATATGTTCACCTTTTTGGACAATCGGTTTTTGATGGAAACAAGAGTATTGGTTGGTTTTTACGAAGGTTTGAAGTTCATAATCTTCTTCAACTTTTTTACCAGCGATATCATACTGAACCAAAATATGAGAAGCATCAACTTCTTTAACAATACCATTAGCAGTGGCCAAAATACCTTGGCCGGAATCTCTGGCTACATTTCTTTCAACACCGGTTCCAACCAAAGGCGCCTCGGGCCTTACCAAAGGAACGGCCTGTCGTTGCATGTTTGAACCCATCAAGGCGCGGGATGCATCATCATTTTGTAAAAATGGAATCAAGGCGGCGGCAGCAGAAATGAACTGTTTGCTGGAAACGTCAGAGTAATCAACCTTAGAAATTTCAACTTCAGCCGGTTCGCCCTTTACCCGGGCTTCCACTTTGTTTGGCGGAATTTCGGGTAAAATCTTTTGGTTTTTATCCAACGGTACCGAAGCGGGGACAATAATGTATCGTTCTTCTTCTTGCGCCGAAAGGTAATGCACTTCGTCAGTAATTCTGCCATTTTTCACTTTAAAGTAAGGGGCTTCAATAAAACCATACGGGTTGACTCTGGCAAATGAAGCCAAGTGACCTACCAAACCTACATTAGGACCTTCCGGAGTCTCAATCGGACAAATTCTTCCGTAGTGGCTAGGTTGCACGTCTCGCACTTCAAAGCCGGCTCTTTCTCGTGTTAACCCTCCTGGACCCGTAGTAGTCAATCTTCGCTTGTGTTCAAGTTCAGCCAAAGGATTTTCGTTATCCATGAACTGCGAGAACTGCGAAGAAGTATAGAACTCCTTCACCACTGCCATCAGAGGCCTTGGGTTAATCAATTGCATTGAAGTAATAGTGGCGGGATCCAGCGTAGACATTTTGTCTTTAATAATCCTTTCCATGCGCATTAAACCAACCCTCAACCTGTTTTGCAAAAGTTCAGATAAGGTTCTTACCCTTCGGTTTCCCAAGTGGTCAACCTGGTCAGCTTTGGCGATGGGATTATTGTTTAACCTAATGACTTCTTTGACTACTTCAACCAGGTCTTCAATTTTTAAAATTCTGTTTTCTTTGCCGATATCTTTGGTATCTTCCTTTTTTGCAGGGGCTAAATTGGTTAATCTCTGCCACGTTTTCCATCGTCCCACTTTTGAAAGGTCGTATCTGTCAAAATTAAAGAACATGTTGAAAATTAAATCCTGGGCGGTATCTGGAGTAACTAAATCTCCCGGTCTTAGCCTCCTGTATATTTCAACCAAAGCTTCTTTTTGGTCTTTACAGGTATCGCGTTTTAGCGTTTCCTTCATATATTGTATTTCCCCGGTATCAACGTCTTTAAATTCCTTTTCTATTTTTTCAATGTTGTCCAAACCTAAAGCCATCAACAAGGTGGTCGCCGGTACTTTTCTTTTTCTATTTATTTTAACCCCGATAAAACCGGATTCTTCCGTTTCAAATTCCAACCAAGCCCCCCTGTTTGGAATAATTTTTGCGCCAAAATAATTCTTGCCACGAGAACTCCGTGAAGTAAAAAACGCTCCCGGAGACCTTATCAGCTGACTGACCACAACCCTTTCAACTCCGTTCACTACAAAAGTTCCCCGTTCTGTCATAAGGGGAAAATCACAAAGAAACACTTCTTGCTCTTTGACTTCTTTGGTCTTTTTGTTTACCAGCCGGACTTTAACACGCAAGGAAATTTCCAAGGAATCATTATTCCGTTTGGCTTCCAAGCCGTTTTTGTAATTTGGCTTTCCGAACTTATAATCTAAAAACCAGAGCTCAAATTCTTTACCGGTATAATCTACAATAGGAGAAATTTCAGAGAAAAGTTCTTTCAAGCGTACCTGGATGAAATCTTCCCACGTCTCCCGCTGCATCTGCAAAAGGTGCGGAGTGGAAAAAGAGAGTTTAGATTTGGAAAAATTTCTTACTTTTTGTATTATTTCGGCCATGTAAAATTAAATTCCAAATTACAAGCACCAAATTACAAACAAATTCTAAATCCTAAAATTCAAAACGTTTTTGTGATTTGTGATTTGTGGTTTGAGATTTTCCGGATATAAACACAAAATACCCTGATGGTGTCTAGGGTATCTTTTTTACCTGTTATTTACGAGAAAAAATTTGCATCAAAAAATGACCAGCGAAGGTTTTTATCTTTTAAAATTGAGTAAAGTGGCCACCTCTCTTGTATGCTTTTGATTCTATTCTATATGCTCAAATTTGTCAACCCCGCACCACTTTCACGGACTTATTTTTAACATGTTTTCCTATTTCTACTTTGAAAATATACTTATTAGCGCAATTTGGATTATACGGTGAAAGTGGTGCGGGGTCAAGCACTTTTGCTCCCAATACCTATTTTCTACTCCGCAACCCAATTATTTTTTTATAAACAAGCTTTTTTCAATAGCGAAAAATGCGAGCGGCCCTACCTTCTAGCTCTAATGCTCTGAAGAATTCCTAGAGATATAAAGTTTCCAATTAAGCCAGAACCACCATAGCTTACCAAGGGAAGATAAATGCCGACTACCGGAAATAAAGAAAGGTTCATTCCAATATTAATGGTAAATTGGGTAATTAACACAATCGTAAAACCAACGGCAAAAAGCCGGGGGAAGTTTGAAGATGAATCAATGGCTACTTTTAATACGCGCCAAACTAGCGTAAGATAGGCGCCGAAGAAAACGATAATCCCCAGAAGCCCCCACTCTTGGGCAATAACAGAAAAAATAAAGTCTGTGTGAGGTTCGGGCAAAAACCCATACTGTACTTGTGAGCCCTTGCCTAAACCCTCTCCCAAAAGCCTGCCAGACCCGATGCTGATTTTTGTTTGTGTCTGACTCCACGAACCTCCCAAAACATCATAAGGAAATATAAAGTTAATGACTCTAGCTTTTTGATAGTCCTTCAATAAAAAGGCCCACAAAACACCGGCAACCAACATAAAACAAACTAGTAGTATCAAAAAATGCTTTATTTTAATTCCAGAGACCATCAACATCCCAAGCCACATCAAAAATAACACCATCACTCCTCCCAAGTCCGGTTTCAAAAAAATTAATACGGTAGGTAAAAAAACATACAATCCCGACAAAACAATGTGCCTGAACCTATACATTTGGACGTGCCGCATAGAAAAGTACTTTGCCAAAAGGACAATTAAAATTATTTTAATGGGCTCGTTTGGGTCAAGCGTTAAAAACCCAAGGCGATACCAACCCCGCGTACCCCTAATAATCGGGGCGAAAAAATACAGTCCTACTAAAAATACCAAGCACAAAAAATATAGGGCTAAAATCAAATACGAATTATTTCTTAGAATACGGTAATCAAAAAAACTGATGGCAATCATAACCAAAAATCCCACGGCAAAAAAAACAAGCTGCTTTTCAAAATTACCAAAGTTGCCTTTTGCCAAGGATGAGCTATAAATTCCAGCCAATCCAAAGGCACACACTAGCACGGCGCTGGCAATCAGTATCCAATCTAATTTTTTGAGATGGCTAATAAAATTCATTTTTCAATCACCTGCGATCGGAGATTTTTAGCCTCGGCTATGAAAAATTCTTGCCAGTCTTGGGAAGAAATATCACACAACATGCGCGGATAATCCTGGGCCTCTTTGGCTTTCGTAAACTGCGCACCCAATTGCAATAGGTCAATATGGGTATCAAATTTTACCCGGGCTTTTTTAATAAGGTCGGCAATGCTAAATCCCTGCTCTTTGCAAATACAGTATAAATCAATATAATCACGCGCTTTGGTTCGCTGATAAATGGTAAACAATTTATTTACCGCGATATCAAGCAAACTGTCTACAACTACTCCAAATCGCTCTCCGCCCTTTTCAATGCAACTAAAGGGAAAATAGGTAAATTCAGTTTTTAAAACACCGCTTTTTAATGTTAAGAAAAAAAGGTTGCGGTTAAAACTTTGCTGATAATCAATTTCTAAAATGCCAAGTTCCTTTTTATTGCTTTTAAAAAAAGTTTGCAGCGCCATTACATCAACTTCATGTTCAGAAAAAAAATCAAGGTCTTCTGAATAGCGGTGGTGTAAATAAAAAGCGGCCAGAGGAGTGCCGCCGGTCAGATAAAAATGCTTTTTAAAAAACGGCGTGCTGCCGATTTTTTCGAGCAACCTTATTTGATCCTTATTGAGAATTTTATTTTTTTCCATAGAGTAAAAGTTCCAGAAATTTGCGCCGAGCTGGATCTATAACCATTTTCAACCAATATTTTTTCAACTCCTTGGCACTTAATTTTTTACCGCCCAAACCAAAATTCACCAGTTGTTCCAGCTTCCAAATGGCGTATTTTTCCGGGTC
>CAYJSA010000016.1:0-1614 GCA_964372785.1 uncultured Candidatus Saccharibacteria bacterium
AGGCGACCTCATTGAGGTGAACACCGAGCTGGGAGAATACGTAAAACGAGCCGATGAATAGATTTAAGATTTAGGATTTAAGATTTAAGAATACGCCACAAAAAATAACCTTTCTACAAGGTTATTTTTTTAAAAGGGGGTCGGGTCAAGACGCGAGATTTATCCGCTTTAGCGGAAAATCCCGTCTCTGAAATTAGATATTTCCCTGTGGAGGAAAACAGTCCCGCAAAGCGGGACGTTAGAAACCCGGGTACCCTCTGGGTGCTTCTAATGACCATGAATTACGAAATGGACATTTTAGGCAGTTTTTCTTGTCTTTTCCCCAATTTTTGGCTATAAATTTGCAATAATTTTTATGCTTATGCGTAGCTAAGCATAAAAATTCTATCAAATTTCTATCTCAAAAATTGAAAAAAATCCAAAGAAACCATCTCGTAATTCACGGTCTAAGGAGCGAGCCGGAACCGAAGAGCTAGCCCGAGCAAAGTGAGGGCGATAAGGCGAGCGACAAGGGCGGATTTTTTGTAAATAAAAAACCGCACAAGCGGTTTTTTATTTATTTTACAATTTCTTTATGATTATTTCTTTAGTTGTTGTATTAGATTTGTAATTGCGTCAACAATTGATGCAGCTTGTTTTAACATAGCCTCAAGCGATTGAAGTGTTATCGGAGTTGGCATAAGGGTTGGGGTTGGGGTTGGTGTTAGGGTTGGGGTTGGAGCTGCATTACATTGGGGCCTGCAGAAGTAACGGTAAAGGGTAGTGCCGGTATTGTATCGGGTTCAAAAGCGGTTGAATGATTATTTACTGTAACATTTAAAGTGCCGGGAGTGCTCATATATTGAGCAAGAATAGTGGCGCGTACTTGAGTAGGAGAAATGAGTTCGGTAACGAGATTGTAACCATTCACCCGGACTAGTGAACTGGGTACAAAATTGGTGCCAGTGATAATTACGTCAAGCGCTGGACTTCCTGCTGGAGCCGATACAGGATTAATACTGGTAGGCCTTGGAAACGGATTATATATTGTAAAGGTAACAACATTGGAATCTCCTTCCTGGGAATTCGCAGTAGGGCGCACAAATACATTATGTTCTCCCAACGCAAATATTGAAGGATCCAATGCGCTTAATCCCAGCTGATTTGGGCTGTTATATAAAGTAAACCCATTAGCTGAACCATTGTAACCAACATTGCCAATGACAATCTTATAACCATCCACAAAATTTGACCCATTAACAGCAAAGACAAACGGCGCATCATTTATTCTTGCAGATGTTGGAGATATACTTGTAATAGTCGGTGCCACATTATTCATAATAATAACAGGCTCACTTAAAAAATCCGACAAGAATGTAGGCGAAGGCCCGCCTAAAAATGCCGCGAATGGTGTTTTAATCTTTGTAGTTTTAAAACCAATAATCTCTACTCCTGCCATTGATGCCGCCGATACAAAAAAGATGCCGAAAATAACCAAGTGCAAAACGATTTTTTTATAATCCATATTGTATAATTAATTATTATATTGTTTAATGATACCCCGATTTAAAATCCCTGGCAAACATATTACTCCACAGTAACAGATTTGGCCAAATTCCGAGGCTTGTCAATTTC
>CAYJSA010000016.1:1714-5841 GCA_964372785.1 uncultured Candidatus Saccharibacteria bacterium
CCTGTTTCCCGGGCTAAGGTAGAACCCACCACATTCACAATTCCCATGCTCAATCCCCCACGCTCTTTGACTTCTTTGAGTGCCGCTAATGTATCAGCCGTTTCCCCTGATTGGGAAACAAAAATAGAAAGTGTATGGTTGTCAAAAACCGGTTTTCGGTAGCGGAATTCAGAACCAATCTCAACTTCCGTAGGAATGCCCGCGTATTCTTCAAGCATGTATTCGCCCACTGCCGCCGCGTATGAAGAACCGCCGCAAGCAATAATTTGAATCCGATTAATATCGCGTAGTTTGTCTTTAATGCTTTCCAACCCCCCGAGCTTCGCCCTGCCTTCGTCAATAAGCAGTCTTCCGCGCAAGACATTTTCCAAACTAGCCGGATGCTCTAAAATTTCTTTGAGCATGAAATGGGCATGTCCCCCTTTTTCTGCCTCTTGTAACGTCCACTCAATTTCAGTAACGGCTTTTTTCACCGCCTTTGGCGGGACCCCGCCCGAGGCGGTGGCTTTCAATTCTGTTATCACAAATCCATCCCTAGTTAAAACCGCCATTTCCCCGTCATCTAAAAAAACCATCTTCTTTGAATGCGCCAGAATCGCAGCGGCATCTGAAGCGGCGAATGTGCCTAAATCGTTCATGGAAACTACCAGAGGCGCTGAAAATCGAGCAACAATAACTTTATCCGGGTCTTCTTTAGAAAACACCGCTATGCCATAGGCTCCTTTAATCAGTTTTAATGCTTTACGCACGGCCTCTTCTAAATTGCCAGAGTCGGGATCTCCCGCTTTGCGGGAAGATCTCGCGACTGGCTTGAAAAATTGCTCGATTAAATGAGGCAACACTTCGGTGTCTGTTTGGGAAATAAATACATGCCCCTTGGCCTGTAATTTTTCTTTTAATATTTGATAATTCTCAAAAATACCATTATGAACCACAAAAATATTTTGCTTACAGTCGGTATGAGGATGGGCGTTAGCATCAGTAACTCCCCCATGGGTTGCCCAGCGAGTGTGTCCGATACCAACAGTTCCGGGAAATGATTTCCCGGTAAGTTTTTCTTCTAATTTTTCCAGTTTTCCCGCGGCTTTTACCAGATTGGCATTTTTGCCATCAAAAACTACAACACCGCTGGAGTCATATCCGCGGTAGCTTTGCCTGCGCAAACCCTCCATAATAAACGGGAGCGCCTGCTCCTTTCCAATGTATCCAATAATTCCACACATATTGAGATATTACCAAAATTTTATTTTAAAAATATTTCTAATAGAATTCCAGATATTAAAAAGTAAATTATTAGAAACATTAGATTTAACTTCGTTATTTGTTTGACTGGATATATTTGAAAGAGAATTTACTTTCGGAGTTGTAGTTGAGGTTGATTCATTGTCAATCACTGTAAGCCTTAAGCTATTAGAAATAATACCACTACCGGGTTCTTTAACTACTGTTATGCTTAACGAAGGGAAAGAAAGATACGAACTTGGTACTATAGCTGTTAATTGCATTGGTGAAACATAGGTAGTTGCTAAATTTCCTATTTGAGTTCTAATAAAAGATCCGGAAGTAAATCCCGTACCGTTAACAGTGATGGTTGTATCTGGACTACCTGCTGGCACCTCATCTGGATCTATGTCCGTAATAGTTAGGTCTGGAATATTTTTTGTATTATTGAAAGTGCAGGTGGTTGTTTTACCGGGCGAAATAGTTATATTGGATATACTACTATTTTGGTTATTCGGTGTTCCAGTCGGACCAACTCCCGGTATAGAACACGATTTAGAAGTTAGCGTCCAACCACTAGGGACTGTTTCTCTGATAAAATAAGTGGTGAGCGGAAGTTCTGGTATGGTTACAGAACCGGTAAAATTATTATTAGTAGTAATATTTTCCGATTCAAGTTCACTTGGAGCTATATTCGTCGTAGAAGAAATGGAAAAATTAAATGTTCCATTTCCGCCTACGGTATTTTTAACTATGGTTAATTGGGTTGGAGCCACTGTGAATGTTTCCCTATTAGAATAGTTGTCCGGAGTACCATTAGCGACTATAATCTCATAAGACCTTGCTACCGCAAAAAATGATGCAGGAAGTACTACCCTTAATTGGGTTGGAGAAATATAGGTAGTTGAAAATAATATAGAATTACCATTAGGACCCGTAAAAGTAGTAGAATATACAATTGATGTTTGAGTAAAGCCATCTCCATTAATAGTAATTGTAAGATTCGGGCTATTTACAGCTGCGAAATTTGGAGACAGATTTGTAATAGTCGGCACTGGGTTTTCAATGCTAAAATTTTTCGAATTAGAAGTCCCTCCACCTGGCAATGGGTTATGTACTTCAACAGAGACATAAAGGTTCGGCGTTGCAAGATTTGATGCAGGTATATATCTTTTTAGTTCAGTTGGAGACATATAGCCATTTCCTAAGTCTGTACCGTTCCATCTGACCACAGAATTAGAAGTGAAATTAGTACCAAAAATGTGCAAATAAAAGCCCGGACTACCCACCAACATTTCGGTGTTGGATAAACTGGTAATCGTTGGCACGGGATTATCCGCGGTTAATTCTACAGCATTAGAAATTCCACCACCTGGTGTTGGATTCATTACCACAACACTACAATATCCAGGACTCATATGAGCTGTCAATTGGGTCGGTGAAATATAGGTAGTTGTTTGTTGATAGTAAGCAGATACTGTACTGCACGCAATAGTAGAACCAGTTACAAAGTTGGTCCCATTAACGGTTAATGTAAAATCAGAACCGCCTATTGTTGTTGATGTTGGTGATATACTTGTAATAGTTGGAGCCAAATTGTTAATTACTGGCGAAATTTCTGAAGTTAAAGATGTGTCTACTGTAATTTTGGTTATAGCTGGATTGTCGATTGGTGGTTCATTTACAATTATAGGGGGGCCACTTAAAAACTTTACTACCGGATTGTTGGTTACTAGTTGTTCATCTAAGGCTACCGAAGGCCCGATTAAAAAAGCTGTGAATTGCGTCTTAATTTTTGCGGTTTGAGAATACCTGTTCCCTGTTCTAGCTATTGAAGTTGCTTCAATAAAAGAAACAGTAAACACCGTTAAAAATACTAACCCTACAACAATATTTCTATGGTTCATAATTTTCTATTATTTTTAACTAATAATACACCCTAAACAACATTACAACGACCTTATACTTGGCGGAGCTTGCGGAGCTATCGGAGCCGAGGTAAACGAACGCCTCATGATATCCCTTTCAATAATGGCCTTTGGTTTCCCGTATTTTAGTTTTGAAATCTTTTTGATAATTTCTACAATTTGAGGCCTTCCTTCTTGTGGAGGATAGGTGTGCATTTTAAAGGGAGTAGATGTTTTGTTATTTAACATCATTTTTACAATTAACGTGAAATTATCCAGGTTAACCAAATCAAACCGGGAAAATCCTGGCTCAAATTGTTTTTCCAAAAATTCGGCATCTTCCGCACCCACCCTGAAAGCCCCCATACTTCCCACGTTTCCCAAAACCGCATCTCTGATTGGCTCAGTTAACTGCTGGATATACTGGTGAGCAATGATTAAATTTAATTTATATTTTCGCGCCTCAGATAAAATAGTTGAAATGCTGTCCGTAGTGAAATTCTGGAACTCGTCAATATACAAGTAAAAATCTTCCCGTTCATCTTCTTTCATACGGGCCCGCTTCATGGCCGCCATTTGCATCTTTGAAACCAAAATTAACCCAAGCAAAGAGCTGTTCACTTCCCCAGTCTGCCCTTTTGATAAATTAGCCAAGAATATTTTCTTTTCATCCATCATTTTTGCCAAGTCAAAACTGGAACGGCTTTGGCCAATAATATTACGCATCATTTCATTTTCTATAAACCTGCCTACCTTGCTGACCACGTATCCTAACATGTCGGACCGGGTGCTTCCCGTGGTAACCGCCCACTCTTTAACCCAAAACTGTCGCACAACAGGATCAGTAACTTTCAAAAGTTTTTCTTTCAAAAATTCTGGGTCGGTAAACATCTTTGGTATTTCAACCAACGTTCCGGGGTTATCCTTGTCCGCCATCAGCGCCAACATTGCGTTTCTCATATAGTGTTCAAACATCGGACCGATGATTTCTGGCGGAAA
>CAYJSA010000016.1:5941-12422 GCA_964372785.1 uncultured Candidatus Saccharibacteria bacterium
ATAATATAAAGATGTCTTCTTCTGTCATCCCGCGATGCAAAATAGATCTTTTTTTCTTCGCCTCTAAAATTCACCTTTCCGATTAAGTTAACTCCTGTTTCGGGCAAGTCAGTTGGAGGAGGAGCCTCCTGCGATCTTGCTGATTTTATGTAAGGAGTTTCGGTAAAATGGGTTGGGAAATGGTATATGCTGGCGAGTTCTTCCGTGTTGAGGATATTTGTTTGGCCATTATTAAAATTTCTGAAACTAAAATCATATAAAAACTTCTTCAAACCGCCACCCTTTACTTCTTTTACCTCCAAGCTGTTCATGGCAGAAAGAGAAAACTGGCTAAAAGAACCGGCCAAGTGGTTTAAAATATCATCCGCTCGTTCTTGGGTGTGAGCGGCGGCAACCAGCCGTATGTTAACTTGAAACGGCTGTTTTTGAATTTTGCTTTGCACTGCGTCGTAAGCCGTTTGGTCAAATCCCTGCTCTTTTTTAGCCGCCAATTCTGGATCTTTATTTTTTTTAGGCGCAGATTTGGTAAGGTCACCCACTACTGTTTTTAAAATACCATCGCCACCTTTAACTGCGGTTCTTGGCTTCACCCCTTCACGGATCTTGGCCAACACCTTCTCCCCCTTCTGGCGTAAATTAAACCCAAACAATGGACGGATAACCAATTGAATGGCAGCTCCCTCATTTTTTGAAATTTTACTCAAATTATTGGTGAGAGCCGCAAGCGGGTCTTTTTCTAATTTTTGATACGTGCTGATGGGGAAAAGAAAGTGTTCTTTTAGTTTTAAGTAAGCGCCGGCAACAAAGCCCTGGGGTTCAAATACTGTGTAATCTTGCGGAACTTTCTGGATAATGGCTTTAGGATACACTCCCTGAACATACTTTTCAAAAACCGTTTCCAGGTACTTGGGGACAGCCGCGTAAAAAGAAATGTCGGTGCCACCAATCTGGGAAGCGATTTCTAGGGTTACCGAGGGAGGTGTTTGAAATAGTCTGGGTTTTTTAAGATATAAAAAATTGGTTAAAACCTGCTCCATCTGTGATATCAATACCTTTTCCTCGTTTTGGAGCTGGCCATCTTTTTCTGTTTTGTACTTGGGCATCATGACCAAAAACAAAACTGCCTCCAATCCTCCCAGGACTGAACTTTTTTCTGACTGCTCAAAATACAGGGCTATTACAATACCCAATATAATCAACAGAAAGACTACAACGAGAGCAGCTATTAAAACAATCAGTTCCATTAGCGGGTGAAATAATTAACTGTTAGGCCTATCACTTCAAAAAATCTTTATAATGGCCTTCTTTTGCCAGTGTGTCATGGAGCATGTCTAAAATATAAGGGTCGTTCATTTTTTTGGCCATATGTACCGCAAATATAACCCCCTTTTCCTTGGCTGCTTTCAGCAGAGCCTTCATTTTTTCTTCCTCGCTTAAAGATGTTATGGCGTTTGCCTGGGCTGACACCTGTTGTTTTAAATGGTCAGTCAAATCAATGCTTTCAATCTTTTGACGAAGCTGTTGTTGGTCTGTGATTTCTTGGGCAGGGGCAACCTCTTTGGCTTCTACGGTTTTTTCTACTTCCTTGACACCATCAGGTTTTTTTTCATCCAGAGAAATCTCAAAATCGCCTTCTTGTGTTGTTTTTTTGACGGGAGACTGGTCTTGAGTGGGGTTTTGCATAGTATTTGCCATATATTTTTTAATATTATCGCACGACTAGATCCAAGTACTCCGCCGGTTTCTTGGAACTCCGGTCTGTGGAAATTATTTCTACCTTCAGGTGAGTTGATATTTTTGAAACTTCGTATATTTTTGTACACGGGATTGGTTCAAATTCTGGTTTTAACAGTTCCCCGCAAGTATCCGGCCTGGGCAAAAAATAAAACACCTGATTGGACGGAGGGAAAACCCTGCCGTCTGAATCAACAATATTGCCAATATCCCAATTAAACTTCGGAATATTCACCTTCCCCTTATTTTGGGCTCTGATAACCACTTTAATAAATTTTTCCGTCGTAAACACATCCTGCTGATATGAAGACATGGCTGATGAACCACGCAAAACACTTCCCAAATTCTGCGCCGATTCAAACAAAAATCTTACATCACCCAATGTCTTTTCGTACACCGGCTTTGGCTGTTCGCTGGAGTCAGGGGCGCTCTTTGATTTAGAAACATTTGAAGCAAATTTAATTGCAAAAAACACAATTATTATTGCCACAAACACCACTACCGCTAAGATAATGAGCGTCCTTGATACCCAGCCCCTTGATGCATTATGTTTATTCATAGTTTTAAATATTATCGTTCTTCGTATTCTTTAATTCGTTCTTGATCAGATATAAACCCAAGACGCATCCCAAACCTTGTCCAAAAACTTTTTTGCTTATTTATAAAAGCTTTTCTTCTTGCCCTATCTTCCCCTCGAGACTCCTGCACTAACGCCTCTTTAACCGTACCTGCCGCATCCACAACATTCTCTTTAAGGTTCTCTAGCCTCTCAGAAAAGCGCTCCTGGGCAGATTCAGCTCCCTTAATCGCGCTACTGGGTAATTCAGCCTCATTGCCACCGCTTTGCTGTGCGGCTTCTTGGGCCTGTTCTTCTGTCATTTCCCTCGCCTCCCCTAAATTTGGCAGTTCTTCATCGGGCACAGGGAAAGCATCTGGATTCCGCCAATCCGGGCCTATTTCTTTTTTCTTTGCCTTGGGCTTATCTACTTTTTCTTGTTGCTTCTTTAGTTTTTCTTCTTTTATTTTCCCCCGAATCTGGTCTTTTATTTCCAAAGAAAGCAACATGCCAAGCTGCTTCCTAATTTGGGCATCAGGGATAGCATCTTTCCAATCTGGCGAACCCAACTCATTCTGTAATTGGGCGATGCTTTCTTTTTTAAAATTACCGGCTTCTAAAAAATCTTGTGTTTTTTGACGGACGACCTCTACCGCCCCTTTCGCATCCGCATCCAACAACTCATACGACGCTTCATCTAGGCTTTGCGCCTCAAGAATTTCAAGTTTTTTCTTCGCGTCACCAACCTGAATATTAACATCCTCCAAAACCCCTTCTTTACTTGCTGCTTTCTCTAAACCTTCGGCTATTTGCCTTTGAGCTTCCTTATTGTTTTCATCTATAGTGTCTATTGTTGACACTTCCTGAGTCCTGCTCAAGTCCTCCTCAACGGGAGTTTCAGCTTCATCTCGCAATAATTCTGTTTTTGACAAATCTTCTCTTGGCATATTTTTATGATACCACAAAGCAGGGACACACTGCCATATCTATTATTATTGCATTTTAGCAAAAAAATAGCGCCAGGACAATTTTAGTTATTAACAGCTACCCATCGCCATTTATCGTATTGGTCTCGCTGAAATTTCCAATTTTTATAATGATACTTTTTTAGTAATTTATTTATTTGGTTTTTTTGAATAGTATCAAATTCCATGTATATTTTCCCCCCAGGTTTAAGAAAGTCTTTGGCTTTTTTCAAAAACTTTCTGATATACAAAAAACCATCGCTTCCGCCAAACAACGCCACGTGGGGCTCGTAATCTAACACTGATTTTTGAATTTTATTTTTTCTAACAGTTGGTATGTATGGCGGATTGGCAAAAATATAATCAAACCTTGAAGATTTATGATTTAAGATTTTAGATTTAAGATTTACACCGCTAAAAATGTCGGTGCCGATTATTTTGTATCTATTTTCAGGAATTTTATTTAATTTGCAATTCTTTTTTATTTGCGCCACCGCCTCTTTTTGTGATTCCACCAATACCACGTGCGAGTTTTTTACATTTTTTAAAATAGCAATGCCAATGCACCCCGACCCCGCAAACATATCTAAAATTTTTAATTTATTAAAAATTTTACCTCTTCGAGCCCGAGGACTCTCAGAGCCGATGGCCTGCGCGAAAGCAAAGGGCTTTCCGTTTTTTATTTCATCAATCGCCTTTTCTGTCCAAAATTCCGTTTCAAACCGTGGAATCAGCACGTTTTTATCAACCAAAATGTTGCACCCCAAAAAATCGGTAAAGCCAATAATATGGTCTAGCGGCTCGCCGCGCCTAAACCGCGCAATATCTTTTTTCGCAGCAGGCGTTAATTTACCACGATACTTTTCCTGTAAGATCCACCCAATTTCTTTTGATAGTTTTTTTTCACTCATTGATTTTTATATAAAATAAGTTAGTATAATACTAGCACATCGTCACCCTAGGAGAAACCACACCATGGTTGTATGGGTAGAATGCGGAGGTGTCTACTGCGCCCGCAACGGCCACGACGTCGGCTACTATGTGCCACTGATGGTTAATGTCCAAAACGTGGCCATTTTGGGAGGGTGTAAAAATTGCTCCTATCAGAAATGGATACCAATGGCTCTTCATGAGCTAAAAAAGTTGTGCCAGAGATATCCAGACTGGCAAGAACTGGACCCAACTTAAGGCGACCCGCAAGGCCGCCTTTTTATCTCTCAATATTAAAAAAGCGCTGAATTCCGTAGAAATCAGCGCCAAAGGTTGTTCTATGGCTACAGAAGTGTGGCCAGAACGAATGCGCCCTCCGGAAGCACTAGGTCCAGTTGACGCAAATACACATGGCGTGACCCACTAATGCTGTAGAGTCCAGGGACTTGGCGGATCTGAAACGCCGTTTTACGGTTACGCCAGAAAGATCCCGGCAGAATCAGGGAAATTCGCTCGTGGATATGGGGCTTCTCAATGCCAAAGCCCAACCCCTGCCGCAAAGAGGCGCCACGGTGCTTTGATTTATGCAAGGCTATAGCCATATCCTCAAATTCCATGGGCTTGCCCACACGGAAAATGCTGAACACCACGATGGCAGCCGGAAGACCAACCTCCCAAGTCTCCAATGGGAAATTTTCTTCACAGATGTCCAAACATGGTTTGCCATACTTCCCCCGGTCCAACAACTCCTTGATGGTTGTACCGTAGGGGACCAATGCTTCTGTTTTGCCATACAAATGTAACATAGGATCCCCTTTTTGAATTTTGAGTGTGCGGATAAAGCAACCTTACGGTTGTTCTTGTAGATTACACAATGTGCCAGAAAAAAGCAAACAAAAAAACCGACAGTTCCGTAGAATCTGTCGGCTTGCTTCACCCGTTTGCCATTTGGCTACTTGGGCGAAACCTTGGGAACAACGGGCCTGGCAGCCAGCTGTTCGCTTGCATCGATGGCCTCACCAAGGTACTTAATGTACAAGTTCCTGGCTTCGGTCATCTCTTTTGTTTCCTCTCCCTCCTTTTGCCCGATCGGCCGCGTAATGGAATAGCCAACCAGCACCACTCCGCAACCCGCCTCCTTGGTAGAAAAACTGATGTGAGTGACGCTAGATTGCAGGCGTTTGAGCATGAACATCTGGTCGAGCTCCCGATCCACCGTCTCTTTGGGGATGACATCCAGACCCCTACCCTCATTGGCCAGCTTTTGCATTTGCTCTTTGACAGCCGGCACGGCGTCGAACGCGCCCGAGGCAACATCCTTATCAATGGCAGCAGGCATCTTGCGGAGCACGTCAATCAACACTTGGAGGTCCTTCTTTTCGGCGTCAGTGACGGCGTCTTGGGCCTTGCGGATGGTTTCGCGCTGCTTTTGGGCCGTGGTGAAAATTTCGTCGCACAGCGCTTTGTACGGAGCCTTTTCCGCCTTCGTGCGCGTGGCTTTCAGGGCGTCGATTGCCTTGGCAAGTTCGACGCGGGCCTTGGCTGTATGCTTTTCTTGCTTCTCGTACTCCTCCCAGAGCACGACGGACGACGGCTTTTTCTCCGGCTTCTTGTCGGTCTGCGCTTGCGCAGAGAACCCAAGGCCAAATAACAAAGCCACTACCAACGAACTCATGAAACAACGCATGACTTTCTTCCTCCTGGGCGAACAAAAATAGTGAAAGGTACACAAAACTAGTATATACTATAAAAATAACAACGTCAATGGCGCAAGAAAAAAGCCCTACATAAAATGCAGGGCTTGTTGGTTGGTCAGAGAGAGCCCGCCAACTGAAGAGTCTCCACTTGTTCCGGCTCGGTAATTGTGGCTTCATCCGGAAACGAGAGCACAATCCTGGGCCACCTGTTGTTACCGCCTTGCCGATAAGCTATCGGCCTGGCTGTTTTTTGGTTTGTCCGAGCCTTGTCTTCGGGTAGAGGCAAACCATCTTGGCATACGCAATAGTAGTAACCCGAGATAACCGAACCAAGCTTTCCCTTCTTGTTTGGTTCAGAAAATGTTTGCCAAGACACAAACCTGAAGGTTTTGAGCGGAGCCGAATGGCCACACTGACATTTAACCACATCAGTTAACTTAACAGGAATGTGATTATCTATTCTTCAACCCTCCTTCCCCATTAATGATGACAAAGATCCACCCCGCGCATATTGATTACACTTTCGTACTCAACATACGCGGAGCAGAAAAAAACCGCCAAAGCGGTTAATTTTCAATAGAAACAATTTCAATTTCGGT